>VFZH01000070.1 GCA_016871255.1 Acidimicrobiia bacterium | reverse complement strand
GCCAGCGCCTCCCGCCCCGTGCGCGTACCCACGGCGATGTTGGTCTCGAACACGCCGTCCTCAGTGAACAGCCCGGCGTACGCGTAGCCGTTGTCCTTCACGTTGTCGATGTAGTGGTTGTACCGGTTGTAGAGATCCCGGATCTCGACGTGGTCCGCCGGCGTCAGCGTGCCGTCCGCTGCCCTGCCCTGCAGCGACCACGCTCCCACCGCGACCGCCACGGTGACGAGCCCCACCACGCCGCCGATCATTCTGCGCATCGCGCCCTCGCTTTCGTGCCACGCTCCTGCCCGCACGGCCCCTCCGCCGCGCGGCGTCAGGGGCGATTGTCGTGGCCCGTCCGCCGCAGGTCAAGTGCGATTCCGCGCGGCGTGCGGGGGCGATACAGTAGACCGTCGCCCTGGCGCGACCCGGCCCGACGCATGCGACTCGTCACCACCCTCCTCTCCGCCTACATGGCCCGCGGCCGCCAGCAGGCCAACCTGCGCGTGCTCGTCGGCTTCGTGGCCGTCCTGGCGGCCATCGTCGTGCTGTTCAGCGTGGTCTTCCACGTGCTCATGGCACGCGAAGGTCAGGATCACAGCTGGCTCACGGGCTTCTACTGGACGATCGTCGCCATGTCCACGCTGGGCTTCGGCGACGTCACGTTCACCTCGGACCTCGGCCGCATGTTCTCGGTGCTCGTGGTGGTGACGGGCACCGTGCTGATGCTGGTCATCCTGCCCTTCACCTTCATCCAGTTCTTCTACGCGCCGTGGCTCGAGGCGCGCGACCAGGCGCGCGCGCCCCGGCAGCTGCCGCCCTCGACCCGCGGGCACGTCCTGTTGACCGGACACGGCCCGGTGGACCGCAGCCTGATGCAGCGGCTGCGGCAGTTCCGCACGCCGTTCACGGTCATCGTGCCCGACCTCGCCGAGGCGCTGGCGCTCGACGCCGAAGGTGTGCCGGTCATGCTGGGCGACCTCGACGATCCCGACACGTACGCCCAGGCGCGGATCGAGCACGCCGCGCTGCTTGCGGTCACGCTGTCGGACCCGGTCAACGCGAACATCGCCGCCACCGCGCGCGAACGCTCCGCCACGGTCCCGATCGTGGCGCTCGCCAGCTCCGCGGCCTCGATCGACATCCTGCAGCTGGCCGGCTGCGAGCGGGTCGTCCATCTGAGCGAGCTGATGGGGCTCGCGCTTGCGCGACGCGTGTTCGGACGCGACGGGCGCAGCCACGTCATCGGCCAGGTGGACGAACTGGCGATTGCCGAGGCGGCGGCGGCCGGCACGCCGCTCGTCGGCCAGACGGTGCGGGAGACGGGCCTTCGCGAACGCTTCAACCTGAACGTGGCCGGGGTGTGGGAGCGGGGGCGGTTCACGCTGGGCCGCCCCGACATCCAGGTGACGCCGAACACGGTCCTGCTCCTCGCGGGCAGCCCCGCGGACCTCGACGCCTACGACGCGGCGCTGGCCGTCCCGTCACGGACCACGACGACCGCCGTGATCATCGGCGGCGGCCGCGTGGGCCGCGCCACGGCTCACGCGCTGGCCGACCGGGGCGTCGACTACCGGATCGTCGAGCAGGTCGCGGGCCGGTCCCGCGATCCGGAGCGCACGGTCGTCGGCGACGCCGCCGACCTCGACGTGCTCAACGACGCCGGCATCCGCGACACGACCTGCGTCGCCGTCACGACGCACGAGGACGCGGTCAACATCTACCTGACGCTGTACTGCCGGCGGCTGCGGCCCGACATGCTGATCCTCAGCCGCGCCACGCTCGAGCGCAACGCCAGCACGCTCCACCGCGCCGGCGCCGATTTCGTGTTTTCGTACGCGTCGATGGGCGCCAACGCCATCTTCAACGCGCTGCGCGGCCAGCGCATGCTGCTCGTGGCGGAAGGGCTCGATGTCTTCAAGACGCCCGTCCCGAAGTCCCTCGTGGGCCGGACGCTCGCCGACAGCCGCCTGCGCCAGCTCACCGGCTGCAACGTGCTCGCGATCCGGGCGGGACGCCCGGTCTCCGGACGCGTGGACGTCTCGATGCCCCTGCCGGGGGACGCCGAGCTGATCCTGATCGGTGACCGCGAAGCGGAAGACCGGTTCTTCGAGCGCTACGCCGTCTGACGCCGGCTGGAGGGACTCCGGCGCCCGCCCGGACGGGGTGCTCCCGTGATCAGCGCGATGGACGTGCGTAGTTCAACTGGATCTCCCGTCGCAGGTTGCGCGCCCGCGCCTCGGCCACGGAGTGATCGCTGAAGAAGAAGTTCAACACCCGGTTCTGGCCGCCGTACCGCTCGGCGAAGCGCCCCCACAACCCCGGCCCCTTCGCCACGTCGAAACCGCCTTCGTACGCGTAGCGCAGGCCGACGCGGTCGGCCTGGTCTTCGTACTGCCGGCCGTAGCCGCTCGACCAGGCGGACGTGCCGAGCATGGCGGCCACCTGGACGGCGGCGCGCGTCGCGTCGCTGTCGATGGCTTCCGCCGCCACCGCGATGCCGAGCGCCGCCAGCTCGATCAGCATGTCGCGCCGGTAGTGCCGCCGAGAGTGCTCGTGCGTGGCGTGTACCAGCTCGTGTCCCAGCACGATCGCCACCTCGTCGTCGTCCATGTCGTCCAGCAGACCGCTGAAGACGTAGATCGAGCGGTTGGGCGCGGCCATCGCGTTCCACTCCTCGTTGTCCACGACGTAGAAGCGGAAGTCATCGAGATCGAGATAGGGAGGCACGAGCCGTTCGGCGATCCGCACGACGCGGCGCACGCCTGGACCGTTCTCGAGCAGCTCGCCGAGCACCTCGACGTTGCCCTGGTCGTCCTCCTCGAAGATCTCCCCGGCCCGGCGGTATTCCTCCTCCATCTCGTCGAAGGCAGAGATGAGGTCCCCCTCGAACAGGGCGTCGCCGTTCGGCTTCGCCTCGATGCGCGTCGCCACGATCACCCCGTCGGGCGCGCGGGTACCTTCGACTTTCACCTCGTAGCCGAGCGGGAGGTCGCGCACGCTCGTGGCGTCACCCTCGCCCGTGAACCGCCCCGACCGCGCCAGGCGCACGCGCTGGCCGTCCACGATGATCAGGTCGCCGCTGCGCCACTCGGCGTACCCTTCGACCTTGACCCGACCCTGGCCCGAGACGCCGGTGGACACCGCGGCCAGGGCGGCCAGCACCACGACGCCGACGACACTCCGCCGAAGCCGTGGAGCCATCGCACCCTCCAGACGCTGCCACCACACAAGGCACCAGAGACACCTGGCCGGTGGGGCAGGTGACAAATCGGGCCTACTCTACCATTGGCTGAGCTTGACGGCAGAAGGGCCTGAAGCCCGGCGGCACCGGGCCGGGGCGGAGTAAGGTGAAGAACCGATGAAGACACTGCTGAAGATCGTGGCGGGGCTTGCGGCGCTCGGCGTGCTCGGCGTCCTGTTCGTGCGCTCGGCGCAGAGCTCCCGCTCGGAGCCGTTCACCGTGGCTGCCGAGGACCTCACCGGGTGGACGTTGACGCTGGCGCCGAACGCCGACGTGGACGCGCTGCTGTCGCTGACGCCACCGCCGACGCTGATGCCCCCGCTGGCCGATGCGCTCTTCGCCCGGATGGGAGAATCGCTGCGCTATCCGCCCGCCTCCCTGCCGCTCGTCCTCCGGAGCGAGTTCGATCAGGCACTGGGCCCGGCCTTCACGCCGGAGGCGCTGCTGGAGCTCGCCCGCAACCTCGGCCTCGAGTCGGCCACATTCCGGCCCACGTGCATGGCCCAGCGCCGCATGAGCGCGCCCGGGGTCATCCGGGGCATCTACTTCCTGGTGTTCGACGTGCCGCCGTTCGCGAGCTTCCGCGAGCAGGTGGCGCAGCGGCTCCGTGCCGGAGGCGGCGATGGCGCACGCTTCGATCCGGCAGCGCTCTCACCCGTCATCCTCGCTGCCGGACTCGACGGGGGCTTCCGCCAGTGGATGCCTCTGGCGGCGAACACGGACGAGGACTGCTTCGCGCCGGTCGCCGTCGAGTAACCCGGACAGCGGGACGGGTGTCAACGGGCCGCCGCTGCCGGTAGACTGGCGCCATGACACGACACGACGCCTGGGCGCTGCTGACCGAGTTCACGGCCTCGGACTCGCTGCGCAAGCACGCGCTGGCCGTGGAGGCGGCGATGCGCCACCACGCCGCGAGGCTCGGGCACGACGCGGACGTCTGGGGTGTCACCGGTCTGCTGCACGACTTCGACTACGAGCGGTGGCCCGACCCGCCGGCGCACACGCGGGAGGGGGCCCGGATCCTGCGCGCACGCGGCGTGGACGAAGAGATCGTCGGGGCGATCCTGTCGCACGCCGAGTGGAACCGTGACGACTACCCGCTCGATCGCCCGATCCGGGACGCGCTGTCAGCCGTGGACGAGCTGTGCGGCTTCGTCACGGCCGTGGCCTACGTGCGCCCGGGGAAGCTGGAGGGCCTGGCTCCCTCGAGCGTGCGGAAGAAGATGAAGCAGAAGGCGTTTGCCGCGGCCGTGAAGCGGGAGGACATCGAGACGGGGGCCGCCCGGCTGTCACTCACGCTCGACGACCACATCGCCCACGTGATCACCGCCATGCAGGGGATCGCCGGCTCGCTCGGCCTCGCGGACCAGGGCATGGCCGGCGTATGATAGCGGCGCGTCCGCCACAGGCACCCCTATGAGAACCGTGTTCCCGATCCTTCTCATCCTCCACTTCCTGGGCCTCGCCATGGGCTTCGGAACCTCGTTTGCCAACATGGTGATGGGTGGCCTCATCGACAAGGCCGCGCCCGGCGAGAAGCCGGTGCTCGCACGGTTCCCGCCGGCGATGATCCGCGTGGGCGACACAGGCCTGATCCTCCTGTGGACGACCGGCCTCATCATGCTCTACACGAAGTGGGGCGGGTTCGGGAACCTGCCGTGGCAGTTCCACGCCAAGATCACGGCGGTGGCTGTGCTCTCTGGCGTCATCGGCTATATCCACGTGCTGATGAAGAAGGCCCGGCAGGGCGATCAGGCCGCCATGGCCCGGATCCCGGCGGTGGGCAAGGTCGCCTTCCTGATGGCGGCCACCGCGCTCGTCCTCGCCGTGATCACGTTCAACTGACCGGAGGCGCCCCGCGTCACGGCGCGACGTGCGGAGGCGGACCGGCTCGGTCGTGTGGCTCAGTCGCCCGGGCGCCGCTCCCCGATGGCCCACAGGAACGAGGACGTTCGCAGGAAGAGCTGTCCCTCCGACACCGCGACCGTGCTCAGGCAGTAGGGCGAGCAGTCACCCAGCAGGGCATTGCTCGACAGGATCTCGAACGTCGGGCCGGCGCGGAACACCGTGGTCAGCCCTTCTTCTTCGGTCGTCACGTAGATCTTGCCGTCGGCCAGCACGGGCGAGGCGCTGTAGGTGCCGGAGGGCAGGCGTGCGGGCCCGTAGACCGGCTTGCCGGTCTTCACGTCGAGGGCGAACACCACGCCGTTGTCGCGGACGACGTAGAGCAGCTCACCGTCGCTGACCGGCGTGGGGACGTCCGGGCCCTGCGCGAACTGCCAGACCACGTGGCTGCCGGCCACGTCCCCGCTGCCGCCGGGCCGCATCGCCGTCATCGGGTTGTTCCGCGTCGGCGCGATGATCAGGTCGCCGACGATCGTCGGCGACGCGACGATGCGGTAGTTCCGCTGGTTCGAGGGATTCAGGACGTCGGCGCGCCAGTACTCGCGGCCCGTCTCCGGATCGTGCCCCGACACCACGTCGCCGCCCGTGATGATGAGCTCCGCGCGGCCGTTCGCCCCGATCCAAGCCGGCGTCGTGTAGGAATCGGGGGATTCGTGGATGGCGTCGGTCGGACGCTCGACGCGCCAGATGGTCCTCCCCGTCGCCGTGTCGATCTTCAGGACGTAGGGCGTGTCGTCCGTCTTCATGCCGTGGAGCACCTGGATGTAGAGCGCGTCGCCCTTGAGGAGCGGGGACGAGGCGAACCCCCAGTTGAGCCCGAACCGGCCGTAGTCCTGCTGGATGTTCCGGGACCAGATCTCGGTGCCGGCGAAGTCGAAGCCCTTGAGCACGCCCGAGCCGGTCATCACCCAGACGTGCCGGCCGTTCGTCACCGGCGAGGGCGAGGACATGTTCTGCTTGCGCTCCATGCGGTTGCTGTCGTCGAGCTGCCGCTTCCACAGGACGGTCGGCCCGCGCCGGTCCACCGCCCAGAGCTCGAGCGCCCCGGTGTTCGCACCGGTCGCCACGTTGAGGAAAATCGTGTTGCCCCAGATGATCGGCGTGGACCCGCTGTAGGCCGGCAGCGGGAGCGTCCACGCCACGTTGGTCGTGTCGAAGTTGTCGCACGCGAGCGGGGCCAACGGGCGCCCTTCCCGGTTGAAGGCCTGGCCGCCGGACACGGGACCGCCGCCGCGGCCCGCGGGAGACGAGGCGGGCGTCGAGGCCGCCGTGCCTTCCGAGGTGCAGGTGGCCCCCCAGGACACGGGAAGGCCGGTCTCCGTGCTGATGCCGTCGAGAGACGGCCCGCGCCACTGCGGCCAGCTTCCGGCCAGGAGCCCGTGTCCCGCCAGAATCGCCAACACCGCGGTCATCGTCAGCAGACGTCGCATTGCTCGCTACTCCCTGGCCAGCACGATCCGGGCTGGCGTCGTCCGTACGCCGTCCGCGGCCGACTTCGCGCGCCTGGGCCGCCGCTCCAGGCCGTTCTCGAGCGCCGTGCGGATCTTCTCGGTCTGGTACTTGGCGAACCCGAAGTTCCCGTCCTGCACCGCCCAGTACAGCTCGTTGAAGCGGTAGCCGGTCTCGACCATGGCCATGTCGAACCCGCGCAGCTGTTTCGCCACGGTCTCGAACTTCTCGTCCGTGGTGCCGGAGAGCCAGCCGTCGGCGCCCACGGCCGTCTCGGCCGGCGGGGGCACCTCGGCTGGTGGTGGCGCGCAGCCGGCTGCCAGCGTGCCCACGACGAAAGCCATGCCTGTCCACCGGACGACGCGGCGTCTGCTGATCATGTCGGGACTCCCTGAAACGCGTGAACCTGTACCATACGTGGGGACGCTCGGGGACGCCACCCGCCCCTGGTGCGCGAACACCGAGCGGCGCGCCGCCTACCCGCCGGGCTCCAGCAGCGGGGCGGTCGGGTCGAACATGTCGCGGATCCAGGGCATCTCCACGCTCATCGCCACCAGGCCGACGATGACGCAGACCACGACGTAGGCCATGAAGGGCTTCTCCCGGTAGATCTGCTCCGGGTCCCTGGCCGGGCTCTCGTATCGGAAGCCCAGGTGGATGTACCAGGCGATCAGGCCGGCGACGAAGGGCACGAGGATCAGCAGCTCAATCCGGTACCGGATCAGGAAGATGCCGAGGAACAGGCCGAACGCCACGGCACAGAAGATCGCCAGCACCAGCAGGCGCTCCTCCGAGTAGCCCCGGAACGAGGCCCGGTACGCCGTCGCCCGCTCCCGGCTGTCGAAGTGGCGGAACTCGGCAAACCGCTTCACCGCCATGAAGAACCCGCCCAGCATCCAGAACGCCATGGCCAGCGACGCCGGCAGCGCGAGCGTCGTGCCGGTCGCATAGAAACCCATCGCGAGTCGAAAGGGGTTGTTCAGGGCTTCGACCAGCACGTCGAGGTACGTGCGGTCCTTCGCACGGATCGGCGGCACGTTGTACACGAGACTCGTCAGCCAGAGGACCCCGGCCGAGGTCAGAAACGGCGCCCCGAGCAGGCTGGCGGTCCCCAGGCCCGCGACCGCCAGCACGATCCACAGCCCGTACGCCACCGGGATCCGGACCCGGCCGGATGGGATCGGCCGTGCGCGTTTCACCGGATGCCTGGCATCGAACGGGGCATCCAGGATCTCGTTCAGCACGTAGTAGCTCGACGCCGTGAGGCACGCCGCCACGAACGCCAGCGGAAGGCGCCACGCCAGGGCCGGCTCGGCGAACCGGTGTGGTGCGTTCAGGACCAGGAGGATGCCGGGCACCATGAACACGTTCTTGAACCAGTGGTCCGGGCGGGCCATCTGGACGTACGGCCAGAGCGCCGACGCGAGCCGCCCCCCGACGGCGCGTGTGAACGCTCCCCGTGGGTGTATCAGCGAGGGTGGTCGGGATGGCTCGGTACCGGACACGGTGACGGTTGCGCGGCAAGCGGCTGCTCCGGATGGCGACCGTGGCTCTGGCCGATCACCAGGCGCACGGAAGGCAGCCCGCTTCCGGGACCAGCATGTTACTCCGCCAACGAGAAGGCCCGTGACCAGGCCTGGTCGTCACTGACCGGCCAGCCCGATGATCAGGGCCATCGTGTCGGAGACGTACACCGCGCACAGGGCCGTGACGTTGGCCGTGAGGAGCGCCGGCACCCAGGAGTGAGCGGAGCGGGCACGCGTGTCCACCCACTCCGCGCCGCGCCCCAGGCACCAGGCGAACCCCAGCAGACCGGGAAACAGGTAGATCACCTTCAGGATGCCGAAGTCGCGGATTATCATGGCCAGAAAGACCGCGAACGCGAGGAACCCGACGGCGGCCACCGTCAGGAGCAGATCGGCTGGTTCCACGACCCCACGGCTGCGGCCGAGCAGGCTCACCCCGGTGCGACCCACCTCCAGGCAGACGCCCAGCAGGAGGACTGCGGTCGGCAGCAGGCCCAGGACCAGCGCCACCCTGCCTATCCAGCGCACCGTCGCACTGTCATCTTCCCACGACCGTGGCCAGCAGTCGAAGTGGACGAAGTGCAGCCGCCCGTAGAGCTGCGACCACAGCGACGTCTGGTGCAGCGGAAAATCGCTGTCGTGGTAGTTGGCGGGGTTCTCGAGATCGTGCAGCGGCCGGTTGACGAGTGCGGGCTCCCGCAGCATGTCCACCAGCCGGAACGTGAAGAAACCGTCCGCGATGGAACGGATCCCCGGCCGGTACGCCGTGGTCTTCTCGAAGACGTGTGGCAGCGGCGCGGGCGCCATGTTGTGCGCCAGCAGGGATCCGCTCGTGCGGTAGTTGTCGAGGTACGGCCCGAACGCGAGTCCGGCAGACGCGACGACCACGGCGAACGCGATCGCACTCACGGCGAGCTGCGGGCGCGGCCACGCGGCAGGAAACCGCCGATCGACGAGCAGCGCCGCGAACGCGCACCCCAGTGCCAGCACCACCACCAGCCCGTTGGACTTCGACAGCACGGCCAGCGCCGCGACGGCAGCCATGCCGAGCCACGATCGCCACGTCGTGCCGGCGAAGAACCGGGTGCCGATGTACAACGCGGCGGTTCCGAAGAAGGCGACGAACGTGTCGTTCGTCGCCTGGCTGCCGATCCCGATCAGCCGCGGGTTGAGGGCCAGCAGGGCGAAGACCGGCAGCGCGACGGCGGCGGGTAGACGCGAGCCCCGGAGCCAGCGCTGGACGACGAGCAGCAGCGCGATGCCGGCCGCACAGTTCACGAGGTTGGCCGCGCGGACCTGCGCCAGACCACTGTCGAACCCGCCCAGCGCCAGCGGGCGCAGGAGCAGCGCAACCGTCCAGTGGTAGAGCTTCGGATGGTAGCCCTGCCAGTCGTCGAGCAGGCCCGGCACGCGCCCCTCGAACGCGATCGCCCGGACGATGCCCATGTGATCGTCGTTCGCGTCCCTGTTGACCAGCGCCAGGGCGACGCGCAGCACACAGGCCAACAGCCAGACGATCGCAATCACCCACAGGCTCCGCCGGTCGGGCGACGCCACCGGCGACGCCCACCGCGCGAGCCGCGCCGCCAGCCCCGACCCGACGCGGACGGGATCGGCAAACAGGGCCGCCACACCCGCGTGCGGCGCGCGCAGGACGACCGGCAGCCGGATGCGCCCCGCGAGCGCTGTGACGAGCGCCGCGACGGCCAGGATGGCTGCCACGGCGGCGAGACCGTTCATGGCACTCGCCGCCCAGGCGGACCCTCGGGCGTAGGCGCCGCGATCGGCATCCGGTCCGACCTGGAACGTCGACCGGTCCACCGAATCGGTATCCTCGACGGCGGGATCCTGGACCAGCGCACGGATGTTCGCGCCCGAGACGTCGGTCAGGTCGTATCCCCAGGTGCGCCCGTCGAGCAGTTGGCCGCGTCTCAGGCGATAGCGATCTTCACGTTCCGCCCTGACGCCTGCGTCCACGCCGGGCGCCCAGCGCACGTGCATGAAGACGCTGCGCTGGCCGAAGGCCAGTCGCCGCGCCTGCCAGAGCCCGGTCGCGGCAAGCGCCAGCGCGAGCCCGGTGACGAGAATGCGACGGGTGCTGATCCTCGGGGCAGCCGGAGTCATGACCGGGAAGCCGTCGTGCGAGGTGAGAGCACCGGCGGCGCGTCAGCGCCAGTGGCCGTGGCCGGGATCGTTCTTGAACCGCTCGTAGTCCTGCCGCAGCAGGTCCTTGCCGTCGTCGTTGCCATTCGGGGTCCGGACCACCGTGTGCACGTGCCGGCGCGTCGGTGGCCCGCCGCGGCCTTCCCGCGCCACGGGAGACTGCTGCCAGCCCCACGGCTCGGTGTCCGACGGCTCGCCCATCACCGTCAGGGGGTACACATCGCCGCCGTACTCCTGCTGCTGTTGCGCCGCCGCCAGCCCGCCGGCCGGCACGACCCCCAGCGCGATCACCCGACGGGACAGCTGCGGCCTTCTCACCATGACGACCTCCTGCCACGCGCCCCTCCAGGCCGCGCGTCTCCACGCATGCTACGCCGACGCTCCGGCCCGGCCAAGGGGTTTCACGCCGACGCGAGTCTCGCGACAACGCTGTGTCAGACTGACGCGCGACGCATGGGCACATTGATTCGACGACCGGTGGATCTTCACAACGGAGAGGCGGATCTCGAGCGCAGCCGCCACATCGGCACGCACCAGGTGCTGGCGCCCGGCAGGACGCCGCGCTCGCCGGCGGCCACGGTGGCCTGCCTGACCCTCGACACCTGGCTGGCACGACTCGGGATCGGGCCAGACGCGGTGACCTTCGTCAAGATCGACACGCAGGGATGGGACGCGCACGTCATGATGGGCGGGCGCTCCCTGCTGGCGGCACGGCACGTCGTCTGGCAGATCGAGCTGAGCCCGGGCATGATGGCACGAGCCGGCGTGGCCACCTCTGACTTGCTGCACCTGCTGGCCGGCAGCTTCAACGCGTTTCAGCCGCTGGAACCGCGGCAGACTGCGGCCGTGCCGATCGACGCACTCGGCGACACGGTCGCGCGCGTCACCGCGGCCGACGGGTTCATCGACCTGCTGCTCTTCAACGTGTGAACCCGCGTGGCCGTATACTGGCGCGCACGGGAGCCGGCTGGCCGGCCGCAGGGCCGTTGCCGCGGCACGTGGAGGACAAGATGCACACCGAGATCATTCGATCGCTGCTGGCCCGCTGCCGGGCACACGGGCTGTCGCGACGTGCGTTGTTCCGGGGACTGGCCGGGGCGGCCGCGGCTACGGCGGCCGCCGGGACGGCTGCCGCCCAGAGTGCAGGCGGGGGCACCGGGGCCCGGAAGCCGACCCCCGACGAGTACACGGCGCTGCGCCAGGTCGCCGAGCGCTACGTCGATGCGGTGAACCGCTTCGACGGCGAGGCCTGGGGAGGCACGTTCGCCCCTGACGGCGAATGGCACCTGGGCTCCCGCGTCCACAAGGGACGCGATCAGGCGGTGGGCGCCTGGTCGGGCATCATGAAGGGGATCCCGAACATCTTCATGCACGTCTACTCGGGCGTCATCGACGAAGTCGCCGGCGACACCGCGTCGGGCCGCTGGTACATGGGCGAATACCTGAACCTCGCCAACGGCACGCAGACGGTCAACCACATCTGCTACTCGGATACCTATGTCCGGATCGGCGGGCAGTGGTACATCCAGGTCCGGAAGCACGGCTCGATGTATTCGGGGAAGGCGGACCTGAGCGGGCGCTGGACGAAGCTGTCGCTGCCCTGAGGGCGCGCCGAACGAGAGGGGCCGGCCAGGGGCCGGCCCCGTCGCGTCCCCACGAACTCAGTCGAGCGGCTCGAGCTTCAGCAGCCGGGCGTTGCGCGTGTTCGCCATCCAGACCGTCGTCCGCGTGGCGACGGGATCGTGGATCAGCTCCTTCGAGTCGAAGTCGGTCGGCACCTGATACTCGATCACTTCACGGGTCTTCGGGTCGAGCCGCAGGATCCGCTCCGACATGTTGCTCGACGCGTACACGTGGCCGTTCCGGTCCGGTGCCGAGGTCGCATACGGCGTCGTGTACTTCAGCCCCACCGGGTACTGCGTGAAGGTGTTTGACCGCGTGTCGAACATGGTGATCCTGTCCCCGCCATATTCGGCGAACCAGTAGCGATCCTGCGCGTCGAACTGTCCGCGGCGCGGCAGCACCGGCCGCTGCGGCGTCGGGTAGTACGACACCTCGCCGTTCGAGCCGTTCACGCCGACGACGTAGGAGCCGGAGAAGTCGGAGATGTAGGCGTTGCCCTTCGAGTTCACGACCACCTGGTAGCCCACGTGCACGCCCTGGGGGACGTTGGGCCCCTTGGTGAACGGAAAGACGCCGTCGATCCTGAAGGCCTTCGGATCGATGCGCACCATCACCGAGACGTTGTTCATCCACACCTTGCCGTCCGGCCCGACGTCGGTGAACTGGAGGCAGTGCTTCCCCGGGTCGTCAATCGTCTCGAAGGTTTCCGTCTTCGGGTTGAAGCGTGTCGGCGTGCCGAAGTGGCAGTCGCCCTCCTGCGGCGTGGCCGGGAACCAGACGTTGCCCTCGTGATCGACGTCGATGTCGCTGATGCCACCGGCGTGGCCCTTCGGCAGCGGCGGCATCGACCACTCCTTGAACTGGCCGGTCTTCGGGTCCATCTTCCCGATGATCATGCGGCTCTGGTCGCCGTACCAGGGCGTGCCGTCCGCCGCCACGGCCATGTCGTGCGGCACCGTGTCGGGGCGTGGCATGTCGTACTGCGTCATGATCACGCGGGTCGCCTTCCCGGCCGGCCGGGGCAGCGTCTTCAGCTCGTACGGCCAGGTGCTCCGTCCGCCGCTCAGGTTCACGGTGGCCAGGTACGCCGCCATGTCCTTCTTCGGCGCGCTCCCCCAGTTCGGCGTCTTTTCCACCACGGACATCGGACGGTTCCCCCAGAGCGCCGCGCGTCCCCGATTGCCGTGCCCGAGCGCCGTGCCGTCGTTGAAGTAGGTCTGCATCCGCGAGATCACCGGCACCATCTGCGCGGCGTCGTGCTTCGACTTCACGATCCGCTCGTAGGTGTGGCAATACGCGCAGCTGAGGCCCTGGTAGGCAAGCTGCTCCTTCTGCGCGGTCGTGCCGGGCATGCTCATGATCCACTCGAGCGACGAGAGCTGCGAGGGCAGGTCCTTCGCCGGCTCGAGGCGCAGGTCGCGAGTCGCGGTGGCGCCGTCGGTCACGGACACCGCACCCGGATCGACGAGGTCGTAGCCCACGGCCCGCATCGTCAGCGTGTAGCGCCCGGCCGCCACGTGCGAGCGCGGGAAGCTGTAGCGGCCCCCGGCATCGGTCACGACCGACACGGTGGCATTGGAGCCGTCGCGCCGCGCCGAGACGACGACCCCTTCCATCGGCCCTTCCCTCTGCGAGCTGACCGTGCCGGTCAGCCCCGCACTGCCCTGCGCCCGCGGCCCCACAGGCGCCAGCACGAACCCGGCGATCGTCATCGTCGCCACCAGCATCAGCACGACTCTCACGCGCATCGGCTACCTCCCTTTCATGTTGCGGTGTCCGGGCCGGCTGAAGCCGGCCCCCACATGCGAAGCTCTCGGCTCAGGGCGACAGGAACAGATAGCGGAAGGCGTCGCGATAGTCGAAGACGAGCGACATCGTCATCGTCGCCAGCGCCAGGCGGTGCCACACGCCGTACGCCGTCCGGTAGCCGGCGGCGCCGAGCGAGCGCGCCAGCAGCACCACGGCGGGCGTCCAGAACAGGACGTGGGTCACGTTGATCCAGCCGTCACTCATCGGCACCAGGCCCGCCATGGCGCCGTAGATCGCGAGCGCGTGGTTGCAGACGTAGGCTGCCAGCACCCACCGGGCCGGCGTGTGGCGGAAGGCGAAGATCGCGGAGGTCATGCCGATCGTGACCATCCAGCGGATCCACCAGCTCAGGACCGGGCCCCACTGCGGCGTGGCTCCCCATACGCCGTTCGTCATGCTCCACAGTGCGGCGGCGCCGAGCAGGATCAGCGCGGCCGGCAGGGGGGCCACCGTGCCGAGGGTCGCCCCTCCGCCGGGCACGCGCGCATCCGACGACACTCCCGCTGACGACATGACACTCCCTTCCACGGGCGGGGCGCCCGCCCGGGGCCGGCTCGACCCGGGCGATCCTACCTCATGCGCGCGGCCGTGCCGCACTCGCCGCGCGACGTCAGACGTCCATCTGGCCGCCGATCCGGGTACCGTTGCGCCATCAGGTGAAGCAGCGGGGAGGGACCCGTGGCTGACTCGAGCGGACCACGACTGCCGCTTGATCGCATCGGCGGCACGTGCACCGCACCGCTCATGGCTCAGCTAGTCCTCTGGAAACGTGATCAGTCACACAACTCCCGGGCGGGGCATCCCGGCTCGCTGCGTTGCTCCTCCCTCACATATGGCCGATATTCTCGGTGGTCGCGCCTTGCGATCCGGGCGCCGCGCCCCGGGACTTGTGCAACTCATCACGTTTCCAGAGGACTAGCGCAGCGCCGCTGCCGGTTCCTCGAACTCACCCGGGCGGTCGGCGCCTCCCAGCAGCACGACGGCGGCGCCAGCTCAGCGGCCGCCGTCGCGGAGGGCGAGGTGCACGCGCGCGACCATGTGCATGTACCCGCCGGCACGCCGGTAGCGCTCGTCGGCGGCCAGCCGGATGTGCTCCAGCGCCTGCCGCGTCTCGCCGCGCGCGTCGTGGTAGAGCCCCACGTACAGGTGCGCGTAGAACGCCGCGGTCGCCACGGAGCTGCCCGTCCGCATCACGACGTCCGGCGAGAGATCGCCCTGGAACATGCGGTAGATCTCGCGCATCGGGACGCGGCTGTCTGGCCCGACGGGCAGCAGCGCCTTCCGTGCGGCGGCAGGCGTCGACGCTCGCGCCACACACAGGTAGTGCCACGCGGCGTTCTCGACGTCGTTCGGGTTGACCGTGCGGTGCAGCTCGAACTGCGCACGGCAGTCGTCGAAGCGCCCGGCGTAGTACAGCGCGATCCCGCGCTGCCAGAGCTGGGCTGCCACCTCCGGCGACATCCCCGCCAGCGTGTCGAACCCGGCAACCGACTCGGCGAGGCGGCCCGCCTCGAAGTCCACGATCGCCCGCTCGAAGATGACGTCGGCTTCCTGCGCCCCGGTCGCCACGGGCGCGACGACCACCAGGGCGAGGACCAGCAGCCGCGCTCCCGCCGAGATGCTCACGCCATCCTCCCCGGCGCGTCATGCTCAACCCCGCGCCCGCCACGATGATAGCGCGAGGCCCCGGGCCGGGAGCCGGAGCCGATGCTATCGTCCTTCCATGCTCGTACGGGGATACGCCGCCCACTCGTCCACCAGTCCGCTCGCGCCGTTCGGCTTCGAGCGCCGGACGCCCGGCGCACACGACGTCCAGATCGCCATCGACTACTGCGGCATCTGCCACTCCGACATCCACACCGCGAGGAACGACTGGCAGAACGCGATCTACCCCTGCGTCCCCGGCCACGAAATCGTCGGGACGGTGATGGCCACCGGACCCGCGGTCACGCGCTTCACCGTCGGCGACCGGGTCGGCGTGGGCTGCTTCGTGGGCTCCTGCCGCCAGTGTGACCGCTGCACACGGGATCTCGAGAGCTACTGCCTGAAAGGTCCCGTCCTCACCTACGGCAGTCTCGAGCCCGGCTCGACGACGCCGACGCACGGCGGCTACTCGAGCGGCATCGTCGTGGACGAGCACTTCGTGCTGCGGATCCCGGCCACACTGGATCCGGCGGCGGCAGCTCCGCTCCTCTGCGCCGGGATCACGACGTGGTCACCGCTGCGGCACGTCGGGTTGTCGCCCGGCGACTCGCTGGCGATCGTGGGGTTTGGCGGTCTGGGTCACATGGCGGTGAAGCTGGGCGTCTCGCTCGGGGCCGAGGTCACCGTGATCAGCCGGTCGGAGAGGAAGGCGGCTGATGCCCTCCGGATGGGGGCGCACGACGTCGTCGCCGTCTCCGGCGCCCGCTCTCTCGCCCGCCACGCGGATCGCTTCGACGTGGTGCTCGACACCGTGTCGGCCGTACACGACATCGACGCCCTGCTCGGGTGTCTGAAGGCTGACGGGACGATGGTCCTGGTGGGCGCCCCGCCGGCCACGCTGGACCTGTCGCCGTTCACGCTGATCCTGCGCCGCCGGCGGCTGATGGGGTCGCTGGTCGGCGGGCTGCGCGAGACGCGGGAGATGCTCGACCACTGCGGCGCCCACGGCATCACCAGCGACATCGAGCACGTGAATCCGGACGGCATCAACGCGGCCTGGGATCGCGTGGTCTCTGGCGACGTGCGCTATCGGTTCGTCATCGACTGCCGCAAGTTCTGAGGCCACCACGTCGGCCAGCTGACCACCTGCGCCAAGGCGACGGCGGTCCGCCGAAGCCTCAGCGCAGGCGGAAGCTGGCCGCTGCGAGCGTCACCGCCGTACGGGCTCTCGCAGGGGCCGGCGTCAGACGGCCCGGCGGCTCACCGGCTCCACCAGTAGTTCACCTTCACGAGCAGTGCCTGCGTTCCGTCGGCCCCCAAGGCGCCGCCGAGGTCGCGCCACGGCGAGAACACGCCGGGCCGGGCCGCATCCGACGCCGACATGTTCCACACGACGAACAGCGTACTGCCCCGGACGTACTCCCAGCGCAGGACGACGTTGCCCCGCAGCGACTTGACGTTGAAGTCTGGGTTGTGCGACAGCAGCGCCGGCGTGAAGTCGAACGAGCGCGGGCGAGCCAGGTACCGGATGTCGTCGTAGTCGCCCACGGCCACGAACGGCTGCAGGTACGCCTGGAACGTGAGGTCCCGGTGCACGGCCACCGTCGTCCGCAGCGTGACGTCGATGACGTCGCGGTGCAGGCGGCCATACACATGGTCCACCGCACCATCACCCGTGACGTCCGTGTTGATGATCCACTGCGCCGTCTCGCCGGCCTGCGTATAGCTCCCCGACAGGCTGACCTGGAGCCGGGGCGAAGGCTGCAGGTTCAGGCTGGGGCGGATGCCCGCCTGCCAGCTGCCGTCCTTCCCCCAGGCGGTGTTGACGAAGAACCCCGTGCTCCACGTCTTGCGGGAGTCGCTGAAGAGCCCTGCGTTCGCGCGGTAGCCGCCCGGGCGCCGGATCGGCGGCCCGCCGCGGGTGTCGAGATCGTCTTCGCTCGGCAGCTCGTAGTCGAACCCTCCATTCACCCGCCAGTAGTTCGCGAACTGCATGAAGAAGTTGTTGTCGATCGACCCGCTGACGGGCAGCCCGTCGGTGTTCCAGCTCCGGCTGACCGCGCCGGACCAGCGGATGCTCCGGAAGATGCCCCAGGGGTCCGGCTGTCCGAGGTTGGCCGACATCCGCACGTCGTTCACGTTCACGCGGCCGCGCAGAAAGCCGACGTCGTTGACGCGGAAGTCGCGCCCGATGTGGGCCGCGGACGTGCCGAAGCCGACGTACTTCCCCTCGAAGGCGAAGTCCATGTCCACGCCCACGTCGCTGCGGACGCCGTCGTCGCGGCCGGGGGCGCGGGTCACCGCGTAGAAGCCGTCCCACCGCCAGCGGTTGCCGCCCCAGCGGACCCCGTGGTCGAAACCCGCCGTCACGGCGTCCCCCACGTGCTCGCGGTTCACCAGCGTGACCAGGGCGCCCACGTTCGAGGAACGGCCGACGTCGCGCTGCACCCGGCCGACGCTGTAGAGCGCGAGCGGCTCGATCAGGTCCTGCCGTTCCTGCGACGGAATCCCGACCGCCGCCGGCGTGACCGTGGCGTACTCGCGGGACGTGACCGCCGACAGCCCGCCGAACGTCCAGCCGCTGATCTTCCCGGTCAGCTTCGCCGCGCCGAGCAACGTCGTCTCCGACGGCCGCTCCACGACGTCCACGTCCGCCTCGACCGGAATCCGTCCGGGTGTCCGGCCGATCCGCCGCGAGTGGAACAGCCGGAATCGCTCCTGCGACGGAATGAACGTGCGGGCGTCTTCCAGGAAGAACGGGCGGCGCTCCGGGAAGAAGGTCTCGAAGACCGTCAGGTTGAGCACCGCCGGGTCCTGCTCGACCTGGGCGAAGTCCGGGTTCACCGTGGCCGACAGCGTGGCGGCCGACCCGACGCCGAACCGGACGTCGGCGCCCGTGCTCGCCGTGGTCGTGCCCGGGATGTCCACGCCCGTCGTCCGCCCGCCCAGCACGTACGGCAGCACCTCCATGCGCCGGGGCGGCGCGGGCGCGCCATCTTCGAACACGAGGTGGCCGTACCTGGACACGAGGCCCGATCCGCCACGGGGAATGCCGACCCAGCGATCGCGCTCACCGGTGCGGTAGATGTCGCGAACGACCAGGAACCCCCAGACCGCTGTGCTTTCGAGGCGCGAGTCGAAGCGCATCTGCGAGAACGGGATCCGGAACTCCGCCGTCCAGCCCTGACCGGTGATCGCTGTGCGCACCTCCCAGACCGCGTCGTAGTCCATGGTCCGGCGCGTGTCGTCCCAGAAGCTGTAGTCCGCCTGCATGCCCGACGGATTCGTTTCAAACGCGTATGCCGTCAGGTGGTCGTGGCGCGGGTCGAACCCGATCCACACGCGGTCGCTCGACGGGATGTCGTCGCGGCGGCCAACGCCCGTGGTGATCAGGGCGGGTTCGTCGTCGTACATGTACGCGGCCACGTACACATACCGGTCGTCGAAGGCCACCTGCACGGTCGTCCGGTAGGTCGGCGGGTCCATGTTGACCGGCTCTATCTGGACCATGTCGTCGAGCATGGGCGCAACCTCCCAGACCTCGTCGTCCAGTTGCCCGTCGACGTCCGGCGGCGTCCCGACGATGCGGTACGCCTGGACCATCTTGCCGACCTTGGTGTCGGGGAACGGCTCACCGACCGTCGCCGACACACTGTCGGCGGCGCCCTGGCCGGCCTCCACACCGGCCGGCGCGAGCGGCAGACAGAGTGCCAGCAGGAGGGGAAGCGCGTGTCGGCCCGTGCCCGGGCGTCGCCGCGCGATCACGTCTCCGCCGCGTCGTCGATGACGCCGGCGTCCAGGCCGGCAGCGGTGAGCTGCGCCACGCAGTATTCGACCTGGGCCTCCTCCACGTAGAAGGTGGCGCCGTGCCGGGGCGACCCGAACAGTGTGTAGCCAAGGTGTTCCGCCTGGACCACGAAGTGCACGCCTCGCTGGGTCAGCACCTCTTCGGCCAGTCGGGCTTCGGCCATCGTCGCGGCGATGAAGATCGGGAGCAGGTCCCGATCGCCCAGCATCTCGGCATCCACGCGAGCCATCGGGGGAGTGTACTGGCGAGCTTCGAGGGATC
>VFZH01000069.1 GCA_016871255.1 Acidimicrobiia bacterium | reverse complement strand
TCGGCGCGGGTGCTGGTGGTGGACGACTCGCTCGTGGCGGGCGAGCTGCAGAAGAACATCCTCATCGCCGCCGGCTACACGGCCGAAATCGCCCAGGACGGGGAGGATGCCCTGGAGGCGCTCCGGGCGAAGGACTGGGATCTGGTCATCTCCGACGTGGACATGCCGCGCATGAACGGGATCGAGCTGACGACCCGGCTGCGTGCGGACGACCATCTCCGCGAGATTCCCGTGATCATCGTGACATCGCGTGACACGGTGGACGATCGGCGGCGCGGGTTCGAAGCCGGCGCCGACGCGTACGTGCTGAAACACGAGTTCGACCAGGAGCGCATGCTCGACACCGTCCAGCGGCTCGTGGGCCGTGGAGCGGTGCCGCGAGGTCCGAGGGAACCAGGGGCGGGTCGATCGCATGGCTGACCCCGCTGTGCCGGCCCGCTCGCGGATCCGGGTGCTCGTCGTTGACGACTCGGTGGTGGTCCGCCGTGCGCTCACGGCGCTGTTCGAGTCGGATCCCGAGATCCAGGTGGTGGGGCAGGCGTCCAACGGCATCGAGGCACTGGAGCTGGCCGCCCGCCTGCGGCCCGACCTGGTGACGATGGACCTGATGATGCCGAAGATGGACGGCATGGAAGCCACCCAGCGCATCATGGCGCGGTTTCCCTCGCCGGTGCTGTTCCTCAGCTCGCACTTCGGCCAGAACGGCCCCTACTCGCACGCGGACGCCGTGGCGGCCGGCGCGCTCGACGTCGTGGAGAAGCCCACGCTGACGTCGGACTGGCAGTGGCAGGCGTCGGGTGCACTCCTGATCCAGAAGATCAAGGCGCTGTCGAAGATACCCGTGATCGCGCACATTCACGCGGCGCGCCGGTTCGCACCCCCCCCCGAGGTGAAGCCCGGGGCGCCCCTGGCCGCCTCGGACATCGTGGCCATCGGGGCGTCGGCGGGCGGGCCGAAGGTGCTCGAGCAGATGCTGTCGGCGCTGCCGGTCGGGTTCGGCATGGGCGTCGTCGTCGTGCAGCACATGGGCGACGGCTTCACCCTGAGCCTGCTCAAGCGGCTGCAGCAGCGCTGCGCGCTGCCGGTGGAGGTCGCCACCGACGGGGCGACGATCACGCCGGGACGCATCCTGTTCACGCCCGAGTCGGTCCACCTGGTCGTGTCGCCGGGCGGGCGCGTTCGCCTGTCGGACGACGAGCCGGTGGGCGGCCATCGGCCGTCCGTGGACGTCACCTTCCTGTCGGCCGCCGAGGCGTACGGCCCGCGCGCCGTGGGCGTGCTCCTGACCGGCATGGGTACCGATGGCGCGCAGGGGCTGCTGGCCATCCAGCGCGCCGGAGGCGTCACCTACGCGCAGGACGAGCAGAGCTGTGCGGTGTTCGGCATGCCGCGCGAAGCCATCGAGCTGGGTGCCGCCCGGCACGTGCTCCCGCCACCGGCGATCGTCCGGAGCCTTGTCGCGCTCGGGGTGGAGCGCGGGAAGCTCCAGCCCGGCGCATGACGGCGGCCGGTGCCACGCCTGCCGGGCATCGCGAGCCCGCGGACCTGCTCTCCCCGGATCGGTTTGCGGCGCTGAGCGGCCTGCTCGAACACCACTACGGGCTGTACTTCGACGTCTCGCAGCGGACGGCGCTCTCGGCCGCGCTGCGGGATCGCGTGCGGGAACTCGGACTGGCACGCGTGGACGACTACTGCGACCGCATCCGGACCCTCGACGCCCGGGCCAGGGACGCGGAGCTGCGCGCGGCGGTCAACCTGGTCACGGTGACCGAGACCTGCTTCTTCCGGGATCCGGCCCAGTTCCGGCTGCTGAAGGAGCACATCCTGCCCGCGCTCCTGGCGGCCTACGCCGGCCGCCCCGCGGATGCCGCGCGCACGCTCCGGATCTGGTGTGCCGGGTGCGCCACCGGAGAGGAGGCGTACTCCGTCGCGCTGCTGCTCTGGGACATGGGGCTCTTTCTCGCGTACCCGGACTGGACGTTCCACGTCGTGGGAACCGACCTCAACGCCCGCGCGCTGGAGGCGGCGGCCCGCGGCGTCTACTCGGCTCGCGCCGTGCGCGGGGTCTCGCCGGAGTACCTCTCCCGGTACTTTCAGAAGATCGGCACGACGTACCGGTTGAACGACGAGATCAGGCGCCGCGTGCGCTTCGAAGCCGGCAACCTGACGAAGACGCCGCTCAGGGCCCCGGCGTCGGCGCCGCAGGACGTCGTCTTCTGCAAGAACGTCGCGATCTACTTCAGGCCGGACGCGGTACGCCGGCTCGTCGCGAGCCTGGCCGAGACGCTGGCGGAGGGGGGGTACCTCCTGCTGGGGCACTCGGAACTCCTCCCAGGCGTGCCGAGAGGTCTGGAACTGGTGGAGTACCAGGGTGCCTTCTGCTACCGCAGGGTCACACCGCCGCACCCGGCCGTGAAGGCGGTGGAGCGCCGGCGCATCGCCCACCCGAAGGCGGGTCCGGCCGTTGCAGTGACGGCGGGACCGCCGGTGGCCGCGCCCCAGGCCGTTCCCGCGGAGGGTCCCGCCGGTCTCGCGGTTCGGGACGATGAGTACGAGCGCTGTCTCGACGTGTTTCGCTCGGGCGACTGGGCGGGCGCCGAGACGCGGCTGCGGGTGCTGGTGGCCGCGCACCCGTCGTTCGTGCCGGCCCACCTGCTGCTCGGTGGCGTGTTCGCCCATCACGCGCAGTACGACGCCGCGGTGGCGCAGGCCGAGCAGGTGCTGGCGCTGGACGCGCTCGAGCCGAGGGCACACCTGCTGCTCGGAATGGTCGCGGCGCGGAGGGGGCAGCGGGACGATGCCGTGGCCCTGCTGCGGCGGACGCTCTACCTGAACGACGCGCTGGTGCTGGCGCACTTCTGGCTCGGCAACCTGTACCGGGATCGCGGCGATCGCCACCGCGCGCGTCTGGAATACGAGAACGTCGTGCGCGCGTGGGAACGCGGCACCCTCGACCTCACGGAGCAGTACGCTGCCGATCTGACGGCTGCGCAGCTCGTGGCGTTCTGCCGGGCCAGTCTCCAGTCGCTGGCACCCCGCGAGTGAGGAGCCGGACGTGGAGGCCCTGATCGATCGGGTCCCGTACGTGCTGATCTACCTGGGCACGGCCGTCGAGGGAGAGGCCGCACTCAGCGTGGCCGCGCTGCTCGCCGTCACCGAGCGGTTGAACGACTGGGGCGTGGTCGTAGCCGCCGCGTTCGGTGCCGCCACCGGCGATCAGGTGTGCTTTCACCTCTTTCGCATGGGCGTCAGGCGGTGGCTGGCCGACGGGCGGGTGCCGATCCTGCGGATCCCCCCTTACCGGATCGAGCGGGCGAAAGCCTTCGTGCAGTCCCACCAGTCGCTGGCCAGCTTCACGCTGCGCTTCATGCCCGGCTTCCGGCTCGCGATGCTCGCCGCCTGCGCGTGGGGCGGCGTGTCGCCGATCCGGCTCGGCCTGCTCAACCTGGCGTCCGCGTTCCTGTGGGCGGCCGGCCTGTTCTTCCTGATCACCAGGGGCGGGCCCGGTCTGCTGCAACTCGTCGGCGTGCCGGCCGGGTGGGGCGCGGCGATCGCCGCCGCGCTGCTGATGGTGGCGCTGTGGCGCGTGCTGCGCCGGGCGCCACGATGAGCGCCCGGCGACAGGCCTGCGTGTTCCTCGCGTCCTACTGCCGGCGGTTCAGCTCGAACAGGATCGCCAGGCGCGACGTGTGGTCCGTCCAGGCGAACCCGGCCTCGCGGCCGCCGATGACCACCGAGCCGCCCTTGCCTTCCAGGTAGTCGATGGCGTCCGGCACCGACGGCACGCCGACGCCCGGGTGGTGCATCGTCGGGCCATGCGTCCTGACGCTCTCGCTCCACGGGCTCTTGCCGCCGTAGGGTGACGTGTAGGCGACCGAGATGCCGCCCTTCAGCGGAACCATGGCCAGTTCCGGCCCCGCGTCGGCATCGAAGCCGGAGCCCGGGGGGTAGGGGATCTTGACCGCGCGGCTGGCCGGTTCTGCGACGCCCATCAGCTTCGCGAACTTCGGCAACGCCTCCTTGTTCGAGGGCACGATCACGCTGATGTAGAGAATCGGGTTCTGGCCGAACTTCCGCTCGGCGGCCGGGGGCGGCGTCATCGTGCTGGCGCCGGTGCCGGGGGCCTCGCTGACCTGGAGCGTGAAGCCGAGCTGCGACCGCAGGTCGACCGCGGCCGTCTTCGCCCCCGGCCCGCCAACCACCTGCGTGCCGCCCAGGGCCCTGGCCGCGGCCACGACGCCCGCAACGTCCTTCACGCCCGCGAACGCCATGGTGTGCAGCCCGTCGCCGTACTTGTCGAGGTGCTCACGCCACGGGCTGGCGCCGCCCATCGGCTGCATCAGCTTGAGCGCCACGCCGTTGAGCTGGAAGGTGGCCGTGCGCAGCCACGCGTTGGGATCGGCCTTGGATCCGGCCGGAAACACCAGGCCCTTTTCCTCGCGGATGGCCGGTGCCGGCAGTCCCAGGACGTCGACGTACGCCTGCGTCGTCGTCTCGAGGTCCCGGACCACGAGGCCCAGATGGTCGATGGGAACGCCGGTGAGGCCGGTGGCCGGCGGCGCCGCAGCTTCCTGGGCGGAGGCCGGCGCGGCCGGGAGTCCGAAGACGGCGACCAGGGCCGCCACGATGACGATGCGATGCATACCCCCTCCTGACATTCGAGTGAATCCGAAGCCCGCCGGCGGGGACACCCACCCGCCGGGGGTCAATTGTATGCGCCCCGCTCGGCCGCGGCGAAGGGCGCAGCCGTTCGTGGAATCGTCTGCCCCCGGGTCTCTACGCTTCGTCCGCGGATGGTCCGTAGATCGCCGGTACGGGGATGTCGTTCAACCGCAGGTACACGCTGAGTTGCCCGCGGTGGTGGACCATGTGGCTCAGGATCAGCGACTGGACCACGGCGTAGCGCGTGGACGTCAGGATCGGCTGTCCTTCGTGTGTCAGCGTCCAGACCTCGGCGAGTTCGGCGTCGGTCCGCCCGGCCAGCAGCGCACGCACGGCGGCGACGTTGGCGTCGAAGGCGTGCAGGATGTCGGCGAGCGCCGGTGTTGGTGGCAGCGGCGGCCGGTCGCGGACGTCCGTGGACGCGGCGGTGAGGCCCGGCGGTCCCCACGAGATCATGTGCGCGAGATGGCGGCCGAGGCCCGCGAACGAGGTCGACTTCGGGTGGGGCGACCACGACAGGCGATCGGCCGGCATGCGCTCCAGCAGCCGGCGGGTCGTGGCCGTTTCCCGATCGAACTGCGCCAGAAGCGCGTCCCGGCTCGTCACGACGCGCCCTCATCGGCCGACGGGCCGTAGATGGACGGCAGTGGCACGCCGTTCAGGCGCAGGTAGACGGTCAGTTGTCCGCGATGGTGAATGAGGTGATTGAGCAGCACCGCCCGCAGCATCGTCACCTTCGGCATCGTGAGCAGGGTGTCGTCTCCCCGTGTCACGGACCAGATGTCGAGCAGCTCGCCGTCGGTGCGCCCGTCGAGCGCCCGTCGTGTGCCGGCGACGTGTCGATCGAAGCGGTCCAGCGCCTCGGCGGGTGAGGCGCTAGGCGGCGGCATCGAGGCTGCCGACACGTCGAACGCCGGGCGGCTGATCACGTCCTGCCAGTCGGCCAGCTCCACGACGTGACTGGCAAGCGCGCCGAGCGACATCGACCGCGGGTGCGGGGACCACGACAGGCGCGCCGCGGGCAGCCGCTCCAGCAGCCGGCGGGTCAGCGCCATCTCGCGTTCGTATTCGGGCAGCAGCTGGTCGACGATCGGCACGGCAGCGAGCGGGGTCAGCTTCCTTCGACAGCGCGCGCGCCGCCGGAGGCCACCATGTGGCAGTGGTAGCAGCCGAAGGCGCCGCGCTCCTGGTTGTGTTCGTACGAGCGGCCGAAGTCGTACGACGGGCGGCGGAGCAGGGCGGCCATGCCCGGCAGGACGACGCCCCGCATGTGTGCGGCGATCGGCTGGTTTTCGGCTTCCGCCGCGTAGCCGTGCAGGGCATTCCGCACCTGCGAGTCGGGGCCCACGGTGCTCGCCATCGCCGAAACAGCGGGTTCCGGCAGCGCTGCCACCGAGGGCATCGCCCAGTCGCGCGCGTCCGGGTCGGGACCGTGGCAGGTCTCGCAGGTGACGTTGCCGCGGCCCACGACCGGCTCGAGCGCCCGTACGGCGAACGGCATGACCTCCGATTCCATGAAGGCCACGATGTCGGCGCGGCCGCGCTTCACGCCGTGCGGCCGGACGGGATCGTCGGCGGCGTACGCCACCGGCACCTGATGGCTGTACAGGCCCGCCAGGATGACGACGCCCGTCAGCAGCAGGAGGGCCGGGGCGACGAGGGCGGCCCGGAGCGGCGTGCCGCCGCCGATACGCCAGATCGAAGGGAGCGGCAGCGCGGCGATGGCGTCATCCGGTGGCAGCCCCCGGACGTCGGCGGTCGCGAGCAGCAGGTGCAACGCCGCGCGCCGCGCGCGGAAGACACCGGGCACGCGCAGCGACGCGTGGGAGCGCCGCCGCGTCTCGACGACGAGGGTGCCGATGCCGGTGAGCTGCAGCAGTCGCGAGGGTTCGACGCCGGCCGGGCCCAGATCGTCCAGCGCCACCTCGTCGGCGACGCGGCCCCGGTGCAGGCGGACGAGACGGAAGTCCGTCAGGACGAGCCGGCGTCCGGCCCGCCATCGGATCTGCTCCCAGGGCAGGAGCCACCCCGCGCGGGATCGGCTATCCCCCGGCGCCAAAGTTCACACGCGGCACCTGTTGCGCCTCCGGCGGTGCGGTGAACAACGGGTGCTCCTGGAAACCGAAGATGGAGGCGGTGACGTTCGACGGGAAGCGGCGCCGCGCGGTGTTGTATTCCTGGACGCGTTCGTTGTACCGCATGCGCTCCACGGCGATGCGGTTTTCAGTGCCCGAGAGCTCGTCCATGAGGCGGTTGAACGTCTCGTTCGACTTCAGGTTCGGGTAGTTCTCCACGACCACGAGCAGCCGGGCGAGCGCCGAGCTCTGCTGGTTGGCGGCGGCCATCGTGTCCGCCGGTGTCGCGGCGCCCGCGAGCCTGGCGCGCGACTCCGCAATCTGGCCGAAGACCTCCTTCTCCTGCTCCGCCAGCCCCTTGGTCGTTTCCACCAGGTTGGGGATGAGATCGTTCCTGCGCTGGAGCTGGTTCTCGACCTGCGCCCACTGCGCCTTGATCGCTTCTTCCTGCGTCACGAACGTGTTGTAGGAACAGCCCGACGACGACATCGCCACTAGGACCAGCGCCATCGGGATCAGCGTTCGACCGACTGATCTGGCGATCGATTTCACGGCTGCACACTCCTGTCGACACCGCTCCCGGCGGCGTCCGCCAACGGCTGATTGTCGTTCACCACGACGCCCCGCCGCCACCACCACCGCTCCGGCCCCCCCCGAATCCGCCGAAGCCGCCACCGAAGCCGCCACCGACGCCGCCGCCCCAACCTCCGTGCCGGCCGACTCCGCCGCCGAAGGGGCCGACGCCGCTTGTCCAGCCACCGCGGCGGAGTCCTCGCCGCCGGCCACCTCCGAAGCGCGACCCGAGGATGGAGAAGACGGCAAAGAAGATCAGGATCGTGATGAGCAGCGCTCCGCCGATGTCCGATTCCGGCTGCACGTCCGGCTGCCGGGCGGCCGGGACCCCCTGGAGCGTGACGCCGCGACGCTCGGCGATGCGTGCGGCGATCCGGACCACGCCGGCCAGCAGGCCCGTGCCGTAGCGGCCCTCCCGGAACTCCGGGACCATGAACTGCCGGCTGGTCTCGCCGGCGAAGCCGTCGGTGACGATCGACTCGAGGTCGTACCCCACTTCGACCCACACCTGCCGCTCGTCGACCGCCAGCACGACCAGCAGGCCGTTGTCACGCCCGCGGGCGCCGATGCCGCGTCCGTGGTTCTCGAAGAGCTCCACCGCGAGTTCCCGGATGTCCCCGAACGGCTCGATCGTCTGGAGGGTCGCCACGACCACGACATCGCCGCTGGCCTGCAGGAGCGATCGGCTCACCGAATCGATCGCCTCGCGGCTCGCCGGATCGACGATGTCGGCGAAGTCGTTGACCGGGCCGGCGAGCGCGGGCAGATCCTGGGCCGAGACGGACGCCGCCAGCAGGACGAGGGCGACGCCGATCCGGAGGAGGGAGAGGGCTCCACGAGCGACGCGGGCCACGTTCCCCGTCCGGGCCATGGGCGGTGTCACCTGGGCGCGTCGCGCCACGTGTCCACCGCGGCGCGGAGCCGTTCGACGGCGGCGAGGTAGTCCGCGAACAGGGGTGACGGGTCGGCGATCGACACGTCGCCGGGGGCCTCGAGCGCGAGGATCGCCTCGACGATCGGACCGTCCAGGCCCGCGAGGCGCGCGCCCGCGCGCGCGGATTCGGACCGATCGCCTTCCGTGCCGGCAAGCCAGGCGACGTGGCGCAGAAGCGACGCGAACGCGGGCGCCGCGTCACGGAGCAGCGCCACCACCTGCTGCGGGCGTCCATCGGTCTCGATGAATTCCTCCCGCACGTGCAGCAGGTGGCTCGTGACCTGCCGTTCGATCGCGCGCCGCAGGTGTGCGCGATCGATCGAGACGTCCGCGAAGGGGTCATCGCCGAACACCCGCGTGTGCGAGCGAAGGATCTCGCCGTACTCCAGCGGAAACGCGTCGAGCGATCGCCGGAACTCCGCTTCCGGGAGGATCAGCGGCGTGGTCAGCCCGCGGCGGCGCCAGCGGCGCGCCTCGCGCGCGCACGCCTCCAGATCGGCGGCCGACACCGACGACACGAGCACGAGGGAGGCCGGACGCGCGTCGCCCGACGGCGAGGGTCCGTAGGCCACGATGGATCGCAGGCGATCGCCGAAGATCCGGGTCAACGCGTCCACGAGCACCTCGGCTATCGCCCGGGAAGACACCATGGTCCCATTCTACGGTCGGCGGCGCTCGCCCGGGTGCCCGGGCGCTCGTGGTGCGTGCAGGTACAATGGCGCGTGCACTTGCGGCAACTGACGATCGGGTGCTTTGGCGGCGGCACCGGCCTCCCCAGCCTGCTGGGCGGACTCAAGATCAACCCGTGGCTGCACGCCAACGCCGTGGTCACGATGTTCGACAGCGGCGGCAGCTCCGGACAGCTCCGCGACGAGTTGGGTGTGCTGCCGCCGGGTGACGTGCTCAAGTGCGCGCTGGCGCTGGCGCGCAACGAGGGCGAGGCCCGGCGCGTGCTGCTCGCGCGCCTGCCGGCGCTGGAGCACCAGCGGCTCTCGGGGCACACGGGGGGCAACCTCCTCCTGTCGATGATGGAGCAGTACAGCGGCGACTTCCTGGCCGCCGTGGACGGGCTCCGGCTGCTGCTCGGGTGTCGCGGGCGGGTGTGGCCGGTCAGCGTCCAGGCCGCGTCGATCTGTGCCGAGTACAGCGACGGCATGACGACCCGCGGCGAGGTCGAAGTGGACGAGAGCCAGACGTCCGGCCGTCAGGTCCGCCGGCTGTGGCTGGAACCCGAGGCGGCGATCCACCCGGCGGTGGCCGAGGCCATTCGCGGGTTCGACGCGGTCGTGATCGGGCCCGGCAGCTTTTTCACGAGCATCATGCCGCCGCTCCTCGTCCGCGGCGTGGCCGAGGCGATCGCGACCGTGCCGGGGCCGGTGGTGCTGATCGCGAACCTGCTGACCGAAGGGCAGGGGATGCGCGGCTTCACGGCCGCCGACGCGGTCAAGTGGGTGTCGTCGTCGATCGGCCGGCCGGTCGATGTGGTGATCGCCAACAGCGCGCTGCCGTCGCCCGATACCATCGAGCGGTACGCGGCGGAGCACAAGCACCCGCTGGCGCTCGGCGACGTGCCGGGCAGCTGCGAAGTGGTGACCGGCCCGTTCTGGAACCGCGACATCGCCCGTCACGACCGTAAACGGCTGTCGTTCGCCGTGTGGACCGTGCTGAGCGCCCGCCTCCTGCGCCGCGAGCGCTCCCCGCAGCCCGCCCCCGCCGCCGTTCGCGCGACCTAGCTCAACGCCTGACGCGTTCTCGGGGCTGGAATCACAGCCGGCGTTTCGAGCCGTGTGCCGGGTGTCGCGGCGAGCCAGCTGATAGGCGATGCGGGGGCGGAAGAGCACGAGCGGAGGCCGTGTTCCCAGCCGCAGGCGCCCGACTCCGCCCGCCTGCCTGCGTGCCCTTCGAGCGCGGGGTGACGGATCGGAGGCTCGGCCAGCTCGAGCTGGCCGCTGCAAGGACTCGACTCTGAACCTGGCCACTCCGAGTGTCAGCGGGCGCGCCGGGCCTTCGTCGTCGCGGCCTTCGTGCCCTTCGTGCCCTTCGTGGCCCTGGTGCGTCTCGCCGTCTGACCTCTTGCTGCGCTGGCCTTCTTCACAGCCCTTCTGGTCCCTGCCTTCGCCTCCTTCGCCTTCCCCGCGCGCATGGCCATCGCCTGCGCGATGATGCGCCTGAACAGCGTGTTCGCGTCGCCGCGCGCGGCGGGGCGGCCGGAGTCCCACGTATCCGGGTGGTTCTCCGCCAGGATGTCGGCGAAGTCGCGCCGGCTCTTCACGCTCGTGCCGAACGGCTCCCACTCCGAGTCCAGCCCGCCCGACCACTGATCGCGGTGCTTGATGAGCAGCCAGCTCCGCCCTTCCTTGCCACCGGGACCGCCCTTCGTCCGCACGAGCACCCACGACCCCTTGAGCTTGTAACCGTCGAGCGTGAACTTCAGGTCCCCCTTCGCCAGCGCCGCATCGACATCCTCCCCCTCCGGCGTCCACGTACCGCGGTCCCACAGCATCACGACGCCGGCGCCGTACCCCGACGGAATGACGCCTTCGAAGTCGCCGTATTCGACAGGGTGATCCTCGACGTGCATCGCGAGCCGCTTCGTGGCGGGATCGAGCGACGGGCCCTTCGGGACGGCCCAGGACAGCAGCACGCCGTCGTGTTCGAGCCGCAGGTCGTAGTGCAGGTGGCTGGCGAGGTGTTTCTGCACGCAGAAGAAGCGCGGCGCCCGGCCGCCGGGGGAGCGGCGGCCGGGCCGCCCGGCGGGCTCGGGCGACTCGTCGAAGTTGCGCTTCTCGCGGTAGCGATCGAGCGGCATCCCGCGTCAGGCTCGGCTCAGCCGGTCGAGCGGCCTGACGAAGGCCAGCAGCAGGACGCCGGCGGCGACGCCGAAAACCGCGACCGCGCCGAACAGCCCTGTGAGCGACATCGATTCGTACAGCCCCGCGACCCGCCCGCCGATGTAGTTGCCGTTGGACACGCCCAGGAACCAGACGCCCATCACCAGCCCGCCGATGCGCGCGGGCGCCAGCCGGCTCATGGCGCTCAGGCCCACGGGGCTGATCGCCAGCTCGCCCCACGTGTGCAGCAGGTAGGTGACGAGGAGCCAGCCCGGACCGACGAGCGCGCCCTCGCGTCCCATCGCGGCGGCGGGAATCAGGACTGCGAACCCGGCACCCACGAGCACGAGCCCCACGCCGAACTTGACGGCCGTGCCCGGCTCCCGTCCCCGCCTGCCGAGGCGGACCCACATGAAGGCGAACACGGGCGCGAACGCGATGACGAAGAGCGGATTGGCGGCCTGGTACCAGCTGCTCGGAAACGCGAACCCGAGCAGCACGTTGTCGGTGCTGCGATCGGCGAAGAGGTTCAGCGTGGAGCCGGCCTGCTCGAACACCGAGGCGAAGAGCGCGTAGCCGAGGAACAGCACGCTGATGACGATCAGGTGGTTGCGCTCGGCCGTCGTCCAGCCGCCGGACAGGAAGACCCACGCAAAGAAGCCGATCGACAGCCCGAGCAGCAGCACGCCGGCGGCGTCGGCGATCTGGGTCGCCGTGACCGGCAGCACGCCCGAGTACATGCCGATCCCGGCGACGAGGGCGACGGCGGTCACGACGGCGATCCGCGTGGCCGCCGTCCGCTTCTGGCGCTCCAGGGCCCCGGGCGATCCCGGATCGGCGGGGTGCAGGCCGGCGTCGCCGAGATGGCCGCGACCGGCCACGTACTGGATGAGGCCGAGCACCATGCCGACGCCGGCGGCCGCGAAGCCCACGTGCCACCCGATCCGCTGTCCCAGGTAGCCGCAGATCAGCGGGGCGACGAAGGCACCCGCGTTGATGCCCATGTAGAAGATCGAGTAGCCGGCATCGCGGCGGCCGTCCTCGGCGGCGTAGAGACGGCCGACGATCACGCTGACGTTGCCTTTCAGCAGGCCGGTGCCGACGACAATCAGCGTGAGTCCCAGGTAGAACGTGGAGAGCGAGGGGACGGCCATGCTGAAGTGGCCGAACGCGATCAGCACGCCGCCGGCGAGCACCGCCCGCTGCGGCCCGAGCCACTGGTCGGCGATCCAGCCGCCCGGCAGCGTCGCCATGTACACCATCGAGCTGTACAGCCCGTAGATGGCCCCCGCCTTCACGGCGTCGAACCCGAGACCGCCAATGGCCGGCGACGCGGTCATGAACAGGATCAGCAGCGCCCGCATGCCGTAGAAGCTGAAGCGCTCCCACATCTCGGTGAAGAACAGCGTGGAGAGACCGCGCGGGTGTCCGAAGAACGCCGTGTCGTGCGGCACGGCCGCAGACACGGGAAACGCTCCGGCCGCCGAAGACGAAGCCGCCATCGGCCGCGATCATAGCCGGAACTTGATTATCCTGATCGCTGTGCGCGTGCTTCTGCTTTCGACCTACGAGCTGGGCCGCCAGCCGTTCGGCCTGGCGTCGCCGGCGGCGTGGCTGCGGCGCGAGGGGTTCGACGTGGACGTCGTGGACACGTCGCGCGGTCCGATCGACGACGCCGCGCTCGCGCGCGCCGCGCTCGTTGGCGTGCACCTGCAGATGCACACGGCAACCCGGCTCGCGGGGCCGCTCATCGCGCGCGTCCGCCGCGTCAACCCGAAGGCGCACGTCTGCTGCTTCGGGTTGTACGCGCCGCTGAACGGCGAGTGGCTGCAGGCCGAGGGCGTGGGCTCCATCCTCGGGGGCGAGTACGAAGCGGATCTCGTGACGCTCGCGGCCCATCTCGCGAAGGGGCAGCGGCCGCCGGCAGCGGCAACTGGCGTGTCGCGGCTCCGGTTCATCCAGCCCGACCGGCGCGGGCTGCCGCCGCTGACCGCCTACGCGCGCGTCGAGATGCCCGATGGCAGCCGCCGCGTGGCCGGCGCCACCGACGCGTCCCGTGGGTGCAAACACCTCTGCCGGCACTGCCCGATCGTGCCGGTCTACCAGGGGCGGTTCCGCGTCGTGCCGGTCGATGTCGTCATGGCCGACATCACGGCGCAGGTCGCTGCCGGTGCCGCGCACATCTCGTTCGGCGACCCGGACTTCTTCAACGGCCCGGCGCACGCCATGGCGATCGTCGAGCGGCTGGCGCGGGAACACCCCGGCGTCAGCTACGACGTGACGATCAAGGTCGAGCACCTGCTGCGGCACGCGCAGTTGCTGCCGCGCCTGCGCGATACCGGGTGCCTCTTCGTCACGAGCGCCGTGGAGGCGGTGGACGACGCCGTGCTCGAGAAGCTCGACAAGGGCCACACGCGGGCCGATGTCGAGCGCGCCGCGGGCCTGTGCCGCGGTGCGGGGCTGCCGATGGCTCCGACGTTCGTGCCGTTCACGCCGTGGACGTCCGTCTCGGGGTACCTGGATCTGATCGACACGATCGCGCGTCTGGACCTGGTCGGGCACGTGGCGCCGATTCAGCTCGCGATCCGGCTGCTCGTCACCGCCCGTTCGGCGCTCCTCGACCTGCCGGACGTCCGGTCCCGTCTGCAGCCGTTCGACCCGTCGTCACTGACCTGGCCGTGGCAGCACGACGACCCGCGCGTGGACGCGCTGCAGCGGCGAATCATGGACGCCGTGAGCGAGACGCGGCACGCGCCGCGCGCCGTGGCGTTCGATGTCATCGCGCGGCTGGCGGCCGAGGCAGCCGGCCTGCCTCCGGACGCGGCTCCATCGGTGCGCAACCCGGTTGCGGCCGTGCCGCGCCTGAACGAGCCCTGGTACTGCTGCGCCGAACCGGACGCGGAGATGGGCGTGTGAATGACCGGCCCGTGCTGCTGTGCGCAGCCACCACCGGGTACCAGGTCCGGGCGTTCGGCGACGTCGCCCGGCGTCTGGGTGTGCCGCTGGCGTTTGCCACCGATCGCTGCGATCAGCTCGAGGACCCCTGGTGGGATCAGGCAGTCCCCATCCGGTTTCACGCGCCGGACGAGTCGGCGGACGCGGTGGTGTCGGCCATGGGGGGGCGTCTCCCGCGCGGTGTGCTGGCGGTGGGCGACCCGCCGGTCGGGATCGCGGCGCGCGTGGCCGATCGCCTCGGGCTGCCGTGGCATCCGCCGGCCGCTGCCGACGCGAGCCGGATCAAGCTGGCGTTTCGTGAGGCGCTCGCGGCAGCCGGGCTGCCGCACCCCTGGTTCACCGCGCTGGCTGCCGGCGCCGACCTGCGCGCGCAGGCGCGGACGCTGCGGTACCCCTGTGTCGTGAAGCCCCTGTCGCGATCGGGCAGCCAGGGGGTGATGCGCGTGGACAGCGCGGAGGCGTTCGAGAGCGCCGTCGCCCGGATCCGTCGCCTGCTCGCGTTGCCGGACGTGCGGCGGCCGCACGACGAGCGGGGTGACGTGCTGCTCGCCGAGGCGTTCATCCCCGGGCGCGAGTACGCGATCGAGGGGCTGATGACGGCCGGGACGCTCGAGGTGCTGGCGATCTTCGACAAGCCGGACCCGCTCGACGGACCGTTCTTCGAGGAGACGATCTACGTCACGCCCTGCGAGATGGAGGAGGACGTGCAGGCGCGTCTCGGAGAGGCGGTGGCCGCCGCCGCGCGGGCGCTGGGCCTCCGGCACGGCGCGATTCACGCGGAGTGTCGCGTGTCGGGCGGCGTGCCGTACGTGATCGAAGTGGCCGCGCGGCCGATCGGCGGGCTCTGTGCGCGCGCGTTGCGGTTCGGCGACGGCAGGCCGCTCGAGGAGCTGCTGCTGCGGCACGCGCTCGGCGAGGACGTCAGCACCTGGACCCGTGAAGCGGCCGCGTCCGGCGTGATGATGATCCCGATCCCGCGCCGGGGTGTGTTGAAGGGGGTCGCTGGTGTCGAGGCCGCGCGCGCGGTTCCCTACGTGCGCGACGTGGCGATTACGGCCGGCATCGATCAGGTGCTGGTGCCGCTCCCCGAGGGCCGGAGCTACCTGGGGTTCATCTTCGCGCGTGCCGCGGCGGCGCCTGCCGTGGTGGAGGCCCTGCGGGCGGCCCACGCCAGGCTGTCTTTCCTGATCGACCGCGAGGTGCCGGTCGTCAGCCACGCGTCGTGAGCCGTCGGCCCTGGGCGGTCCCCCTATTTCGCCTGCTGCTGCGGGACGTATTCGGGCGGGAGCGCGGACCCTTCGCCGAAGAAGAAGTCCTCCATCTGCTTCGAGATGAGCTCCTGCGCCTCCTTCTGCCACGGCAGGAGGCGGTATTCGTTGAGGATCATCTTCATCCGGTCTTCCCAGAGCCTCCAGGCCTGGGCGGACACTTCGTTGAAGATGCGTTGGCCCAGTTCGCCGGGCCAGGGCGCGGCATCCAGGCCGGGCAGCTCCTTTCCGAACTTCACGCACCTGACCGTCCGGCCGGACGAGTTGCCGGCGGGGGGGTGTGCCTTGGGGTCCGGTCCGCAGTCGCTCATGCCGCGATGGTACCACGGTGGTCGGGCGGGGCAGGCTTTCGCCCCTTCTTCGCGCGACTTCCGCGGCGATTCCTGGCCGGAGGCCCCGGAGACGCCGATTTTCACGATCCACGATTGCTGGGTTTCCACCAGCTCATCGAATCAGCTAGACTGTGTGCGGTGTTTGTTGTGTGCTCAAATTACTGAGGCAGTGGCGCCGCGGGTACCGGGGCACGGACCTGTGGGCCTCATCCGCCACGATCCGTGGCCGGCGCGTCCAACGTTCGAGACGAAGTCAGAACGCCAGGGAGGCTCCAGTGGAGAGAACGCGTAAGGCACGACGCGGGTTTGCCTCGATGTCTCCGGAGAAGCAGCGGGAGATCGCCAGCAAGGGCGGCCGCGCGGCACACGAGAAGGGCACGGCTCACGAGTGGACCACCGACGAGGCCCGGCTGGCCGGCCGGAAGGGCGGTCAGGTCAGCCGGGGTGGTCGCGGGCGTTCGACCCCGCAGCCGGCTTCTGTCGAAACAGGTGACGGCCTGCGGGTATAAGGGGCACAATAGGAAGCACAGTTCGTCTGGCTCCGGCTCCGGCCCGGAGCCTGGTCCGGCGGGCGGCATGGGACACGGGCCGCCGGACCACGTTCGTTCAGAGGCCGCCGGACGAAGAGGTCTTCACGTGCGTACACTCTGCTGCGGGTTGCTGTGCTTCCTGCTGGCGGCGCCAGCCGCTGCTCAAGATTCCTCCGACGACTCCCGTCCCGCGCTGCCGACCTTCCATGGCGACACGGGGCTCTGGTTCGTGCCGACCGCGGAAACCCTGCCCCCGGCGAACTTCGCCATCAGCGGCTATCGATCGAACGTCGATCGCTCGCAGGGCCTGACCGACGTCGGTCACCTCGGCATCACCGGTGCCATCGGTGTGACCGATCGGATCGAGTTGTTCGGCTCGTGGCGCGTCGTGCGTCTGCGCCGCAACGTGAGCAGTCCGCTCTTCGGCGGTGGAGATCCCTCTGAATACGGCGGAGTGGATGCCGAGTATCCGTATCTGCGCGATCGCTGGTCCAAGACGCTGGGCAGCACCGGCTACGTCGGCGCCAAGGTGAACCTGCTGTCGCAGTCCAGGCAGGATGCGCTCGGCGTGGCCATTCGCGGCATGGTCGGCCTGCCGGCCGGCCCCCCCTGGGCCAGCACCAACAGCGTCGAGAGCCGCATCGGCCTCGTCCTCTCGCGCGAGCTCCAGGAACGCGCCGAGCTCACGGCCAGCGTCGGCGGCGTGTTCCGCCAGGATCCGGACGAGTTCAGCCTGTCGGACGGCGTGAGCTTGGGCGTCGGGCTGGCGTTCCCGACGCGCTCGCCCCTGCGGGCGCTCGTGGAGTTCGAGGGCGAGCTGATGACGGCCGACGCGATCGTGGCTCGCTCGCCTCCCAGAGGCGCTGATGGCAGCCGGGCTGCCACCAACAGCGCGGTGCACAACCCGGCGGCCATCAAGCTCGGCGCCCTGTGGCAGTCGTCCTACGGCGCGTTCGTCCACGGCGGCGTGAACTACAGCTTCAACAGCGGCGACCAGACGATCGGCGGTGTCCAGTACGAGCACACCGGGTGGGGCTTCGACGTCCGCATCGGCTTCCACCCCGGGAGCGCGGTCTACGTGCCGCCGCCCCCGCCGCCTCCGGCGATTCCGCCGCCGCCACCCCCGGCGCCCGCGGCGAATCGCAACCCGACACTCGGCCCGATCATGTGCGATCCGTGCATCGTGGAAGTCGGGCAGACGTCCCGGCTGAGCGTGGTGGGGAGCGATCCGGACAACGAGCCGCTGACCTACATGTGGTCGGCTCCGACGGGCACCTTTGCCACGCCGACCGCGCCGAACACGGTGTGGACCGCCCCGAATCAGGTGGGCAACGTGCCGGTGCAGGTCACCGCGTCGGATCCGCGTGGCGGGCAGGCCACGGCCACGACGACGTTGCAGGTGATCCGGCCGCCGGTCAAGCAGATCGTCTTCGAGGACGTGCACTTCGACTTCGACCGCTACAACCTGAAGCCCGAGGCGATCAAGATCCTCGATCAGGCGGCGCAGACGCTCGCCGAGAACCCCGAGCTCCGCGTGACCATCGAAGGGCACTGCGACAGTATCGGCACGGTCGAGTACAACCTGGCGCTCGGGACACGGCGGTCCACGGCCGCGCGCGACTACCTGGTGAGCCGCGGTGTCGCCGCCAGCCGCCTGGAGACGGTCAGCTACGGCGAGGAGCGGCCGAAGGCCGACAACGCCACGGCCGAGGGCCGTGCGCTCAACCGCCGCGCCGCGCTCGTCGTGAACATCCAGTAGGCCCGGACACGCCGGGTCGGAATCAGCAACGGGCGAACCCGCACGCGGGTTCGCCCGTTGTCGTTTCTGCGGTGCCCACCTCCCCGCGCGTGGTCATCGTCGGTGCCGGATTCGGTGGCCCGTGGGCCGACAGGTCCCTGGCGCGTACCCGGCTGACGTCTGCGTCGTCGATCGCCGCAACCACCGCGATGCGCTGATCACGTTCGCCGCCCGCGCCGCCGCCCGGCGCCGGTAAGGAGCCGGCAGGCGGGTAGCGCGATCTATCCGTTCGCGCGGGGCGGGTAGTGAGATGCGACGTAGCTGTCGACGAGCGCCCTGAACCTGCGCGACAACTCGTCGTACGACCCCTTGAGCGTCGTGGCGTGCTCGCCGTCGATGTACACCGGGCAGTGAGGCGCTTCGCCCGTGCCGGGCAGGCTGATGCCGATGTTGGCGGCCTTCGACTCGCCGGGTCCGTTGACGACGCAGCCCATCACCGCGAGCGTCAGCGTTTCCACGCCCTCGTAGCGCCGCTTCCAGTCGGGCATCTGCTCCCGGATGTACTCCTGCGTCCGCTCCGCCAGCTCCTGGAACGTGCTGCTCGTGGTGCGGCCGCACCCCGGACACGCGGTGACGCTCGGGGCGAACATCCGCAGCCCGAGGGCCTGCAGCAGCTCGCACGCGGCGTGTACCTCTTCGCGGCGGTCGCCGCCGGGCCGGGGAGTGAGCGAGACGCGGATCGTGTCGCCGATCCCCTCGTTGAGCAGCACGGCCATGGCCGCCGCCGACCAGACGAGCCCTTTCGTGCCCATGCCGGCTTCGGTGAGCCCCAGGTGCAGCGGCTGCTCGGTCCTCCGCGCGAGGTCGCGGTAGATCGCGATCAGATCGGCGGGGCGCGACACCTTGCACGAGATGATGATCTGGTCGCGGCGGAGGCCCGCGTCCAGGGCGAGCGCCGTCGAGTCGACGGCGGACAGGACCATGCACTCGTTGAGGATCTCGGCAGAGGACCGTCCCAGGTTCCGGTCGGTGTTCTCCTGCATCTTCTGGACGACGAGCTCCTGGTTGAGCGAGCCCCCGTTGACGCCGATCCGGACCGGCCTGCCGTGATCGACGGCCACCCGGCAGATGGTGGCGAACTGCTCGTCCCTTCGCGATCCCGTTCCGACGTTCCCGGGGTTGATGCGGTACTTGTCGAGCGCCTCCGCGCACGCTGGAAACCGCGTGAGCAGCTGGTGGCCGTTGTAGTGGAAGTCGCCGATGAGCGGCGCCGTGCAGCCGGCGTCGAGCATCCGCTGCTTGATCTCGGGAACGGCCGCCGCCGCTTCGGGGACGTTCACGGTGACGCGCACCATCTCGGAGCCAGCCTCGGCCAGCTCGATGCACTGGCGGGCTGTCGCCACCGCATCAGCAGTGTCGGTCATCGTCATCGACTGCACGACGATGGGCGCACCGCCACCGACCTGAACGCGGCCGACGCGGACGCCGGCGGTGCTATGGAGGCGGGCGGCGAGGGGCATCGAGCCCATCATAACTGGGGCGAGTGGGGCGGATGGGGCGAGT
>VFZH01000068.1 GCA_016871255.1 Acidimicrobiia bacterium | reverse complement strand
TCGGCGTGTCATCGTCTTCGATGCGGAGACGGGCGCGTTCAAGCGCATGTGGGGTGCGTTCGGCAATCCACCGGACAGCGATCCTCCGACGCCGCTGCCGGGGACGCCGGCGCCGGCCGGTGCGCAAGCCGGCGGCGGCGCGGCGTCCGAGCCGGCGCGCGATCTGGAGGGCCCCGGGTCTCCTCACTTCGGGAACCGAGTGCATGGCATCCGCGTGTCCCGTGACGGCTTGGTGTACGTGGCCGACCGGAGCAACCGCCGCGTTCAGGTATTCACGGTCGATGGCATGTTCGTCGACCAGGTGTTCATCAACCGGAGCGGACCGTCGGCCATCACGGCGGCGGGCCTTGCATTCTCGCCTGCGCCGGACCAGACGTACATGTACGTGGCGGACTTCGGGAATTCTCACGTGGTGGTCGTGCATCGCAGGACGCTGGAGGTGCTCTATCAGTTCGGCGCGCGGAGCAGCCGCCCCGGGGATTTCCAGGGGCTGCACCATCTGGCGGCGGACTCGATGGGCAACCTGTACACGGCCGAGGTCGCGCCTGGCAACCGCGCGCAGCGATTCGCTTTCAAGGGCCTGTCGTCCGTTCTGCCGCCCAATGCGGTGCCGGCGGATGCCCGGTGACGGAGGGGCGGATGCGGGCCTGCGCGGTGCCGCGGCACGCGAGCGGGTGCGTTCGCGGACGCGGCTGTCTGTCGGTTCCTGGCGCCCTGATCCGTGCGGGGATCGGGCGCCGGTCGTCGGGGTGAACGCGGAGGCCGCTCACGTAGAGGTGATCATCATGAACAAGCGACGGTGTTCGATCTGGCTCGTGGCCGCGCTGGTGCTCGGCGCGGCCCCTCTCGCGCGTGGACAGACGCTCCCGGACCGATTCGTGCAGGTCGCGGGCAGTTATCGGGTCGTGTCGAACGTCACGTACCTGACGGCAAACAACTACGAGTCCAAGCTCGATCTCTACGTGCCCCGCGCGGACGGTCCGCGTCCGGTGCTCATGTACATCCACGGGGGCGGCTGGACTCAGGGAAGCAAGGAGAGTTCCGCGCTGACCCCTCTGCCGTTTCTCGAGATGGGCTGGGCCGTCGTCAACGTCGAATACCGGCTGGCGCGGGTGTCGCTGGCCCCGGCGGCTGTCGAGGACTGCCGGTGCGCGCTCCGGTGGATCTATCGCAACGCCAAGGAGTTCAACTTCGATCTTGACCGGATCGTGGTTACGGGCCATTCCTCCGGTGGCCATCTCGCGCTGACCACCGGAATGCTGTCGTCTCGAGACGGCCTGGACTACCTGTGCCCCGGCGATCGGGGACCCGGGCCCGTGAACACGGACGAGATGAAGGTGGCCGCCATGGTCAGCTGGTACGGCATCACGGACGTGGCCGAACTGTTGAGCGGTCCTTCCCGCCGGGCGTATGCCGAGGCCTGGCTGGGCAATCTTCCCGACCGCGAGGCGCTCGCCAAGCGTGTGTCGCCGCTCTCGTACGTCCGGAGCGGGCTTCCCCCGACGCTGCTGATTCATGGCGACGCCGATCCCGTGGTGCCCTATTCGCAGGCCGTTCGCATGAGCCAGGCGCTCGAGCGCGCCGGGGTGCCGCAAGAGATGGTGACTGTTCCGGGTGGAGGACACGGCGGCTTCAGCGACCAGGAGAACATCAGGATCTACGCGGCCATCCGCGCGTTCCTGGCAAGACACCAGCTGGGCCGGAACTCGTCCGACGACTGACATCCTGCCGGGGCCGCGTCCTCGTCCTCCCCGGGGGCGGGCGCGGCTCCCGCCCCGCCAGGCGTGTTTCGGGAAGGGTGTGCTTCGAGTCGTGCAGACGCAGAGACCCGCACGGCAGGCACGGAATGCTCCTGCCGCGCGGAAAGATGAGCGAGGCTGGACGGCTCTACTGGTTCGGCCTCGGCTTGGCGCCCACGCCACCCTGGCCGGTTCCCTTCTTGAGGTGGTCGGGAACCAGTTCGTACGGTGCACCCGTGCCGGACGAGCCCATGAACAGCATCGTGCCGTCGGCGAACGTCATGTTCCGGCCGTTGGCGCGCCGAGAGCCGTCCTTGGCCTGGTACCCGTCGATGTGGAGCTCGGTCCCCGGCTTCAGCATGTCTCTCGTGAAACCGCGGCGGAACAGGTTGTTCGGCGTGCCGGCTTCGAACGCCCAGGTCTGGAGCGAACCGTCGGGCATCTTCACTTCCATGTGGACCCAGACGTGCGGGTTGATCCACTGCACGCGGGTCACCTTGCCCCTCATGTCCACCGGCCTGTCCGCGTCGAACTCGGCGGAAAAGGCGTGGTGCGCCACGAGAGGCGTCCCGGCGCCGGCCAAGACCAGTCCAAACGTCACGATTACCCCGGCTAGTCTGGTGCTTCCCATGTACCTTGCCCTCCTACCACCACTGGGGATGTGTACTCACGCTCCGTCACATCGTGCGCCTACGCGAGCCTCCGGTGTCGCCCCATGGACGCGTCCGCCCGGCACGACTCGAAGCGCAACCTATTTTCCATACCAGTCGTAGAAGCGATCCCCCTCTGGAATCTTGCGAGTGATGTCGACGGTCATCGTCTCGCTCTCCCAGCGCTTGACCAGCGGCTCCCGGCGGAGCATGCCGAGCAGGAACTCTTCCACGAACTCGACGCACCGGTACTCGATGATCTGCATGTTCGGCTCCATGCGCCGATACAGCGGCATCGAGATCTCCCACGGCCGCGTAAACACGTTCGGGTCCTCGATCGTCACGTCGTACTGGATGACGTCGGGCGTGATGAGTGAAAAGCGCTCCACGACCTTCAGTTCGTTGCTGTGGAAGTTGCCCGCGCGGTCGAACCACGTCCTGTCGTTGAAGTGGTTGACGGTCACGACCAGCGTGTCGCCTTCCCAGCGGCCGACGGAGTGTCCCATCCACAACTCGTCCGGCGGATCCTCCACCTCGTCGAGATGAATCGTGCGGGCCGAGGCGCTGAAGGCATACCCCACGTGCAGCTTGTTCGTGCTCTGGGTGAGCTCGACGGGGTAGGGCATGTACATCCCGCGCGGGGTGCCGGGCAGGTAACACTTCAGCTCTGGATCGCGATCGACCCAGTTCGCGGCGTTCTCCTGCTTGATCTTCAGCGTCTCCGGCTTGTACGGAATCTTGCCGTCGCCCTTGACCACGCCGATCGATCCGGGTACGCCCCCGGCCGCGCCGAACGGCAGCGATGGCGCGGCCGGCACTTCCGCGTATTCGCCCGGGTAGGCGCCCGGCTGCGTGATGGCGCCGGGACGCGCGCCGTGCGCCTCGAGATCCCAGTGCGCCTCGTTGTTGGCTTGCCAGATGCCGCTGAAGTTGGGTTTGCCCTCAATGCGCTCGGGCCACGAAGCCTGGCCGGCGGTCCGTGTCATCGACAGCGTGACGCCTGCACCGACGACTGCGGAGACAGCGGCGACGCCCAGCATCGAGGCGCTGAACCACTTTTGCATACACCACTCTCCTTCTGGACGCGCCAGTCCAGGCAAGCCTCCACCGGCGCAGCGAGCCCTTTTATCTGCTCAATCCCAGCTAGTGTCAAGCCGCTTTCCGTGATTGGGACGCTTCGGGACAAATGACCGCGCCGGCCGAAGCCCTGTCCCATCTCGTCGTTCACCCGCCCGCCGATGGCCAGGTACGACGCCTTCGCCTCGACGCGATGGTCCAGAGCACGCGGTTGAAGTGGGGCCCGTCCGCCTCCTTGTTCAGGACGAGGAGGCCGACATCCGAACTGCGGGGACGCGTCCGCGGCGCCGTTCAGGGTGGCCGCCAGCGCGGCGACGCCCGCGCAGACGACCGATGGAATCCGCATGTGGCAGACCGGGACCCTTCTGCAGCCCGCGCCCGGAGGCACCGCCGCCGCTCGACGCGAGTGACCGGAGGACGCTGACGCTCGATACGTCGCTGACGCCCGATCTGTCACTGCCGGCCTGAAAAAATCGTCAGGAATCGTTGGTTGACCCCATTGGGGGCGTCGGATAGACTGCGGCCGACTTCGGGGCGCGCGGTGATCGCTCGTTGGGGTTCGGCCCGCGGGTGCCGGTGATCGCGCTGACGAGTGTTCATCCATGCAGGCGTGTCGCGTAAGCGTCGTTGCTTCGTGCTCTTTTCACGGTCGTGGCGGCCCGGACGGCGAACTCGGCCCCACGCGCGCCCAGTCCCGCACCTGTCGCGCAATCCCGACGGCGGACGGGCGCCACCGATGATCGAAGCGGTGGGCGCCTGGCTGGAGTGGGTTGAAGCCCTTCCCAGCAGCACGGCTATCCGCGAGTCGCTGAACGGGTACCCGGCGCTCCTCGCGCTTCACGTCATCGGCATGTGCCTCTTCGCGGGGCTGGTGCTGATGATGGACCTGCGCCTCGTGGGCATCGGCAACCGCCGGACGCCGTTTTCCGAGCTGCAGCGGCGCCTGTTTCCCTGGCAGATGGTCGGCATGGTGCTCAGCGCGGTGACCGGCCTGATTCTCGTGTACGGTCAGCCGACCCGGTTCTTCACCAACATCTTCTTCTGGCTGAAGACGGTGATGATGATCCTGGCCGGCGTCAACGCCCTGGCCTTCCACAAGAGCACCTACCGCTTCGTGGCTCGATGGGAGGCCAATCCGATCCTGCCGCTCGAAGCCCGGTCGGCGGGGGTGCTGTCCGTCATCCTGTGGGCCGCCGTCATCGTCGCGGGCCGGCTCATTGCGTACAACTGGTGGGAGCTGCGCTAGCGCAGGACACGCGATGCTCAGGCCGTTTTTCGACTGGTTCCAGCAACTGGCGTTCAGCGTCGCCTTCCGTCAATCGACGTGGATGTTCGCCGTCATCGACGCCCTCCACCTCGTCGCCATCGCGGTGTTCGCGGGCGCCATTCTTCTCGTCGACTTCCGGCTGCTGGGTGCCGGCCTGAAGGATCGGCCCGTTGCGCAGGTCGCACGCGATGCGCAGCCGTGGCTCGTCGGCAGCCTGATCGTCCTGCTCCTGACCGGCCTGCCGATGATCATGGGAAACGGCGACAAGTACTACTACAGCGACATCTTCTGGCAGAAGATGGTCGTGCTCCTGGTTGCGTTCGTCTACACGTTCACCGTCCGGCGGGCGGTGGCGGCGGCGGACGAAGGACGCCTGCGGCCGTTCTGGCGGAGGGCCACGGGTGCCACCTCTCTCGGGCTCTGGCTGATCGTCGCGGTCTGGGGCCGGCTCATCGGGCTGCTGTGACCGGCGCGCCCACCAAGCCCGGTCGGGGTCCCGACACGTCCTTCACCTACGTCCCGCGGTATCCCCTGCTGTGGCTGCTCTCGGCCCTCGGGGTGCTGGTCCTGGCCGGCCTCACGCTCTGGATGAGTGTGGCGATCATGCCCCCGCTGGCGGACACCATCGAAATCGGCACGCAGGTGCCCTGGTTCCTGACCTGGGGACTCATAGCGTTGACGATCGTGATGGCCCTCCTGATCGGCTGGAATCTCATCAAGACCGGACTGGTCCGTCACGACGGCCGCGAGCGCTGAGTCGGGGCCTCCCCCCACGGTCTCCAGGCCGAAGCGCCACCCGCGGCCGGCGCCCGCCCCCTCCGGGACCGCTGTGAAGTGAGACGTCGGTTGTACCGGCCTGGTCTCGAATGGCGCAGAAGTCTCGCGGTACGACGCGGTTGCGGGACAAACTGGGAAAAGGCTGTAGGCCCCGTCGGGTCAGAAATCGGCTAGTATCGACTCAGTACGGAGGGAGGTTCCGAAACCGAAGGGACGGGTGCATGCCGGTGTCAGACTTCCCGCGACCTCTCGTGCCTGTGGTGTGGATTGGGCTCGTGGCTGTAGTCGCGGTCTCCTCACTCCAGGCGCGTCCGCAGGCTGCCCAGGCGGGCGGGTCCCCGGCACGGACGGCGTCTTCGCCAGGCGTGCAGGTACAGGGCGATACCTCCCCCCGCGGCCTGATCGACACGTATTGCGCCACCTGCCACAGTGAACGGCTCAAGGCCGGGGGGCTCGTGCTCCAGGGGATGGATCCAGCCGCAGTCGGCGGGCACGAGCCGACGTGGGAGAAAGTCGTGCGCAAGCTGCAGGCGGGCGCCATGCCTCCTCCCGGGAGTCGGCGGCCGGAGCCGGCCGCCTACCAGGGGCTGCTCGGCGGGCTTCAGGCTGCGCTCGACCGCGAGGCGCAGCAGGCGCCGGACCCGGGCCGTCCGCCGGTTCACAGGTTGAACCGCCTGGAGTATGCCAACGCCATCCGGGACATCTTCGGCCTCGAGATCGACGGGCGCGCCATGCTGCCGGCCGACGACTCGGGGTACGGGTTCGACAACATCGCCGACGTGTTGAGCTTTTCGCCGGGGCTGCTCGAGCGGTACCTCCTCGCGGCCTCGAAGATCAGCCGGCTGGTCGTGGGCGATCCGACGATGAAACCGGGCATGACGACCTACGAGGTCGGGGACCAGACGCTCGGTCAGGACGACCGCATGAGCGAACTGCTGCCGTTCGGGTCGCGCGGCGGCATCGCCATCCGCCACTACTTCCCGCTGAACGGCGAGTATCGCGTGAAGTTCTACCTCCAGCGGTCCGACGTCGCTGACAGCAACATGATTCGCGGACACGATGTGGCGAACCTGATCGACGTCCGCGTGGATCGCCGGCGCGTGGGTCTGTTCGAGATCGGCGGCCCGAACGCCGTCCAGTACTTCAACGCGGGCCAGTACACGGCCGAAGAGTTCGTTCCCGATGCCGCGGCGGAAGCCCGGTTCGTCGTGGAGGCGGGCACGCACGTCATCGGCGTGTCCCTCAACCGCGACGTGTGGAATGTCGAGGGCGTGGGCGTGTCCCGGCTGCCGCTCACGAGTGAGGCGTTCAACCGGGGGCGGAACACGAACCGGGACTCCGGTCGGATCGAGATGACGATCCAGAAGGTGTTCGTCACCGGGCCCTTCGACGGGAGTCGGCCCGTCGACGGCCCCGTCTACCGGAGGCTGTTCATCTGCCAGCCCGCCACGGCGGTCGAGGAAGACCCGTGCGCGAGGCGTATCCTCTCGAACGTGGCGCGCCGTGCCTATCGGCGGCCCGCCAGCGCGGCCGAGGTGGAGACGCTGTTCAACTTCTATCGGGCGGGGCGTGCGGACGGGACCTTCGAAGCGGGAATCCGGACCGCGCTGGAGCGTCTGCTCCTGGACGTCAACTTCCTGTTCCGGATCGAGGCGGATCCGGCGGACGTCCAGCCGGGTCGCGCGTACCGGTTGAACGAGTTCGAGCTGGCATCGCGGTTGTCCTTCTTCCTGTGGAGCAGCGTGCCGGATGACGAGCTGCTGGCGCTGGCCGAACAGGGGCGGCTGCGCGAGCCGACCGTGCTCCAGCAGCAGGTGCGCCGGATGCTGGCGGACTCGCGCGCGGCCGTCATGCTGGACAGTTTCTTCGGCCAGTGGCTGTACCTGCGGAACGTGGCGACACACACACCGGACAAGGAGATTTTTCCGGAGTTCGACGAGAACCTGCGCGCGGCGTTCCGGCAGGAGACGCAGCTGTTCCTGGAGAGCCAGTTCCGGGAAGACCGTCCCGCCACCGAGCTGCTGACGGCCGACTACACGTTCGTGAACGAGCGGCTCGCCCGGCACTACGGCATTCCCGCGGTCCTGGGGAGCCACTTCAGGCGGGTCGCGCTGCCCGGAGACGTGCCGCGGCGCGGTTTGCTCGGACACGGAAGCGTTCTCATGGTCACGTCGTACGCCGACCGCACGTCCGTCGTGCTCCGCGGGAAATACGTGCTGCAGAACCTGCTGGGCATTCCGCCGCCGCCGCCGCCGCCGGACGTCCCGGCGCTCGAGGAGACCGAGGTGAAGGGGTCGTTGCGGCAGCGCATGGAGCTGCACCGCAGGAACCCCGTGTGCGCGAGCTGCCACAACACGATCGACCCGCTCGGGTTCGCGCTGGAGAACTTCGACGGGATCGGCAAGTACCGGGAAACGGACGGCAGCGCGCCGGTGAACGCATCGGGCGCGCTCGTGAACGGATCGAAGTTCGACGGCCCCCTGTCGTTTCAGCGCGCGCTGGTGACGTCTCAGCACGACGCGTTCCTGAGCACGCTCACGGAGAAACTGGTGACGTACGCGGTCGGGCGGGGCGTCGAGCACTACGACATGCCGGCCATCCGCACGATCGTGCGCGAGGCCGAGGCCGGTGGCTATCGATGGTCGAGCCTGATCCTGGCGATCGCCAAGAGCACGCCGTTTCAGATGAGGAGAGCGGAGTCATGATGATCACGCGGAAGCACCTGTCTCGTCGCACCATCCTGCGCGGAATCGGGGCAAGCGTCGCGTTGCCGCTCCTGGACGGCATGGTGCCCGCGTTCGCGGCGCCGCCCCGCATCCGCCGCTTCGGCGCCACCTACGTCGGCATGGGCATGAACATGCACGTCTGGAACCAGCCCGCGGGGACGCTGGAGGCGAATCCCATTCTGGGTCCGCTGGCCGCATTCCGCGACCACCTGACGGTCGTCAGCGGCCTCGACAACATCCAGGCGCTCTCGAACGCGGACGCCGGCCAGCACCCCCGCGCGCAGTCATCGTGGCTCACAGGCGCCCGGGCGAAGAAGACGGACGGCCCCGACATCCACCTCGGCGTGTCGCTCGACCAGATCATCGCCCGAGCGTTTGCCAGGGAAACGCAGCTCGGGTCGCTCGAGCTCGCCCTCGAGTCGACGGAGATCGTCGGCAACTGCGCGTACGGGTTCAGTTGCGCGTACAACAACACGATCGCGTGGCGTACCGCGACCAATCCGCTTCCCATGGAGAACAATCCGAGGAACGTCTTCGAGCGCCTCTTCGGCGCGAGCGACACCACGGATCCCAGGGTGCGCCTGCGCCAGCTGCAGAAGCACGCCAGCATCCTCGATTCGGTGACGGAGCAGGTGGGCGGCCTGCGGACCGGCCTCGGCGCGCGCGACCGGCAGAAGCTCGGAGAGTATCTCGACGCCGTCCGCGACGTCGAACGCAGGATTCAGAAGGCCGAAGAGCAGTCAGCGACCATGGAGCTCCCGGTTCTCGAACAGCCTGTGGGCGTTCCCGGCACCTTCGAGGAGCACGCCAGGCTGATGTTCGACCTGCAGCTCCTGGCGTTTCAGACCGATCTCACGCGGGTGTTCACGCTGGTCGTTGCCCGAGAGGGCAGCACGCGGTCGTACCCGGAGGTGGGCGTGGCCGATTCGCACCACCCGCTGTCGCACCATCAGAACAACCCGGAGAGGCTGGCGAGGCTGGCGAAGCTCAACACCTACCACGTCCAGCAGTTCGGGTACTTCCTCGAGCGGCTGCAGGCCACGCCGGACGGCGAGGGCACGCTGTTCGATTCCGCGCTGCTGCTGTACGGCTCGGGCATGAGCGACGGCCACATGCACCTGCCGAAGAACGTGCCGACCCTCGTGGTGGCCGGCAGGACCTTCGGGATGAAGGGGAATCGCTTCGTGCAGTACCCGCCCGAGAGCGGCACGCCGCTGGCCAACCTCCAGCTCGCGCTCCTGGACAAGATGAACGTACCCATGGAGCAGTTCGGCGACAGCAGCGGAATGCTGGCGGGCCTATGAGAGGAGGCCCCGCCCCGGCTACCTGTCGGCCGCCCCCTTCCGCAGGTGGCCGTTCATCAGCTCCTCGACGAACTCGACGCACTTGGACTCGATCAGCTGGACGCATCCTCGATCTCTATGTGCGCACGTGGGAAGGGCGCGCGCTCAGGAGCGACGAGGGGGACCAGAGTGTGGTGTGGAGAGAAATCCCAAAGCCCGAAGCCCAAATCCCAAGCCAAATCCCAACGCCCAAAATCCCAACGCCCAAATCCCAACGCGCCGCACAACTGGCGATTGACGATTCGATTGGTGCCTGACGCTTGACGATTGAGGCGTCGAGCCTGCGTCGAAGCGTCGAGGTTGGCGTCGAGGCGTCGAGGTCTGCGTTGGGATTTGGGTCTTGGGACTTGGCTTGGGATTCTGGCTTTGGGTCTTGGGATTTCAGTCCGCCACCAGCGTGAGGTCCGGCTCCAGCGGTTCCCGCAGATCGACGTGTCCTGCCAGGCTGTCGACCTCGCGGCCGTCGATGAGCAGTTGCACGCGGCGGATCGACGGCAGGCTCGACGTCAGGGCGTTGACCAGCGAGTAGACCGTGAGGATCTCGGCCGTCAGGCCGCCGACGTGGTCCGTGGCGGCTGTGGCAGTCAGGTCGACGAAGGCGTCACCGGTGCCGGTGACGAACACGCTGCGGACGCGTGTGCTTTCGGGAAACAGCGACACCAGGGGCGCGGGTGCTGCGCGAAGCTGGGCGACGACTACCTGACGCGCCTGGTCCGCGGGCGCAGACGCGAGCGGCACTTCACGGCGGATCGGGACGAGCTGGTCGCTGGCGGCGGCGCCGTAGTAGAGCGTGGCGCGGATGTGTGCCACATCCTCGGCCGGATCCGGTTCCGGAGGCGGTTCAGGAGCCGGCTCCGCGACGGCCGGCGGCGGGTCCGGCGGTGGCGCGGGCGAGTCGTCGAGCGCCCGTGCCAGACCCCAGATGCCGAGGCCCGTGACGGCGACGGCGCCGGTGAGCGCGAGCGCAATACGGCCACTCATCACGGCGGCCCGCCCGCGATCGTCCGGTAGCGGACCACGGCGTTGAACAGCGCGTCTGCGACCCGTGACTGGAAGTCCTGTCCGGCGATGGCCGCTGCCTGATCCGGGTTGGTGAGATAGGCCATCTCGACGAGCACGGCCGGCATGTTGACGCCCGTCAGAGCGCGGAGCGGCGCCCGGCGCAGGGGTCGCGGGCTCATGGGCACCTGCTCACGCAGGGCCGCCTCGACCACGCCGGCAAGTGCCGCGGACGCCTCGATATGGCCGCGCTGTGCCAGGTCCCATGGCACCAGCGTCACGGTACGGACCGACCCGTACGGGCCGGGGAGGACCATCGGTTCCGCTGACGGTGCCCCGGATGGCGTGTCGCGCGCCAGGCTCGCGTAGGCAACTGCCGCGCCGCTCGAGGAGGGCCCGAACGCGGCGTTGAGGTGCAGGCTCAAGAACAGGCCGGCGGCGCTGTTGTTGGCGGCGGCGGCGCGCTCGTCCGCACTGAGAGGGCGGTCCTCGTCGCGCGTCAGCGTGACGTGGATGCCCAGCCGGCCTTCGACGAGCGCACGCACCCGCCGGGCGACGTCCAGCGTGATCTGCTTTTCGGCGATTTCGCCGACGGTCACGCCGGGGTCGTCGCCGCCGTGGCCCGGGTCGACGACGATCGCCTGGAGCGCGGGGCGGTCGGGGAAGGAAGACGGCAGCGTCTGGGCAGCGGGCAGGACGCCGCCCGATACGACGGCGACCAGGGCCGCCGCCGCCAGCGAGAACGGCATAGTCAGCCGAGCCCCACGGGACGCCGATGGAAGTCTCACCAGGAGGAGCCTAATACAGCCAGAGTCCTAAGAAATACGGAAATTATTCGCGTCGTGCCTTGGCCAGCCAATTGCACTGGGGCGCTGTCACTTCAAGGTTCATCGGAGGAAGCGTACATGGCTGGAAAGCGCATCGGCGTGTTGGGGCTTGCGGGACTGTTGGCGACGGCCAGCCCGGCATGGGCAGATCCCCTTGTGATCACGTCCAGCGTGGACGCGGTGGCGATGGTTTCCGCGCTGGTGGCGGGCAACCCCGGCATTGCGGTGGTCGCGGGAAGCCAGAGGTTTAACGGTGTGGCGGGCAACAGCACTGACGGGGACCTCACCGGCGATCACCTGAGTTCGGGGACCTTCACTGGTGGCACCGGCATCCTGCCGTTCGATTCCGGCGTGATCCTCACGTCGGGCGCTGCGGCCTCCGCACCAGGGCCCAACTCGGCCGACGGGACGACGACCGCCTGGGGGTTGCCGGGCGACCCGGATCTGAACACGCTGACGACCGGGACGACGTTCGACGCGGCGGTGCTCGAGTTCGACTTCATCCCCACCAACAACGTCATCTCGTTCCAGTACGTGTTCGCCTCGGAAGAGTACAACGAGTTTGTCGGCAGCATCTTCAACGACGTGTTCGGCTTTTTCCTGAATGGCGTCAACATCGCGCTCGTGCCGTTCACGCTCAGCCCGGTGACCATCAACAACGTCAACTGCGCCAGCAACCCGGCCTACTATACCGACCTCGACGCGTCCTCCAATGGTGGGCCGGAATGCCTGTCGCCGGCCCGCAACATCGAGTATGACGGCCTTGTCGGTGCAACCGCACCCTTCGTGCTGTACGCGCAGGGGTTCGTGACGCCGAACGTGATCAATACCATCAAGCTGGCCGTGGCGGACACGGGCGACTTCCAGCTCGACTCGGCGGTATTTCTTCGGGCGGGCAGCTTCGACGACGAGCAGGCCCCGCCGGCCATCCCTGAGCCTGGCACGCTGATCCTCCTCGGGAGCGGCCTCGCGGTTGCGGCCCGCCGCCGGCTGGCGGAGCGGTTCGGCCGCCGCAGGGGCTGATCCCTCCCACACCACACGTGTCACGGCCTGTTCCTCGGCCGCTGCACCTGATGCCGTTCGTCCGCGCGTGCCCGATCGTGCTCGCCGCGATCGCGACCGCCTGTTCGGGCTCCGGCCCATCGAGGGACGAGTTGTTGACCCGGGCGAAGGCCTTCGCCGCCGAAGGGAAGCACGCGGAGGCCATCATCGAGTACCGGCGCGCGCTGGAGCTGAACGCCCGCGACGGCGACGCACGACTGGGGCTCGCGGAGGCGTATGAGGCGTCCGGCCAGCCGGTGTCGGCGTACCGCGAGTACGTCAACGCGGCGGACGAGCGGCCGGACGACATTCCTACCCAGCTGAAGGCAGCCGAGTACCTCCTCGCGGCCGAGCGGTTCGACGACGCACGGGATCGCGCGGAGCGGGTGCTGCTCGCGCAGCCGGACCACGTCTCCGCCCTGATCGTGAAGGGCACGGCGCTCGCGGGGCTCAGGGATCTCGACGGCGCGCTCGACGACATGCAGGAGGCGGCCAGCCTGGATCCGGACGACGCCAGGCCGTGGGCGGCCCTCGGCGCGCTGCGTATGATCCAGGGGAAGGGAGCCGAGGCCGAGGAGCTCCTGCGTCGCGCGGTGGCGCTCCCAGGCGCGACCTATTCCGCCTACCTCTCCCTGGCCAACTACTACTGGTCCACCGGCCGGACCGAGGAGGCCGAGCCGCTGGTCAGGACCGCCGCGGAGAAGGCGCCCAACAGCGTCAGCGCTCAGCGGGCGCTGGCATTCCTGCTGCTGACGACCGGTCGCGTCGCGGAGGCCGAGGGACCGCTGAAGGCGGCGGTGGCCGCGGCCGACGACCTCCGCACGCGCCTCGCGCTGGCCGACTACTACGTGTTGACGGGGAGGGGCGCTGCCGCCCGTCCGGTGCTCGAGGAGATTGCGGGCGACGCGCGGCTGAGGGACGGCGGCGGCGCGACGGCTGCCGCGACCCGCCTTGCATCCATCGACTTCGCCGCGGGTCGCGCCGCCGAGGCGCACGGCCGCCTCGATGCGGTGCTGGCCAGAGACGCGCGGAACAGCGAAGCCCTCCAGGTGAAGGCCAGGATCCTGCTCGCCGAGCGCCGGCTCGATCCCGCGCTGGACGCGGCGCGCACGGCCGCCGAGGCCGACTCCTCGTCGTCACCAGCACAGCATCTGCTGGGGTCGGTTCTGGCCGCGCGGGGCGAGCGCGAAGCGGCGATTGCGGCCTTCAGCGAGGCCGCCCGGCTCAACCCGCAGGCGGTGGCGTCGCGCGTCCAGCTCTCGCAGTTGACTCTCGCCGGGGGTTCGGCGACCGCGTTGGGCGTGGCCCAGGAGGCCCGCTCGCTCTCCGGCGGCCCCGAAGTGGCGTTGGCGAACGTCCGGGCCCTCCTGGCGCGGGGCGACGTGGCGCGGGCGGAGCCGATTCTGAGGCGCCTGATGGAAGAGCACCCAGAGGTCGCTCTGCTGCACGCGCAGATGGGAGGCCTGCAGCTGCTGAAGAAGGACCGGCGGGCCGCGACGGCTGCCTTCGAGCGTGCCCGCGAGCTCGATCCTGCGTCGCTCGGCGCGCTGAACGGCCTGGTGGCCATCGCGTTGATGGAGAAGGACCAGGCCCGGGCCCAGGCGCTGGTCGAGGAGCGGCTGAAGGCTGCTCCGGACGAGGCCGCCGTCCTGATGCTTGCCGCCGAAGTTGCGGGAGCATCGGGTGATCTCACCACGTACGAGACGCGTCTGCGGCGCGTGGTCGAGCGCGACCCCGCCAACATCAAGGCGTTCGGCGCGCTGGCGTCCCTGTATGTGAGCCAGGGGAAGCTGCCGGCCGCCCGGGCGGAGTTCCAGGCGATCGCCAGGCGCAGACCGGACGCGACGGCTGCCCTGACGATGGTCGGGCTGCTGTTCGAGGCCGAGGGGCAGGCGGATGCCGCGCGGACGGCGTACGAGGACGTGCTGGCCCGGGCGCCGGATTCTCCGGTCGCGGCGAACAACCTGGCGTGGATGTTCGCCGAAGGCGGGGGAAACCTCGACCAGGCGCTCGATCTCGCGCAGGCGGCCGTCCGGAGGCAGCCAGGCGTGCCGCAGTTCAGCGACACTCTCGGCTGGGTCTATTACAAGAAGGGCCTGGCCACCCAGGCGGTACAGGCGTTCGAGCAGAGCGTGAAGGCGGAACCGACCCGCGCGACCTACCACTACCATCTCGGGCTGGCGCTGGCGGCAGCGGGAGACAGGGCTGGCGCGCTCGGTGCGCTCTCCGAAGCGCTGCGCCTACAGCCGGACTTCCGCGACGCCGCCGCTGCGCGCGCGAAGGTCCTGACCGACTGAACGGAGACGGACGGCCGGGTCCGTCCGTGCTCAAGCCGTTTTCGGGAAGTACGTGTCCAGCGTGCGGCCGTTGGCCCGGGCACCGGGCGTCAGGCGCGACACCACGCCCATCAGCAGCGCCGAGCCGATCGTCATCGGCACGACCGGCAGCAGGCCGAAGACCGTCGTGCCCGAGGCGATCCGCTCCACGACGGCGGTGCCGCCGATCGTCAACACAGCAACCGTCTGCCCCGGCGGCGGCGCGGGGATGGTCTGCTGGATGATCGCCACCGCCAGGACGGTCACCGCGGTCCAGAGGGTGACGGCCAGCGCTCCCCATTTCGTGCTGTTCCGCCAGAACAGGGCGCCGACCAGGAGCGGGAAGAGCGCGGAATACCCCGCGAAGGCGTACTGCGTGGCGATGTTGAAGATCGACTGCGGCGTCCGAAGCGCGATGGCGTAGGCCGCAATCGTGATCAGCACGATGAAGATGCGGCCCGTCTGGACCTGCACCCGGTCTCCGAAGCGGGCCTTGCCGCCGTAGAAGGCGAAGATGTCTTCCGTGAACATGGTGGACAGCGCCAGGATCTGCGAGTCGGCCGCCATCACCGCCGCCATCACGGCCGCACCGAGGAGCGCCGCCAGCCAGAGCGGCGCGTACCCTTCCACCAGCCGCAGAATCACGTCGTCGCCGCTCGCCTGCGCGCCGAGCGCTGCCGCTTCCGCCGGTTCCAGTGAGGGCCCCGCTGTGGCGAGCGTGCTGCGGGCTTCGAGCTTGGCTTCGATCGCCGGCACATCGGTCGCGCGGTTGGCCACCACGCCCAGGAACACCGACGGCAGCCAGATGAGCAGCATGCAGATCGGGTAGAGCACGACCGTCTTGCGGAAGTGACCGAGCCGGCGCGCCGTGAGGCAGAAGATCGCGATGTGCGGGAAGGCGATCGACGACAGCGGGATGAAGGAGTAGCTGAAGAAGTACAGCGGCGCGACGCGCTCCCGTGACAGCAGCGGCGAGGTGGCGGGGGAGGCGAGGAGGTCCTCCACGGCACCGCGGAAGCCGCCCATGCCGTTGGCGATCACCGACACGGCGATCGCGCCGAAGAGGAGGAACAGCACCGTCTGGAACGCGTTCACCCAGGCCGTTCCGCGCATCCCGCCGAAGAACACGTACCCCATGATTACCAGCGAGACGATCGCGCCGCCGAACCAGAAGGGCACGAGGCCGTTGCTCACGGTCTGCAGCGTGGTGCCGCCGCCCATCACCGCGATGATGATGTAGGGCACCAGCAGCACCGCCTGCACGGCGAAGATGGCCGTGCCGATGTGACGGCACTCCCAGCGATCGCGGAACATCTGCACGGGCGTCATGAAGCCGCGGCGCCGGCCGAGCGACCAGAGGCGCGTGCCGATCAGGAACAGCCCGAAGGGGATGATCAGGGCGGAGGATGAGGCCATCAGGCCGAAGGTGACGATGCCGTTGCTGAACGCGTGGCCCGAGGCGCCCAGGATCGAGAACGCCGTCATGTTCGTGCCCACGAGCGACAGCAGGAACACCGCCGGACCGAGCGCGCGGCCCGCGAGGAAGTACCTTTCGGCGTCGGGGTCGCCATGCCCGCCGCGGTTGGCGATGCCGATGAACAGGACGATGCCGAGGTAGACGAAGATGACGATTGCGGGAATCATGACGGGATCGGCCGATCAGGCGCCGCCGGATCGGGTGGACCCGGGCCGTGGCGCATCCGCCGGATCCTCCAGGTGCGCGGGCCAGTACGCGCGGACGAGCCAGGCCAGCACGGCGGAAACGGCGAGCGTGTAGGCCGCGTGATAGAAGAGCCCGATCGGGACGAAGCCCAGCACGAGCGGGCGCGCGGCGTCCCAGAACCAGAAGTCCTGGTGGAGGATGTAGAGGGCCAGTGCGACCCACAGCGTGACGGCCATCGCGCGTGCATAGGTACCATACGCACCGGTGAAACACAACGTACCGCTGCGATATACTGGGCCGTCATGCCTGCACCGACTGCCGTGACAGCCGTGGCTTCCGACGCCGCCGTGAAAGCCGCGCGCGAGGCGCTCGACGCGCACGTGCGCGAGATCGTTCACTGGCACTTCAGTCCCGAGACCGGCACGCCGTTCTGGCTCGACTTCGCGAAGACGCTGGGCTGGGATCCGCGCACCGAGATCCACACCTACGCCGACCTGCGGCGGTTCCCGGAGTTCCAGGACGAGTGGCTCAGGGGCGGCCCGGTGCAGCGGTGGATGCCGAAGGGCATGGCCGGCCAGCCGGTGTACGTCTTCGAAACCGGCGGCACCACCGGGATCCCGAAGTCGCGCATCGCCTTCAACGACTTCCGGACCGACTACGAGCTGTTCAGCGACACGCTGCCCGAGGAGCACTTCCCGAAGGGATCGAACTGGCTGATGCTCGGCCCGTCCGGGCCCCGGCGGCTGCGCCTGGCGGTGGAGCACCTCGCGCAGTATCGGGGCGGCATCTCGTTCTGCGTCGACCTGGATCCGCGCTGGGTCATCAAGCTGATCAAGAAGGGATGGACCGAACACCTCGATGCCTACAAGGACCACGTGATCGACCAGGCGGTGACCATCCTGAGCGCGGGGCACGACATCCGCTGCATGTTCACGACGCCGAAGCTGCTGGAGGCGCTGGCGCTCAGACTGGAGAAGGACGGCACGACGATCCGCAAGGCGGGCATCATGGGCATCTTCGGTGGAGGCACCGAGTTCACGCCCCAGTGGAACCGCTTCGCGCACGAAGAGCTGCTCGACGGCGCGTTCCTGGCGCCGACCTACGGCAACACGCTCATGGGGCTGGCTGCCAGCGCGCCGACGGGGCCGTTCAACAACTACAAGATCACCTACTACGCGCCGCAGCCGAGGGCCGTGGTCGAGGTCGTGGACTTCGACGACCCCTCGACGCTCGTGCCGTACGGCGAGACGGGGCGCGTGAAACTGACCACGCTCACGCGGGAGTTCTTCGTGCCCGGGTTCCTCGAGCGGGACGAGGGCGAGCGCGAGCAGCCGTTCGAGAAGTACCCGTGGGATGGCGCGAGCGGCGTGCGGCCGTACCGCGGGTTCGCGTCCAGCACCACGGTGGGCGTGTACTAGAACGGGCCATCGGGACAATCCATCAGAGGGTTTGATGATTCAACTGCCGGTCCTGCGGTGGGGGCAGCCCTACACCAGCATGGACGTCGACGAGGTCACCCATTTCGCCACGGGTGAGCCGATCGCGAAGGTCAGCCGCGCCAACGGCGGCCTGATCCAGCGCGACATGCGCAAGGCGCCGCAGGCACGCGCCGCGCTCCAGAAGCTGTCGATCGACGAGCTGGTGACGATTGCCGGCAGGGCGGGCGAGCTGTACATGACCGCCACGCTGCCCATGGGCGACGGCACGCAGACGCCCGAGGAGTTCGTCAGGGCCCAGTCGGCCAGCACGGGCATGCCGGAGAACATGTGCCGGGCGAACATGAAGAAGAACGCGTTCGTCCTGGCGGAGATGCGCAACATCCTCCGATCCCTGACAAGGCGCCTCGACTTTTCGGTGCTCTCCGACGGCTGGGGGATGGAAGAGGGCGTGCCGGTCAGCTACCAGGCGCAGTCGCCGGTCCTCGGCCTGGTCCTGCCGTCGAACACCGCCGGTGTCCACACGCTCTGGCTGCCGGTCATCCCGCTGCAGGTCGGCCTCGTCCTCAAGCCCGGGCCGCAGGAGCCCTGGACCCCGTTCCGCATGGCCGCGGCGTTCTTCCAGGCCGGCATCCCGCGCGAGGCGATTTCGATCTACCCGGGTGCCGGCGACGTCGGCGCGGCCGTGCTGGATGCCTGCGACAGGAACCTGATCTTCGGCGGGACGCCCACGGTCGATCGGTACAAGGGCGACCCGCGCGTGCAGGCGCACGGCCCGGGCTTCTCCAAGATCCTCCTCGGGGACGACCAGGCGGACCAGTGGGAGAAGTACCTCGACATGATGGTCGAGAGCGTCTTCATCAGCGGCGGCCGCGGCTGCATCAACGCGTCCGGCATCTGGGCGAGCCGGCACACGCGCGAGATCGCCGACGCCATCGCGAAGCGGCTTGGCCCGGTGCGGCCGCTGCCGCACGATCACCCCGAGGCCAGCCTGGCGGCGTTCACGGTGCCGGGCGTGGCAGAGGCCGTGTCGAAGGCGATCGACGCGGACCTGGCGCAGCCGGGTGTGACGGACGTGACGGCGAAGTACCGCGAGGGCTCACGCCTTGTGCAGGACGGCCGCGCGGACTACCTGCTGCCGACCGTGGTGCACTGCGCGTCCCCCGACGCGGCGATCGCGAAGAAGGAGTACATGTTCCCCTTCGTCACCGTCGTCGAATGCCCGGAGGCGAAGATGGTCGAGGCGATCGGCCCGACGCTGGTCGGCACGGCCGTCACCTGCAACCCCGCGTTCCGCCGCCGGCTGATCGACGCCACGCACATCGACCGGCTCAACCTGGGGCCGGTCCCGACGACGAAGCTGAACTGGCTGCAGCCGCACGAAGGGAACCTGATCGACTTCCTCTTCCGCGCCAGGGCGTTCCAGACGGCGGATCTCTAGGGCGAGTGCTCCTCCACGCGCTCCTCCAGCAGCCTGGTCATCAGATCGATCTCCGACTGCTGGCTGAGCAGGACGGCGCGGGCGAACGCCACCACCACCGGAAGCGCCGACCGCGCGAGCACGGCCTCGGACATCTCGAGCGCGCCCTGGTGGTGCGTGATCATCAGGCGCAGGAAGACCCGTTCGGCCTCCACCCCTGAGGCCGCCGAGAGCTCGGCCATCTGCTCCGGGGTCGCCATGCCCGCCATGAGCGCGCCCATGTCGTGGCCGGCGTGCCCCATCCACGTCATCGGCGGCTCGCCGAGCTGGTGCAGACCCCACGCGGCGAGCCAGCCGTACAACTGACCGGCCTGGTGCATCTGGGTCGTCGCCATGTCGTAGGCCAGGCCCCGGATGTCCGGATCGCTGGAGCGATCGCGGACGAGCATCGCCATGTCGACACCCTGCAGGTGGTGCACCTGCATGTCGCGGGCAAACCCGGCCTCCGCGCTCGTTGGCCCCGGCAGGGCCGGGACCTCGGTCGCGCGGCCAGGCCCGCAGGC
>VFZH01000067.1 GCA_016871255.1 Acidimicrobiia bacterium | reverse complement strand
GCGCAGCTTCTCGAGGACTACCTGCAGAAGACCTGTCCGAAGACCGTCGAGCTGAAGGTCACGCGCATGCACGGCGGCAAGCCGTGGATGACCACCTTCGACAACCTGTACGTCCGCGCCGCCGGCCGTGCGATCGAGCAGGGCTTCGGCCGCGCGCCGCTCTTCACGCGCGAAGGTGGCTCGATTCCGGTCGTCTCGACCTTTCAGGACGAGCTCGGCCTGCCCAGCGTGCTTTTCGGCGTGGGGCTGCCGGACGAGAACGCGCACGCTCCCGACGAGAAGCTGGACCTCGGCAACTTCCACAACGGGATCATTGCCTCGGCGTATCTGTATCAGGAGATTTCGGGGGTGACCGGGTAACGCACCGCATGCCGAGCGACGCGTTCAAGGACATCGAGAAGCTCGAGGCGGACCTCTGGGAGGCGGCGGACAACCTCCGCGCCACCTCCAGCGACTACTTCATGCCCGTTCTGGGCGTGATGATCCCTGCCGGCTTGGGGATGTGCTGACCCTCAAGCGTGGCTACGACTTGCTCGATTCTCACAGGCTGGCTGGCGATGTGCCCGTGGTGTGAGCGCGTCGAGGAGATCCGGGCCATGAGGAGCGGGAGTTCGGATGAGGGGCTGAAAGTCCGTTCACGCTATTTACGGCAGATTGCTTGACAGGCAATCTGCGAGAAATAGAATGCAGGCATGAAGCGCCGCCTGGGCGGGTTGGAAAGCGCGCTCTTTGCCTACGTGCAGCTCCGCAGGCTGCGCGAACTGCGAACGGGCGACCTGGTGCGGCCGCTGCGCATCACCCCCAAGCAGGAGCGCGAACTCTACAGCCGCCTCGCCCGCGCCGGAATGATCGCCAAGGTCCGTCGCGGCCTGTACCTGGTCCCTGCCGAGCTGCCGCTCGGCGGATCCTGGACGCCGGACGAAGGGCTGGCGCTCGCCACGCTCATGGTCGACCGCCGTGGCCGGTACCAGATCTGCGGTCCCAACACCTTCAACCGCTACGGCTTCTCTGAACAGGTCCCGAACCGGGTCTACGCCTACAACAACCGGCTGTCGGGCGACCGCCGGATCGGGGCCGTCTCGCTGACGCTGATCAAGGTGGCGGACAGGCGCCTCGGGGGCACGGAGGTGTCGAAGACGCCGACGGGCGTCAAGGCCGTGTATGCCTCCCGCGTGCGGACGCTGGTTGATGCGGTGTACGACTGGTCGCGTTTCGACAGCCTGCCGCGCGGATACGGCTGGATCAGCCGCGAGCTGAAGGCACGCCGGGTCTCTGCGGCTGATCTGGTGGCCGCCACACTGCGCTACGGCGACCGCGGCACGATCCGCCGCATGGGTGTGCTGCTGGAGCGCGAAAGCGTGGCTGCCGCACAGTTGCGCAAGCTAGAGGCCGCCCTGCCCGAATCCGCCGGGCGGATCCCCTGGATTCCCGCACACCCCACCCGCGGCCCGCTGAACCGGCGTTGGGGCGTGGTGATGAACGGCGAGGGTTGAGGGGTGCCCATCCGCCTGCACGTCGAGGATCCTGAACTGCTGCGACGGGCGGTCGAACTCACGGCCCGCGAGACCGGCTTCAGCCTTCGCCTCGTTGAGAAGGACTACTTCTGCAGCGTCATGCTGGAGTACCTGTTCGAAAGCCACACGGACCTCATCTTCAAGGGCGGAGAAGCTGACCCAGATGCCGGCGCGCAACCCGTTGCGGATGGACTACTACTACGCTGCTGGCGCCGATGCTCGGATGGACCCGGAACGAGACCACGCAGGCACAGGTCCGGGTGTGTATCCTCGACAGGCTGTACGAGACGCTGCCCCGGCCGCCCTTCACCGACGAGGATACCGACGAGATTGCCTCCTAGGTGTACGACTACGTGTGGGAGCGCAGCATGAGCGGCGAGGTGCTGACAGTACCGCCGGTCTAGTTCAAACCCGCCATGCGGCGGCGCAGCGTCTTCACGTGCTCCCAGATCTGCTTCCGCTCGGTCTTGCTCTCGTCGTCCAGTTCACCCGCGCCCGACAGCTGCAGGTACGTCTGCAGATCCTGCAGCGCGCGCGGCAGATCGTTCAGGTGGTAGGCGAGCAGTCCCCGGTCGCGCAGCTCGCTGTGCGCCGACGGGCTCACGACCATCAGCAGCTCGGTCACGTCACGCGCCTGCGGGAACGACCGCATGTGCACGTAGATGCGCTTCAGGTTCAGCAGCATGCGCACGACGATCTGCGACGGCGTCGCGGCCGCGAGCAGATCCCGGTCGAACGGGACCCCCGAGCCGACGTGGCGCTCGAACATGCGGCGGCAGTCCTGCTCGGTGAGCACCGTGCCGCCGTCGAACGGGTCGATGATCAGCCCGGTCGGCGACGCATCCGGGCAGCTCACCAGGAAGTGGCCGGGGAAGTTCACGCCTTCGATCCAAAGCCCGGCCCGGCGCGCCACCTCCATGTAGACCAGAGACAGCGTGAGCGGGATGCCGGTGCGCCGGTCGAGGACCTCGTTCAGGCAGCTGTTGCGCGGGTCTTCGTACCGATGGCGGTTGCCGGTGAAGCCCTCGCGGTCGAACAGGTACGCGTTCAGGCAGCGGAGGCGTCCGGCCACGCTCCTGTCGCCGGTTTCGACGACGTGGCGCTCGATCGCCTGCGCCGCGTCCCGCCCCATGGCGTCCAGGCGCGCCAGATACGGCGCGGGGTCCAGGTCGGGATATTCGATCCCGGCGATCAGCAGCGCCGCCCGGGCGATGCTCTGGTCGGCGGATGCGGCCATCGCGGCGGCGAGCGAGTCAGCGAGGTCCTTGCGCATGGTGGCGGCGGGTCGGGTCATGCCGGCTGCGAGCAGAGTTCATCCAGTGCCTCGATCGTCAGGTCGCCCAGGCCGCCGACCACCAGGTCGGCATCGCCGAGCTCGGCGGCCGGGTAGCTGGTGGTCACGCCAACCGAGCGCAGCCCGGCGCCGCGCGCGGATTGCAGGCCCCAGCGTGAATCCTCGATGGCGACGCACCTGGCCGGGTCCAGCCCGCCGCCGTTGCCCTCGCTCAGCCGCCGGAACGCCAGCCGGTACGGTTCCGGCGACGGCTTGCTCCTCGGCGTGTCGCCGGCGGCGACGATGACCGGGAACAGCGACAGGAGCTTCGCGGCGCCCAGGATGGCCTCGATCTCGGGCCTGAGCGCGCCGGAGGCGACGGCCACCGGCACGCGTACGGCACTCTGCCGGATGAAATCCGCCGCTCCGGGAAACAGGACGGATCCGCTCTCCAGGAGCTCGCGCATCCGCGCCGCCTTGCGGTCCACGAGATCCCGGACGCGGCCTTCATCCATCGGCTGCCCGAGGTCGCGGCCGACCGCCTCGAACAGCCCCACGTCGTCGAAGCCGAGATAGCGCGCGTAGTAGTCGGCGGAGGTGAGCAGCATCCCGGCTTCCGCCAGCGTGTCCTGGAACGCACGCAGGTGGAGCGGCTCGCTGTTGGCGATCACGCCGTCGAAGTCGAAGATGATCGCCTGCAGACTCGCGGGGGCAGCGCCCCGGGGCGGCCGGCTATTCGGCACTGGCGCCCGTCGTGATGCCCGGCAGCGGCGGGGCCGTTCCGGGCTTCATCTTCTCGCCGGCCAGAATCGGAACCTTCAGGCGGTTCGACCGCGGCGGCAGCGGGCAGTCGAACGTGGCGTTGTAGGCGCAATACGGGTTGTAGGCGTCGTTGAAGTCCAGGTTGTAGATCCCCGTGGCCGTGCGGTCGAGATCGAGAAAGCGCCCCGCCTCGTACGTCTCCTCGCCGGTCGTGGCGTCGCTGAAGGGGAGGAAGAGCCGGCGCATGTCGGGCGCGCCCCCGGGGCCTTCGCCCGCGAACGCGGTCAGCGTGAGCTGCTGGCCCTTGACGGTGAACGACAGGGTGCCCACCTGCGTCACCTTTCGCATCTTCCCGGTCGAGGTCGGCATGTCGAACACCGGCTGCTCGGACGCCACCTTCAGCGCCGCGGGAATCCGGTAGTCCGGATCGACGGGGTAGTAGTCGAGCGGCACCAGCTCGTCCTGCCTCTCTTTCGGCACCGGGTTGTCCGGCGCCGCCGATCGGAAGAACGCGTCCTTCTGCGCGCGCTGCTGCTGCATGCGCTCGATGTACGCCTCGGTGTCGTCAAGCGGCGTGGGACCGGAGGTACACGCAGTCGCCAGTGCGCCCGCGAGGGCGATTGTCAGCAGCGGGAAGTGCTGGTTCAGCCTCATCAATCACCAATCGTCAATCGCCAATGCAATCGCCAATCCCCAATCCCCAATCCCTAATCCCCAATCCCCAATCCCCAATCCCCAATCCTCAATGAAAACTATACCGTCCCTCGGCCACCACCGCATCGGCCAGCTCCCGCCGCAGCGCGACGGTATTGACCGGCGTGGCGCGGAGCAGCCGGCGGAGCGCGGCCAGCAGCGTGCGGAGCGTGTCGCCTTCCACCATCGCGGCCAGCGCCTCGCGGGCGGCCATCTCGATCCGCAGCGCCGCCCCCGCCACGAACACACGCGCGGCGCCGACGTGGAGGTCGGCATGGCTGCGGCTGGCGGCTCTGGCGGCCCTGGCGCGCAGCGTGGCGCTTTCGGCCGCGTAGGTCTCGATCAGCAGATCGGCGCAGGCGCTCAGCACCTCCTGTTCGTCGGCCAGCTTCTCGCCGTAGGTCTGCATGGCCGTGCCGACCACGAGCAGCACGACCTTCTTGAATGCGGCCACGCTTCGCAGCTCGTCGTCCAGAGGCGCCGCCGCGGTCGCATCGGCCAACGCCGGCGGCAAGAGGATCTCGTCCTGGAGGCGCTTCGCGGCCGGAATCAGCGGCAGATCGCCCTTGACCGCCCGCCGCACGAGCATCCCCGGAATGAGCAGCCGGTTGATCTCGTTGGTGCCCTCGAAGATCCGATTGACGCGGGCATCGCGGTAGTGGCGCTCGGCCGGGTAGTCGCGCACGTAGCCGTTGCCGCCGTGAATCTGCACGTTCTCGTCGAGCACGAAGTCGAGCACCTCGCTGCCGAACACCTTGGCGATCGACGCCTCGGCCGCGAGCTCCCCGAGGGCCTCGGCCACCGCCTTCGGATCGTGACCGCCGTCCGCGCCGCCTGTTGCGGCCACGGCGCGATCGATGAGGCCGGCGATGCGGTACGTCACGCTTTCGAGCGCGTAGGTGCGGGCCGTCATCTCGCCGAGCTTGTGGCGGATGGCGCCGAAAGTTGCGATGGCGTGGCCGAACTGGCGCCGCTCGGCCGCGTAGCGGGCCGCCTCGCCGATGGCACCCTTGCAGCCGCCGGTACACATGGCGCCGAGCTTGAAGCGGCCGAAGTTCAGCGTGTTGAGCGCGACGCGGTGGCCCTTGCCGAGCTCGCCGAGCAGGTTGCCGGCGGGCACGGGGACGTTCTCGAGCACGATCGGCGTCGTGGACGATCCGGTGAGCCCCATCTTGTGCTCTTCCTTGCCGGACGACACGCCTCCGAACTCGCGCTCCACGATGAAGGCGCTGAACCGGCCGCCGTCCGCCTGCGCGAAGACCACGATCACGTCGGCGAAGCCCCCGTTGGTGATCCACATCTTCTCGCCGCTCAGCACCCAGCTGCCGTCCGGCTGCGCCACGGCGCGGGCGCTGGCGGCAAGGGCGTCGGACCCTGAGCCGGACTCGCTGAGCGCGTACGCGCCGGTGCGTTCGCCGGACACGAGGCCGGGCAGGTACTTCGCCTTCTGCTCGCCGGTGCCGAAGAGATAGATCGGCAGGATGCACAGGTTGGCTTGTGCGCCGAACGTGGCGCCGAACGAGGCGACCCGCGCGATCTCTTCCGACACGATGAGCGACGACACCTTGTCCAGGTCCACGCCGCCGTACTTCTCGGCGACGTTGGCGCCGAGCAGGCCCAGCTCGCCGCAGCGGCGGAGCAGGGCGCGGGCGGCGTCCCAGTCCTTCCGCTCCATCTCGTCCAGCTTCGGCAGCACCTCCTGGTCGATGAACTCGCGCGTGGTGGCGCCGATCAGCCGGTGCTCCTCGGTCAGCTGCTCGGGCGTGAAGACGCCGGCTGGATCCGTGTCGCCCAGCAGCCACGCGCCGCCCTGTGCCGCAGTTGTGTCGGTTGCCATGACGCGTCCCCTGAAGACAGGCGTGGGTGTCGCCTACGCGCGTTCGAAGATGCCGGCCGCGCCCATGCCGCCGCCGACGCACATCGTGACCATGCCGTAGCGGGCCTGCCGCCGTCGCATCTCGTAGAGGAGGGTCGCCGTGAGCTTCGCGCCGGTGCAGCCGAGCGGGTGGCCGAGCGCGATGGCGCCACCGTTCACGTTCAATCGCTCCAAGTCGATCGGCAGCTCCTTCAGGCAGGCCAGCACCTGGGCGGCGAAGGCCTCGTTCAGCTCGACGAGGTCGATCTGATCCATCGTCAGCCCGGTGAGCTTCAGCACCTTGCGGATGGCGGGCACCGGACCGATGCCGAACAGCTCGGGAGGAACGCCGGCCGTGGCGAACCCGACGAAGCGGGCCAACGGCGTCAGGCCGTGTTCGCGGGCGAAGTCGGCGGAGGTGACCAGGACGGCGGCCGCACCGTCGCTCGTCTGCGACGAGTTGCCGGCGGTCACCGACCCCTTGACGTGAAACGCCGGCCTGAGCTTCGCCAGCGCCTCCGCCGACGTGTCGCGCCGGGGACCTTCGTCGCGTGTGAAGGTGACCTCCCGCACCGCGGCCGTGACGGGATCGGCGACCGGGAAGGTCACGGGTACGGTCTCATCGTCGAAGCGGCCGGCATCCTGTGCGGCGACGGCGCGCTGGTGACTCCGCAGCGCGAAGGCGTCCTGCTCTTCGCGCGAGATGCGGCTCTCGCGCGCGTGGTTCTCGGCCACCAGCCCGGTCGTCAGATACACGTCCGGGTAGGTGTCCACGAGCGTCGGGTTCGGCGACAGCTTGTTGCCGCTCATCGGCACCATGCTCATCGACTCGGCGCCGCCGGCGACGACCGCCTGCGCGAAGCCGCACATGATGCGCTCCGCCGCGAACGCGATCGACTGCAGACCGGACGAGCAGAAGCGGTTGATCGTCACCGCGGAAGCGTCGACGGGGATGCCGGCGCGGAGGCTGGCGATGCGCGCGACGTTCAGGCCCTGTTCACCTTCCGGCATCGCGCACCCGACGATCACGTCCTCGATTTCAGACGGCGAGACGCCTGGCGCGCGCCGGAGCGCCTCCTGCATCGCGACTGCTGCCAGCTCGTCCGGCCGGACGGTCCTGAGGGAACCGCTCGGCGCTTTGCCGACAGGCGTGCGCGCCGCCGATACGATGACCGCTTCTTTCATTCCTGCTCTCCGAACCGTCCGCCTTCGCCGCAGGCTTCGGCCACACCAGGGCCTCTACCCATTGGACGCCTGGAAGTCCCCAAGGAGATCCTCGAGCGCGTCGCCTACCTCGCTGGCCTGGCCGTCGAACAGGTGGTCCGCCCGGTCGATGACGACCAGCTCCTTCGGTTCCTCCATCCGGGCGTAGAACTCCCGCACGGTCTTCAGCGGAATGAGGTCATCCGCTTCGCCGTGCACCAGGAACTTGGGTTTCGTCGAGCGTTCGACCGCGCCGAAGTCCCGCATGCCCACGGGCGGCGCCACGCCGATCAGGACGGACACCCGTGGATCGGTTGCGCCCACGGTCATCCCGACGAAGGAGCCGAAAGACGCACCACCGGCCCATATCTCCAGGCCGGGAAACGAGGAGGCCACGTAGTTCAGCGCGGCGGCGAAGTCGTCCCGTTCGCCCTTGCCGTCATCGAAGGCGCCAGAGCTGCGCCCCACACCGCGGAAGTTGAACCGCATGACGACGCAGCCGGCGCGCGCCAGCCCCTTGGCGGCCTGATACACCATCCTGGTGTGCATCGTGCCGCCCTGGGTCGGCAGCGGGTGCGCCAGGACGACGGCGGCACGCGGGTCGCCGTCGGGCAGGTCGAAGAGGACCTCGAGGCGCCCAACCGCGCCGGGGATCTCGCGAACGGACGAGGGGCCGGTGAGGTCAGGCACGCCTGCGCATCTCCTCTCCCGCCTCCACGCCATGCGCGTGGACGAACGGTGCCAGGAGATCGGCGAAGGCCTCCGGGCGCGTGATCAGGCCGAGATGGCCGGTGCGTTCGAGCACCCTCGCCTCGGCGCGGGGCAGCAGTGCGAGGTACCTGAGGGTGTCGTCCACCGGAACGACGCGGTCGAGCGTTCGTTCGCCGGTGACGATCAGCGCCGGCACGGACGGCAGACGAAAGCGGGGCGCGACGGCGGCGGCAAGTGCCCGGACGCGTCCCGCCATCCTGGCCGGCGAGGCGGGATGACGGATGACCAGCAACGCGTACCGGAGCGCAGTGCGAATCCGCAGGCGGAGATCCGGCGTGGCCGTGCGGATTTCGGGGTAGGCGCGGCGTGCCGCGTCCAGCCAGAACAGCGGGGCGAACAGCCAGGGCGCGCGCAGGTACCTGCGTGCCCGTCTGCTCAGCGTCCAGTCCGGCGGCAGCGCCGACACGAGCACCAGCGCGCGCGTGCGCTCCGGGTACCGGGCGGCAAAGGCCCCCGCGGCGAGTCCGCCGAACGACACGCCGCCGATCACGGCGGCGCGCAGGCCGAGACGTGTCATGGCCTCGCCCACCTGCTCCGCGTAGGCGTCGAGGCCGCATCCGCCCCGCGGCCAGCCGCTCGACGGCTCGTCGGCCAGCGAGAAGGTGATGACGCGGCAGCGCGAAGCGAGCGCATCGATCGCCGGCGCCATCCACTCCCAGCGGCCCTGCACGCCGGGCACGACCACGAGCGGTGGGCCTTCACCCCGGTCGATGATCTTCGCCGCCACGCTCAGTTCCTCAGCGGCTTGCCCGTCTTGAGCATGTGCGCGATACGGGCCTGCGTCTTCGGCTCGGCCACCAGGCTGAGGAACGCCTCACGCTCCAGATCGAGCAGGAGCTGCTCGCTGACGATCGCCGGGCCGGGCAGCGCGCCGCCTGCCATGATCCCGGCGAGCTTGCGGCCGATCAGCGCGTCGTGGTCGCTGATGCGTCCGGCACGCCAGGCAAGATGGACCCCGAGCTTGAGCGGCGCGAGGATGGTCTCGCCGCCGGCGCGGATCGCCGTTCGGGGTGCTGGCGGCTGGTAGCCGTCTCGAACGAGCTGGAGCGCACGCGCCTTCGCGTCGCTGAGCAGCCGATCCCGGTTCATCGTGACGCCGTCGGTCGTCCGCAGCAGGCCGATGCGGCGTGCGTCCGGAGCGCTGGCCGAGACCTTCGCCAGCGCGATCGTCTCGAACGCCTGCTGCACGAAGGGCAGCAGGTCCGTGGCGCCTGCCGGCATGGCGTCCATCGCCCTGGCGAGCATCTCCTTGGTGCCGCCCCCGGCAGGAATCAGGCCGACGCCTCCTTCGACCAGGCCCATGTAGGTCTCGGCGGCGGCCTGCACGCGATCGGCGTGCAGGGCGATCTCCACGCCTCCCCCCAGCGTCAGCCCGGCCGGTGCGACGACGACCGGCACGGCCGCGTCGCGCAACGCGAGCGTCATCCGCTGGAACGTGCGGACCATCAGGTCCACCTCGTCCCAGTTGCCCTCCTGCGCCTCGAGGAGGAGCAGCATCAGGTTGGCGCCCGCCGAGAAGTTCGGCGCGTCGTTGCCCACGACCAGCGCGGCGAAGTTGCGCGAGGCTTCCTCTACCCCGGCGTTCAGCATCGCGATCGTGTCGCCGCCGATCGCGTTCATCTTCGAATGGAACTCGACCGCCAGCACGCCGTCGCCCAGATCGACGAGGCTCGCGCCGGCGTTGCTCCTGACGACCTGCGATCGATCCTTCGCCGCCCTGAGGATCCGCACGTCCGCGCCCGCGGGGGTTACGCGTCCTGGACGGAAGCGGTTCCTCCCGCCGTCGAGCACCTCCTGGATGAGCGGCGGCACGCCGGCATCGAGGAGCGACGAGTCGGATTGTCGCGCAGCCTCGAGCACCTCGCCGACGCCGATGGCGTCCATCAGCTCGAAGGGCCCCAGCTCCCAGCCGAAGCCCCACTGCATCACGCGGTCCACGTCGTCGATGCCGTGTGCCACGTCCGGCGTGATGCGGGCCGTGTAGACGAGGGTGGGTGCGAGCGTCGCGCGCAGGAACTGGCCGACCCTGTCCCTGCCGTTGAACAGCGTCTTCACGCGCTCGGCGACATCGTCGATCGCTCTCGCGGCCTCGATCGAAGGCAGGGACGGCCTGCGGCTCTCGTGGTACTCCAGCGTCGCCGGGTCCAGCGCGAGAATCGTGGACTCGCCGGTGGACGACCGCTCGCGCCTGTAGAAGCCGCGGCCGGCCTTTTCGCCGACCGAGCCCTGTTCGATGAGCGCGGTGACGAACGAGGGCAGCACGAACGCCTTCCGGGCGCCTTCGTCCGGCAGCCGGCGGCGGAAGTCGGCCGACACGTGGCCCAGGATGTCGATGCCCGCCAGGTCCATCGTGCGGAACGTGGCGCTCTTCGGCCGGCCGATGGCCGGCCCGGTCATCGCATCGACGTCTTCGATCGAATACGTGCCCTGGGCCACCAACGCCATGATGCGGACGATGCCGTAGAGGCCGATGTGGTTGCCGATGAAGCCGGGGGAGTCCCTGGCGAGGACGACGCCCTTGCCGAGACGGTGGTCGGCGAACCAGGAGATGCGCTCGACGACATCGGGCAGCGTGTCCGGGCCCGGGATCACTTCCAGCAGGTGGAGGTAGCGCGGCGGGTTGAAGAAGTGGGTGCCGAGCCAGTGCCGGCGGAAGTCGTCGCTCCGGCCCTCGGCGAGCGCGGCAATGGAGATCCCGGAGGTGTTCGACGTGACGATCGAGCCCGCGCGTCGGTGGGCGTCGACCTTCTCGAACAGCGAGCGCTTGATGTCGAGCTGCTCGACGACCGCTTCCACGATCCAGTCCGCGCGGCCGATACGCGGCAGGTCGTCGTCGAAGCTGCCCGGAGTGACATGAGACCAGGTGTCGGGTGAAAAGGCCGGGTCCGGCTTGAGCCGCTTCGCCCGCGAGATGCCGTCCCTTGCCGCGTCGAGCGAGACGTCCAGCAACTGCACGGGGACACCCGCATTGCCCAGGTGGGCGGCGATCTGCGCGCCCATGGTTCCCGCGCCGAGGACGGCTGCCGACCGGATGGTGTGCGCCACGGTTGAGTCCAGCGTACTGGCGGCTCCGGCGCGCGTGCAAGACGAGGCCGTCGGCGGTCGTTTGCCGCCCGCTATATGCGCGTTGACAGATGCAGTGCCTGGCCATAGGCTGCCTGCATACGCGAAGGCACATGGGAACAGCCCGTTACGCAATGGCTCCATACAACGTCCTCTTCCTCTGCACCAGAAACTCGGCGCGCAGCATCATGGCCGAAGCGCTCCTGAAGCATTGGGATCGCGGGCGGTTCAGCGCGCACAGCGCGGGGAGCCACCCGGCCGGCCGCGTCCACCCGCTGGCGATCGAGACGCTCGTGCGGCACCGTGTCCGCGTCGACGGTCCCCGCAGCAAGAGCTGGGACGAGTTCGCCACGCCAGGGGCGCCGCCCATCCACTTCGTCTTCACGGTGTGCGACAACGCTGCCAGCGAGACGTGCCCGATCTGGCCCGGCAAGCCGATGACCGCGCACTGGGGGATACAGGACCCAGCGGCCATGACGGGCACGGAGGAGGAACAGCGACGCGCCTTCGTGCGTGCGTTCCGCGAGCTCGACGCCCGGATCAGGGTATTCGCCAGCCTGCGTCTGGATGCGCTCGACCGGCCTGCGCTGCAGGCCAGGCTTGACGAGATCGGCAGGACCCGCACCTCCGCGACCGGGGACTGAGTCCGTCCGCTTCGTCACCCCAGCGGAGGTCGTGCCGATCCCCGACTGCCGCTCGATCGCGAGAGAACTGGAAGACGCCGCCCCTAGGGCCGTGGGGTCAGCGTTGGCCCCCGCTCGCCGCGCCGCGATGGTGGATCGTCTGTTTGCCTGAAACGGTGAAGGTCTGCCCGGTCTGTGCTGGGCCGACCCACTTGTTGTTGACAGCCGACACCAAGCTGCCATAGTGTCGGTATCCGACACCATGGCCCGGCAACCCGTACCCGACCTCCTGCCCGGTACCCTCGACCTGCTCATCCTCCGGACGCTTCAGACCGACGCGATGCACGGCTGGGCGATTTCGGAGCGCATCCAGCAGATCTCCCAGGACGTCCTGCAGATCCATCAGGGCTCGCTCTACCCGGCCCTCCACCGTCTCGAACACCGGGGCTGGATCGAGGCCGAGTGGGCCGTGTCCGAGCTGGGCCGGCGGGCCAAGTACTACCGCCTCACGCCATCCGGCCGCCGCCAGCTGACCGTGGAGGCCGACACGTGGGACCGCATGGTCACGGCCATCAGCCGCGTGATGAAGCTGGCGTAACCCCGTGCACCTCCGCGCTCTGTTCCTGCGCCTGCGAGCCCTGGTCGCGCCCTGCCGCGTTGAACAGGAGCTTGACGAAGAACTCGCGTTCCATGTGGAGCGCGATACGCAGAGACACATCACGAACGGACTGAGCGACGTGGACGCCCGCGCCAGAGCCCGGTCGCGCTTCGGGTCGTTGCTGCTCGCCGCCGACCGGTGCCGCGACGTTCGGGGGACGGCCGCGGTAGACAACGTGGCGCGCGATGTCCGCTACGCCTTCCGTACATTTCGTCGCGCTCCTCTTGCTGCGCTCACGATCGTCGGCACTGTCGCGCTCGGCCTCGGGTTGGTAGCGGCCGTGTTCACCTTCTTCAACGTCTTCCTCTTCCGCGTCGATGCCGTCTACAACCCGCACGAGCTGTTCGCGGTGGAGCGCCCGGCGTCTCCGGACGAGGAGTTGCTGCGGCGGTTCACGCGCGCGGAGTACGAAGCGCTGAGGCGGGAGACAAGCGTCTTCACCGACGCGGTGGCGATGATGAGCGGCATCGAAACGCGCGTCGACGGCCGTCCGGTGAGTGCCGTCCTCGTCACCGGGAATTTCTTTCACGTACTCGGCGCTCAGGCCGTGCGCGGGCGCACGTTTACGCCAGCCGAGAACGAGCCGTCGGCCGCTCGACGGGTCGTGCTGAGCCACGAGGGATGGCTTCGGCTGCTGGCGGGGGACCCGACCGGGGTCGGCCGCCGCGTGTCGGTGAACGGCGTGCCGTGCGAAGTCATCGGGATCATGCCGGAGGATTTCCGAGGCCTGAGCGTGGGCTCGCCCGACTACTGGGCGCCTCTGGCACTCGCGGCGGACCTGCGCCCGGCTATCGCCGGCCGTGAAGGCGACCTGGCGCTCAGCGAGGTCGTCGGCCGGTTGAAGCCCGGAATCTCTCCGGAGCAGGCGACGGCTGGGCTCACCGTGTGGGCCTCGGCGGCAGCGAGTCCGGACGTGTCTGCAGGTCGTCCGCCGCTCATCGAACTCGAACCGCGCCGGGGTGTCATCGCGGACTGGTTCGAACTCGCGGTGCTGTTCTCGCCGATCTTCTTCGCCTTCGGGCTGATTCTGATGATCGGTTGCTCGAATGTCGCCAACCTGCTGCTCGCGCGCGGGATGACCCGCCAGCGCGAGATCGGGATCCGGCTCTCGCTCGGGGCGTCCCGGCGGCGAATCGTCCGTCAACGGCTGACGGAGAGCCTCGTGCTTGCCCTTGCGGCGGCGGCGTGCGGCCTCCTTGTATCGCGGCTGTGCCTGGACGGCGTGATGTACGCGGCGACGGTGACGATGCCAGGGGAAGTCCTGGACCAGTCGGCGATCGACCTGGATGTCCCCGCTGCCGACTGGCGGGTGCTGCTGTTCCTGGTCGCCGGCGCCCTCGTAGCGACGGTGTTCTTTGGACTCGTGCCGGCATTGCAGGCGACGCGCGTCGCACCAGTCCGCCCGATGCGCGGCGACGTCGGGAGCACCGGACGTCCGGGCCGCGCCCGGAACGCCCTGATCGCCGTCCAGGTCGGTGCGTCGGCGCTGCTCCTCATCTGCGCCGCCGTGTTCCTGCGGAGCGCCGCTGCCGCCGCCGTTGCCGATGTGGGAGTTCGGACGAGCGACACGATCAGGGTGCCGATCGCAGACGAGTCGCGGCGTGCGGCGATCGTGGGTGAGCTGACGGCCGATCCGTCGGTACGGGCCCTGGCGGCGGCGTCGGGCAGCGGGCAGGCGTCTGCATTCACTGAGGCCATGGAGGACGAGGGAGCAGCGGCCCCGTCGCGGAGAAGCCTCCCGGTCGCCTACCAGTTCGTATCGTCCGAGTATTTCGAACTGCTCGATATCAACGTGATCAGGGGGCGTGATTTCACGAACGCGGAGCGCACCGCAGGCACCCGCGTCGCAGTGGTGTCCGAGACGGCCGCACGGCGACTCTGGCCGAACGGCGAGGCGATCGGGCAGGCCGTCCGGATAGAGGAGCGTCAGACCGACGCACCGCAGAGCACGACCTTGCCCTCACCGGCCGGCGCCTACACCGTCGTGGGCGTGGTGCGAGACGTGGGTGGTGGCGCTCTGTTTCGGCCCTTTGCCTTCTCGGGCGTGTACCTGCCGATCGACGTGCAGAGTCCGGGCACGGAGCTGTTCCTGCGTGTCCGCGGCGATCCGGAACTGGTGCGGCTGGCGTTGATCGAATCGCTCCTGCGGATAGACCCGGCGCTCGACCACGAGGTCGGCACGCTGCAGATGTTCGCGAGAATGCCCGCCTACATCCTCCAGCTCGTCTCTTGGGTGACCGTCGGGCTCGGTGGGCTCGCCCTTGCGCTGACCGTGTCGGGTCTCTTCAGCGTGCTGTCCTACCTCGTCGAGCAACGTGCCAGGGACATCGGCGTGCGGATGGCCCTTGGCGCGACCGCACGGAGCGTGGCGATGCTGGTGCTGTCGCAATCGTTCCACCCGGTCGGGTTGGGCATGCTGACGGGTGGCGGACTGGCGGCAGGCCTGGCGACGCTGTTGCTGTCGACACCTGTAGGTACAGAACTCGGCAACGCTGTCCGTGTCCTCGATCCAGTGGCGTACGCGGTGAGTCTGCTGGTGGTCGTCACCGCGTGCGCACTCGCCACCACGATTCCTGCCTTGCGCGCCGCGCGCATCGATCCGATCGAAACGCTCAGGCCGGACTGAGAGTGACGGGTCACGCTATTCGCAACGCCCGCTCCACCGCTCGCGGCGCGCGTTCGATGACCAAGAGGCACGCACGGGTAGGCCCTTCCGGCTGGCGCGTGCCTTGCTCCCAGTTCCGAAGGGTGTTGATGCTGAAGCCGTAGCGCGCCGCGAACGCCTGTTGGGTCAAGCCAAGGTTCGTGCGGACCGCCCTGACGTCGACGTGCTCCGGCACGTGCGCCGCACTGCGGGAGTAGAGAGTGACGATGAGACTCCTCGGCCGGTGGCTCAATCGCGTCACCGCTACATCCGATCGGGTCGCGTGAGCGGTGAACCACGCGATTCGAGGGCTTCCGCACGTCACCCTGATAACCTATCGTCCTGCGCCCCTTGGAAAGGGGGCACGTGTCTCATCAGCAGATGACACTGCGGAGACACTGCCTGCTGGATACGCCGACCATACGGCCAGCACGACGGTCGGGCTGGTAGCACGCTACGTGTGCTATAGTGCCATCACGTGATCCGCAGACTCGCTGACGACACCACAAGAGACATCTGGAACGGCGTCAACAGCAAGGCGGCACGGCGCGTGCCCCGCCCGGTGTGGCCGATCGCGCGGCGGAAGCTGGACCAGATCGATGTGGCCACGACACTCGAGGATCTGAAGATCCCACCGGGCAATCGCCTGCACGCCCTCACGGGCGACCTGACGTGGTACTACGCGATTCGTGTGAACGATCAGTACCGCATCGTCTTCCGCTTCGAAGGGCATGACGCCTGCGACGTCCGCTGCACGGACTACCACTGAGGAACTGTGATGCTGCCGACCCATCGCCCGCCGACCCACCCTGGTGAGATGCTCCTCAAAGAGTTCCTCGAGCCTCTCGGTGTGTCGCAGGTGGAGGCCGCCAGACGGATGGACATTCCCTTTCAGCGGCTCAACGCCATCGTCAAGGGGCGGCGCGGCGTGAGTGCCGAGACGGCGCTCCTGCTCCAGGCCCTGACACGATGGGACGCACAGATCTGGCTGGCCCTGCAGGCACGGTGGGATCTCTGGCATGCGATACAGACGCGAGGGCGCCAGCTGCCAAAGGTCAAGGCGCTGCCCCGAACGGCATAGCCCGGGCGACGCTGGAGATTCAGGCGATGCACAAACACCGCGGCGTATGATGACGCCCTGAACCCTGGGTTCGCGGCTGTATTCCGCCGGGTGCCTTGGCGCTCCGGGTGATTGCTGAACGGGTCCAACACCGGGAAGCCCCGCCGGAGTCCGTCAGAGTCACCTGCGCTTCTTCAGCCCGGGTGCGCGTTCTCGTCTGGCGAGAGCTCATCCAGGCTGTCGAGCAACCGGCCGGAGCGCGTGGTTCCGAGGACACGAAACCGGCCTGCCGCCCGTCCCTGAGCGGCCGACGTCCTGGCAGACGTTCGTGCGCGCCCATCGGGGCGCTATCGCGGGCGCCGACGTCTTCGCGACCGAGGTCTGGACCGCCAAGGGCCTGGTCACCTGCTACACGCTGTTTGTCCTCGGCCTGGCGAGCCGACGCGTGCAGGTTCCCGGTTTCACGGCCGGCAAAGGGATAGTACGGTCTCGCAGTGCTCAGTACGCGGCGACTTCGGTGATGGCGCGGAGGACGTCGGCGGAGCCGGGGAGGATGGTTTCTTCGAGCACAGGGGCGTACGCCACCGGGCAGTCGAGGGCGCCGACGCGGCGGACGGGGGCGTCGAGCTGGTCGAAGAGCTCGTCGGCTATGCGAGCGGCGATCTCCGCGCCGAAGCCGCAGGTGAGCTGGTCCTCGTGGGCCACGACGACACGGCTCGTGCGTCGCACCCAGCGGGCGATCGTGTCCCAGTCGAGTGGCGCCAGGGTTCGCAGATCGACGACCGCGACCGACAGCCCCGTCTTCTCGGCCTGCTGCGCGGCCAGCAGCGACTTCTGCACCAGCGCGCCCCACGTCAGCACGACCAGGTCGTCCCCTTCCCGACGGACCGCGGCGCGACCGAACGGGATCGTGTAGTCGGGGCCCGGGTAGGCACCCTTCGTGTACGGCTGGCGGTACAGGTGTTTGTGTTCGAGGAACAGCACCGGGTCGTCGCACCGGATCGCGGTGCGCAGGAGGCCGGCCGCATCTTCGGCGTTCGACGGGAACGCGATCCGCAGCCCGGGGCAGTGCGCGAAGATGCTGGCGCCAGACTGGCTGTGATACAGGCTTCCGCCCCGCAGGTACCCGCCGATCGGCGTGCGGATGACGACCGGCGCCGACCAGGCGTTGTTCGAGCGGTACCGCAGGACGGTCAGCTCGTCGCGGATCTGCATCATCGCGGGCCAGATGTAGTCGAAGAACTGGATCTCGACGATCGGCTTCAACCCGCGCAGCGCCATGCCCACGGCCCTGCCGACGATGTTCGCCTCCGCGAGCGGCGAGTTGAACACGCGTTCGCCGCCGAAGCGGCGCTGAAGGCCGTGCGTGGCCTTGAACACGCCTCCCTTGCCGGGCGCTTCGGCCAGCGCCTCTTCGCGGCTGGCGTCGGCCACGTCCTCGCCGAAGATCACGATGCGCTGGTCGCGCGCCATCTCGTCGGCCAGCGTCCGCCGGATGGCGGCCACCATCGTGTCCGGCTCGCCATCCGGCGCGGCTTCGGACTCGAAGGCCGCCGCCGCGGGGTCGACCTCAGGCGAGAAGACGTACGCCGCCGCGGTGGCCGGATCCGGTTTCGGCGCGGCGGTCGCCCGGTCCGCCGCGTCCGCGACCTCGCGCTCGACCTCGCGCTCCATCCTGGCGAGCTCCGCCTCGTCTGCGAGCCCCTCGCCGAGCAGCACCTGGCGCAGGCGGAGGATGGGATCGCGTCGGGCGTCCGCGTCCCGCTCGGCGGCTGTCCGGTACAGCGACTCGTCGTCGGAGAGCGAGTGCGAGTAGGGACGGATGCAGTGCGCGTGCACGAGCGCGGGGCCGCTGCCCTGCCGGGCCCAGGCGACCGCCTCGCGCATGGCGCGGTGGCTGTCCAGGAAGTCGGTGCCGTCGCAGCGCTGCAGGAACAGCCCGGGAAAGCCCTGGAGCAGCGGTGAGATGTCCCCGCCCGGGGTCTGCGCTTCAACCGGTGTGGAGATGGCGTAGCCGTTGTCTTCGACGAGGTACACGAGCGGAAGGGCGGTCGCGCAGGCCGTGTTGAGCGACTCCCAGAACTCCCCCTCGCTCGTGGCGCCGTCGCCGATCGAGACGTACGTCACTTCGTCCGCATGAACCGTGGTGCCCTCCGGCACGATGCCCGCCTGCCGGTACAGCCGCGTCGTTTCGGCGCACCCGACGGCGTGCAGGCACTGCGTGGCCACGCAGCTGCTCTGCGACGGGATGTGCAGGCGGCGGTCGCTCCAGTGCGACGGCATCTGTCGTCCGCCGGACGTCGGGTCGTCGCTCGACCCGACGGCGCCGAGCAGCATGTCGTACGGCGTCATGCCCAGGGCCAGGCAGAGCGCACGGTCGCGATAGTAGGGGAAGAACCAGTCGTAGCCCGGCCTGAGCACCATCGCCGCCGCGATCAGGACCGCTTCGTGTCCGGCGCCGCTGATCTGGAAGTGCGCCTGGCTCTGGTTGCGAAGCTGGATTTCCCGGTCGTCGGTCTTTCGCGACAGGAGCATGGTGCGGAACGCCGTGAGGAGCACGTCGCGCGAGAGACCGTTGGTGTCCCCGGCGAACGCGCCGGCCGGAGCACCCCCGCGAGGGGCGACGCTCGACGACATGGCGGGCGGATTATAGACCGAATCGCGAGGGCCCGGCCGCGCGCGCACGGTCAACCCCTGCACGGCCGCAGGCGCGTGCCGCCGCGCGCGAATGGTAGAGTTGCGGCATGTCCGCACCCGCCACCCTGCACCGCTGGGACGAGATCGCGCTCGAAAAGGTCACCGAGATGATCTCCCGCAAGATCATCACCGGCGACCGGGAAATGGTGACGCAGATCTACCTGAAACGCGGCGCGATCGTGCCGATGCACGAGCACGAGAGCGAACAGATGACCTACGTGCTCAGCGGATCGCTGAAGTTCCTCGTGGGCGGCGAAGAGGTGATCGTCCGGGAAGGCGAGGTGCTCCACATCCCGTCGTTCCTGCCCCACCAGGCCGAGGCGCTCGACGACACCTTCGAGCTGGACATCTTCAGCCCCATACGCCAGGACTGGCTCGACGGCACGGACGACTACTTCCATCGGGATCTCGAGTCATAGGCGGCGCTCGGCGCCTCAGTGAATCCGATCGCGCCGCCCGCCGTCGTAGACGTCGAAGCGGCGCCGGGAACGGTCGATCCGCCAGCGGACGAGCCAGTACCGAAGCTCCAGGATCGGGTGAAAGCGCCCGCGCTTCAGGAACAGGTACCCCGCAATCAGCCCGCCCAGGTGCGTGGAGTGCGCAACGCCCCCACCCGACTGGCCCACGGACGACAGCAGCGCGATCCCCCCGATGATCATCACGAAGTACTTCGCGGGTATCGGGAAGAAGAAATACATGTAGATCGGCCGGTTCGGGAAATACAGCGCGTAGGCGAGCAGCACGCCGTAGACCGCGCCGGACGCGCCGATCGTCAGCGACTGGTACAACCCGGCGCCGAACGGGCCCGGCAGCCACGCGAGCAGCAGCGTCGTGACGGCCGCCCCTACTCCCGCGGCGAAGTAGTAGCGCGCGAAATACCGGCTGCCCCACATCCGCTCCAGCTCGGTCCCGAACATCCAGAGCGCGAGCATGTTGAACAGGATGTGGAAGAGGCCACCGTGCAGGAACATGTAGGTGACCGGCTGCCAGATCATCAGCCCACCGAACACGTCCGCCGGCCGGAGGCCGAACCAGAGCGTCGGCGCCGGGGCGAAGGTCGTCAGCACGAACGCGGCGATGTTCGTGTAGACGAGGATGCGGATGACCGGCGTGAGCGGCCCGGGACCGAACGAATGCGAGAAGCTGGACGTCGAGGCGTACCGAGGTCGCATCACACCTTCAGGACCTGGGCTGGCCGGCGGTTTCCGGCAGCGGCGCG
>VFZH01000066.1 GCA_016871255.1 Acidimicrobiia bacterium | reverse complement strand
ATCCCGGCTCGCTGCGTTGCTCCTCCCTCACATATGGCCGATATTCTCGGTCGTCGCGCCTTGCGATCCGGGCGCCGCGCCCCGGGACTTGTGCAACTCATCACGTTTCCAGAGGACTAGGCGATCAGGCGCCTGAAGAGCAAACGCCGGACAGGCGGGTGCTTGAAGAGCGCAAGGATCAGTTCCCTGTGCCGGTTGAAGCGGGCCGTTCGCCGGACGATCGGGAGGATCCCGTCCGTGCGTGCGAGGGTGAACAGCCCGTCCAGCTCGCTGTCCGACATCTGCTGCACGAGCAGGCGCAGCGCCATCTGCGTCCTGAACTCGCCGGCCAGGCGCTTCCGCCATCCCGCTTCGTACCCCGCAAGCGCCTTCTCCCGCAGATCGTCGCGCGCCAGCGCCTCGTGCAGGGTCTCGGCCGCCAGCCCGGCGCTCACCATGCTGTAGTAGATCCCGCCGCCCGTCGTGGGCTTGACCAGGCCAGCCGCGTCACCGATCGCGAGCACGCGTTCCGCGAACGTCCGCCGGATCGCACCGAGCGGGAGCAGGCGGCGGCGCGGGGAGTGAGACAGCGCCGTGCGGACCCCCCACGACGGCGCGACCCGCGCAACCAGGCGCGCGAAGAACGGTGAGGGATCACCCTCGCACATCAGCCCTACCCGGACGTGCGGACCCGCGGGACGCCGCACGGGCACGGCCCAGGCGAACCCCCGCGGCGCGGTCCCGGAGCCGAAAAACAGCTCCACCTCGCCCGCCCGCGAAGCCGGCAGCTCGAGCTGAGCCGACGACAGGTAGACCGACGGCATCCCGAGCCCGGCCTGCCGCTGCAGGCCGTAGCGCGCGCCGCACGCCAGCACGGCCGCTCGGGCCCGGATCGGGTCCCGGCCCTCGACCTCCACCTGCACGCCACCAGCGTCCCGCCGCAGCCCGGTCACCCTGGCACCGGACATCAGGCTCGCGCCACGTTCGACCGCACGATCGGCCAGGTTGCGATCGAACACCGCGCGGTCGATCACCACGGCGTCCGGTCGATCCGGTGCGTACTCCAGGTCGAGGCCCGACGGCGAGTGGAAGCGGACGGCGGGCAGCGGATTGAGGATGGCGTCGCGCGAGACGTCCATCTCGTCGAACACCTCGTCGGCGAGAATCCCGGTACAGTGCACCGGACGGCCGATGTGCGGGTGCTCCTCGATGACGGCGACGTCGCGCCCGAACTCCGCAAGCCGGCCGGCCGCGTACAGACCACCCGGACCTCCCCCGACAACGGCCACGTCAAACATGAGCGGGAAGCGCCATTATACCGGGGGTCACACCTTCCGCCCGCGGCGCTCCCAGCGGCCCAGCAGGGTGATCCACAGCGACAGGACGAAGAGCCGGAGGTCGAGGCACAGGCCGGGGTTGCGCACGTAGACGAGGTCGAGCCGGATCTTGTTCCGGCGCGACAGGTCGCGGGATGCGTAGACCTGGGTGAGACCGGTCAGGCCCGGCCGCACCGCGTGGCGCTCCAGGTACCCCGGCACGTCTTCGAGCGCCACGAACCGGCCGTCCCCGCCCGCTTCGATCTCGCCGGCCGCGAGCGCGCGCGGGCCCACGACGCTCATGTCACCCCTGAGGATGTTCCAGAGCTGGGGCAACTCGTCCAGGGCCGTCGCGCGAAGCAGGCGACCGAGGCGGGTGATGCGCGGGTCACCAGCCGATGCCTGGCGCGCGGGCAGGGACGAGGCGCCCCCGACCATCGACCGGAACTTCCAGGCCGTGAACGGGCGCCCTCCCAGCCCGACCCTCGTCTGCGAGAAGAAGATCGGTCCTCCGTCGTCCAGCTTGATGGCGAGCGCGACCAGCAGCCACAGGGGCGAGGAGAGCAGCAGCCCGACGGCTGACACCGAGATGTCGAACAGGCGCTTGAGGTGAGGGCTCACGGCTTGCGGCGCACGCCTTGCGGCTCGGCGCCGGGACGGCCGGCGAGCTCGCGAAAGAGCTCGGCGTACTTCGCGACCTGCCGCGGCCGATCGAACCGCAACCCGACCTCCCGGGCCCGGGCGCCCATGCGATCCGCGAGCCCGGGGGTGTCGGCCAGTTCAATCACGTGGTCGGCCAGCGCTCGCGCGTCGCCGGGCGCCACCACGAACCCGCAGCCCTCGGCGCGCGTGAGCGCCACGACTTCGCAGGCCTCCTCGACGGCGGCCACGTACGGCCGCCCGGCGGCCAGAATGCTGTACACCTTGCTCGGCACGATGCAGCCCGCCAGCCCCGGCAGCAGCGACACGACGAAGACGTCCGCCGCGGCGTAGGACTCTCCCATCCGTTCCCGCGGCTGATACGGCAGGAAGACGACGTGATCGAGGCACCGCTCCCGCGCGCGCCGCTCCAGCAGCACGCGCCGGGCGCCGTCGCCGACGAACACGATGCGGATGTCGTCACGGGCGCGCAGGTGCTCCGCCGCGTCCAGCACGATGTCGAGATTCTGGGACAGCCCGATGTTCCCGGCGTGCATGACCACGAAGCGATCGTGCAGCCCGTGCGCGCGCGAGAACGGATTGTCTTTCGGCCCGGGCGCGAGCAGCGCGCAATCGGCCCAGTCCTCGATGATCCGCATGCGGCCGGGGTGCCCGCCCTTGGCGACGAGCCGCTGTTGCATCGTGTCGCCGAGCGGCAGCACCGCGTCGGCATGGCGCAGCAGGTACCGCGTCACCTGTTCGAGCACCGCGTCCACGGTGGCGCTCCGGAAGTCCTCCAGCAGCGCCGCCACTTCGGGAAACACATCGCGGACCATGAAGACGAACGGCACGCCTGCCCGTCTCGCGGCCAGCAGGCCGGCCAGTCCGATGATGGGCGGATCGGTCAGCGCCACGACCATGTCGCCTCGGCCCACGCGCAGCCCGGCCGCACAGGCGGAGGCGAAGTAGCTGACGTAGTTGGCGGCGCGGCCCGCGAACCGGCGAGGCTCGAACGTGGTCCCGCTCGCGCGGACGATCTCCACGCCGTTGTGGATCTCCCGCGCCGGCCGGCTGCCCGGCTGGCGCAGCGGGTAGCCGGTCACCACGGTCACATCGAAGCCGTGGTGGGCCACGAGGTCCTCCGCCAGCTCCGTCAGCAACTGACCGGTGGCACCGAAGTCCGGCCAGTAGGACCGGTTGAAGAAGAGGATTCGCAGGGGGCGACGGCTCAAGGCTCAGGGCTCAGGGCTCGCGGCGCGCTTCCAGAGCGCGTGTGACCCCATGACCAGCACGTCCATATCGGTGCGGAGGAAGCAGTCGAGCGCTTCGGCGGGTGTGTGCACGATCGGCTCGTTCTCGTTGAAGGAGGTGTTGAGGAGAACGGGCACGCCGGTCCGCGCCCGGAACGCGTCGATCAGCCGCCAGTAGAGCGCGTTCGTCTCGCGGCTCACGGTCTGCAGGCGTCCCGACCCGTCGACGTGGGTGACGGCCGGAATCACGGTCCGCTTCTCCGGCCGCACGGGATACACCTGAATCATGAACGGATCCGGCACGGCGCCCACGAAGTACTCGTCGAGCGCCTCGACGGCGACCGACGGCGCGAACGGGCGGAACTTCTCGCGGAACTTGATCCGCGTGTTGATGATATCCCGCATGTCGGCGCGCCGCGGGTCCGCCAGGATGCTCCGGTTCCCGAGCGCCCGCGCGCCCCACTCCATGCGCCCCTGGAACCAGCCGACGACCAGGCCCTCGGCGATCCGCTCCGCGGTCCACCGGCACCGCTCGTCTTCGCCGGTGAGCGCCACCAGCGTCGCCCGGCTTTCGACGTCGCCGCGGCGCCCGGCCATCGCGTCGGCGATCCGCGTATCGTCGAACGCAGGCCCCCAGTACCCATGCTCCATCACGAAGCGGCGATCGCCGCCCACGGCGTGCCAGGCGTGCAGCGCCGCGCCGAGCGCCGTGCCGTTGTCGCCCGCCGCCGGCTGCACGTACAGATCGGTGAACGGGGTCTGCTCGCGGACCTTCCCGTTCGCCACGCTGTTCATCGCGCACCCGCCGGCGAGACACAGCCGGGGGAGCCTCGTCCTCGCGTGCAATGGCCGCAGCACGCGGAACAGGCACTCTTCGTAGACGGCCTGCAGGGACGCCGCCATCGCTTCGTGGCGGTCACCAACGGGCTCGTCCGCGCGGCGGGCCGGCCCCAGGAGCGTCTCCAGCTCGGACGAGAAGACCGGGCCGATCGTCGGCGCCCCGTCGTCCCAGGTCATCGTCGCGCCCTCCGACCAGTGGCGGAAGTACCGCAGGTCCAGGCGCACGTCCCCCTCGTCCGTCACGTGGACGAGACGCCGGATCTCCCCGGTGAAGCGCGGCTCGCCGTACGGGGCAAGGCCCATCACCTTGAACTCGTCGCCGTAGCCGTGGAAGCCCAGGTACTGCGTCAGCGCGAGGTACAGCACGCCGAGGGAGTGCGGGAAGAACACCCTCCGGTCCACGGTGAGCGACGTGCCCCGGCCGACACCGGCGCTCGTGCTCACGAAGTCGCCGAACCCGTCCACCGCGCAGACGGCCGCCTCGTCGAAGGAGCTCACGAAGAAGCTCGAGGCGAGATGCGCCGGGTGATGCTCCACGTACCGGAACCGGCGCCTGACGTGCGCCTCCGGCAGTCCGACGGACGAGGCCAGCCGCGCGGGCATCCTGGCCACGAACGCCGCGTTCCTCGCGCGGTCGGTCAGCATGCGGGGATCCGGCCGGTTCCGCAGGGCGAACAGCGCCTTCCGCCACAGGTGCGCGCGCGGATTCCGGGACACGGCGAACACGTCGATGTCACGAGCCTCCACACCGCCCATCTGCAGGCACGACTGAACAGCCAGGTCCGGAAACCCGGCCCAGTGCTTCACGCGCCTGAAGCGCTCCTCCTCCACCGCACCGACGAGACGGCCGTCCGCGAGCAGTACAGCCGACACGTCCCCGTGATACGCGTTGATCCCGAGAATCAGCACCGTGGGTCGCCTCCCCGGTCGATCAGCGTGCCCACCCGGCGCGCGAACGCCTCGGCCGAGTAGCGCGCCGACACCGTGACCACCGCCTGCCGCCCCAGCCGGGTGCGCCGCTCGCCGTCCATGAACAGGTCCACGATCGCCGCCCGCAGCGCGTCCGGATCCCCGGGCTCGACGATGACCCCGTCCGCGTCGTGCTGCATGATCTCCCCCGCCGCCCCCCGCACGGCGATGCACGGCGTGCCGGCCGACATGGCCTCCAGGTACACGAGACCGAACCCCTCGCCGACGCTCGGCATCACGAAGAAGGCAGCGTCGCGGTAGAGCGCGGCGAGCCGCCCGCCGGACACCTTGCCCGTGAAGAGGATGGCCTCCGGGGGGCAGTCTTGGTACGCGCGGGCGCGCAGACGGTCGAGATCCTCCCCCCCGCCGACGACGACGAGCCGCGCACCCGGCACCCGTTCCCGCACCGACGGCCAGACGTCGATCAGCACGTCGTGCCCCTTGTACCGCTCGGCCGCCGCCATCCGTCCGACGATCAGCGCGAACCCTCCGGGAACCCCCGACTCGGTCGGAACGGCCCCCTCGGGCACGCCGGACGAACACACGTGGATGACGGTCTGCTGGAAGGCCGGGTTCGCCTGCCGGAAGCGCAGGGCGGTATGGGCGGACACGGCGGCGATCTTCCACGCGCGGACCGCCGCGCGCCGCTCGAGGACCCTGAGCGGCCGCCACGCCTCGATGCCGTGCAGCAGCACGGCCACGCGTGCACGGCGCCAGACGAGCGGCAGCGTGATCGCGAGCAGGTGGACGTGCATGACGAGCACCAGCGTGTGGTCGCCGACATCGCGCGCGCGGAGCGGCAGCAGGGCGAACGCCGCACGCCGCCCGGCGCCGCCGGCGAACGCGACGTCCGCCGGCAGGTCCTGCGGCCGTGCTCCTTCGGCGAGCGACCACACCTCCACTGCCGCCCGGCCGGCGACCTCCGGCCTGCGCAGGGCCGCCACGTACTGTCGCGTCACGGCTGCGATGCCGTCGGCGCCGGCGTACGACGGCGCGACCACGATGACCCGCCTCCAGCCGCTCACGAGGCCGGGACAGCCGCCCTCGACACCGGCACCAGGGCGCGGTACTCCGCCTCGAAGCTGGCGGCGATCGCATCCCACCCGTAGAACTCGACGGCCCTGGCGCGGCCGCGCTCGCCCATCGCGCGCGCGGCGGGAGGGTCGTCCAGCAGCGTCGCGAGCGCCCGGGCGATCGCGGCGGCATCCTGTTCGACGACAAGGCCGGACCCGTACCGAGCCACCTCGTCCCACCCGCACGTGTCCGTCACGACCACCGGCGTACCGGCAGCCATCGCCTCGAGCACGCTCATGCCGAAGCTCTCCGAATCGGAGCACATGACGAGCGCGGCGGCGTGACCCAGGAGGCTGTCGCGCTGCTGCCGGTCCACGGGACCGATCCACGACACCGACCCGCGTGCCTCACCCGCGCGTGCCACCAGCCCGGGCCACAGGCCGTGTTCGTCCGGTCCGGCGATGACGAGGTGGGCCTGCGGATGTGCGGCGCGCATGCGCACCAGGGCGTCCACCACGAGGTCCGGTCTCTTGATGGCGTGGAGGCGGGCGATGAACGACACGATCGGCACGCCTTCGGGCAGCCCCAGTTCGGCACGCGACAGCACCGGGGGCCCTGCGGGATCGATCCCGTTCGGGATCGTGACGACACGCGTGTGGGGCACCCAGGCCGCCACGGTCCCGGCCTCGCGAGGCGACGTGGCGTGCACGAGCGCGGCGCCGTCGAGCACGCGGCGATCGAAGAGCGCCAGCGCAATCCGTTTCCGCCAGGCATGGTGCGCCAGCGCAGCCGGCTCGAGCATCCCGCGCGGCGACAACACGTACGGCACGCCCGCCCGGTTCGCCGCCCGGGCCGCGGACCAGACCACACGATTCCACAGCCCATGGATGTGCACGACCGACGCCGACGGGAGTTCCGCCCCGAGCGCCGACTCGAGCGTGCGCGAGCCGAACAGGATCCGAGGACGGCTGCGTGGAAAATACCGAACGGCCACCCCTTCGTACCGGCTCCCGGCCGTCACCGACGGGGGCAGGGCGCCAGCGCCGTTGGCGTCGGTCGTGAACACCGTCAGGTCGAGCCCGCGCGCGTGCAGGGCGTGGCAGAGGCCGTGAATGCTCCGGGGCGGGCCGCCGTAGACGAAGGCAGGCGCGTAGTACGCCGACACGTGCAGCACTCTCACGCGGCTGCGCTATCTCAGGTAGGCCGGATCCGTGCTGACGTCGGATTCGAAACGATGCTGCTGCCGGAGGATCAGCCACCGGTCGAAGACGTACGCCAGGCCGCCCACGGTGATGAACATCGTGAGCGTCGTGCCGAGCATCTTCGCCCAGGAGCGCTCGAACAGGTACAGGTTGACCCAGAAGAGGCACATCACCAGGGCCACGGCCAGCTCCCGGTGGTGGATGAGCCGGAGGAACCACTCGTAGGTGACGCCCATGAGCAGGCCGAAGACGAACATCGGGATGAACATCCACGGCAGGCCGTAGTCCACGTAGCTTTCGGCCGCGAAACCGAACGCGATCGACGTGTTCTCCTCCGCGCCGGCCACCCACACCCCCGAGTACCTGCGGACCTTGAGGCTGTCGGACACGAGCCCGGGCTTGTTGGGGAACAACAGGCGTGGCGTCACCAGGTGCAGCAGCGCGGTCTCCATGATCTCGCCGTTGGTGTGCGCCAGGACCGAGGGCACGCGCTCGAGCGCCAGCGCCGGGTAGTAGATGACCCAGGCCCGGTCGACCAGCTTGTCCGTATCGCCGGTGAACCGATCCTCCCGCTGCGCGAACCAGTCGGTGAACAGCGCCTGCATGCGCTCCAGGCGCGCGGAGCGCGACGACGCGAAGGACGCGTCGTCCACGAAGTCGCGGCGATACTGGTCGCGCACACCGATCCACATGACGAACGCCATCCCCAGCCCGAGCGCCAGCGACCCGGCGGTCACCCAGTGCCCGACACGCCTGCGATCGAAGACCTCGAACAGCGCCAGCGCGGCGAGCAGCATCGGCTCCTTGAAGCCCGAGAAGTACCCGGTGAAGCCGATGACCGTCTCGAACGCCAGCAGCACCGTGATGAGCTCCCAGCGGAACACCGGGCGCACGATGCGACGGAGGATCAGCGCCACGACGCCCAGACGCGCCACGGAGATCGCCACCAGCGCCTGCCCGATGCCGGGCAGCTGGTAGGCCAGCTCGGTCAACGCGCCCGTGGCCGCCAGCGCGCTCACGTAGACGATCAGCAGGGTCCTGAAGGTGACCATGTATTCCGGGGCGCCCGCCAGGTGTTCCGCCGGCTGCTTCTGCATCACCCGGATGCCGGCGATCATGCCCAGCGTCATCAGGGCGATGCACCCCAGGCCGACGCCGACCATCATCTCGTAGGTGGACACCTCCATCACCGGGAGCCCCCGGCCTGTCAGCGCGTAGTACCAGAGGCCCACCGACACCTGCCCCCACTGGCACGTCATCGCCAGCTGGAGCACCGGCGGTCCCTCGGTGTCCGGGAACCCGCGCCAGATCAGGATGAGCACGGCGAGCGACGCGCCGTACATCCAGCTGCCGAACAGGTAGGTGACCGCGACGGCGGCGATGATGCTAGCGAACATGTGACCCCACCGCAGGTTCCGGATCCGACGAGCCGGTGCCTGCCGTATCGGCGGACAGCCCGAATGCTGCCAACCACGATACGACAAAGCGCTCGCGACTGAAGCGCTCGGCCGATCGCAGGGCCGCCCGGCCCGCCTCGGCCGTACGGATGGGGTCGGCGAGGAACCAGGCGAGCCCCTCGGCGATCGCCTCCGCGCTCCCGTCCCGGCAGATCCACCCGTCCTGCTGATGCACGAACAGCTCCGGCAGTGCGCCGTACGGCGTGACGACGGATGGCAGTCCGGCCAGCTTCGCCTCGACGTTGACGATCCCGAACGCCTCGCGCTGTTCGGGCTGCGACGGGCAGACGTGCACCGTGGCAGCCGCGAGCAGCGCGGGCACATCCTCGCGCACGCCCAGAAACCGTACCCGCCCGCGCAGATCCTCGCGGTCCGCCCGCGCACGCAGTCCGGCGCGGTACCCGGCCCACCCCTCCGGCTCCCACCCGTCGATGTCGCCGACCGCGTCCAGGGACCAGTCGATGCCGCGGGTCGCCAGCCTGCCGAGCGCCTCGAGCAGGACGTGGACGCCCTTCGGCGGAATCATCTGGCCGACGTAGACGATGCGGGCGGGCACACGCGGGAGCTCCCCCGGGGGAACCGGCGGACGGGGCGCCCAGTTGTAGATCCGCTGCACCTTGTCCGCACGTACGCCGGTGGCGACCAACTCGCCGCGCGTGAAGTCCGAGTTGGCGATGAAGCGGGTCACGAGCGGGTTGATCACGCCGCGCCAGAGCCTCCTGCGCCACGGCCCGCGCTCCGGAGCGTTGCCGAGCCTCAGGATGGTCGTGACGCCGGCCAGCCGCAGGCAGACGAGCGCAGGGGCGTTCCGCAGCACCGCCACGTAGTCGGGCATCAGCACATGGGTCGGGCGCCGGACGCCGGCGTCGCGCACCAGACCGGCGCTGGTGGCGACGACGTCCCACAACGCGCGCGCGAGGGTCGCCGGCCCGCCGACACGGAGCGGGTACTCGTAGTACCCGAGCGACCAGCTCGCCCCGATGCGCTCGGCGCCATCGACGACACGTGAACTCTCCCACCGGTTGACGATGCAGTGGACGGCGGCGCCGCGGCCGCGAAGGGCCCCGAGCACCTCGAGCGTCATGCGCTCGACGCCGAACATGGCGGACATGTGTCCGCTGCACACGACCACGCGTGTAGGTACACGCGCCGGGCCGCCGCTCTGCGCGAGCACGCGCCGGGCCATCGCGATGAGGCCGTCGGACGCGGCCGTGAAGTCCGCCCGCGCCGCCGCCGTTCGGCACGCCGGCCCGGGCGCTCCCGTCCCGGCGCACGCCGACCGCACGTCACCCAGTCGCCGCGCCATGGCGTCGATATCGCCAACCTCCACGGTGTAGCCGGTCACACCGTCCTCGATCAGGTCCGCGCCGGCCGCAACGTCGCGCGTCACCACGCACGGCACACCCGAGGCGAGCGCCTCGTTGACCAGCAGCCCCCAGGTCTCGAAGCGGCTCGGCATCAGCAGACAGTCCGAGGCCGCGAATACCTCGGGCAGCCCGGTCTGGTTCACGAAGCCGCGCCAGGAGACGCGTACGCCGAGCCGATGGGCTTCCGCGCGCACCTCGGGGGCGAGCACTCCGTCACCCGCCATCAGGAGCACGGCATCCCGTCCGAGACCGGCCACGGCGCGCACGGCGTCGAGCGGACGCTTCCGCTCGATGAACCTCCCGGCAAACAGCACGACGAAGTCCTCGGCCGTGGCGCCGATCGACGCGCGCAGCCGGGCACGCCCGCCGCCGGTCCGGCCGCGATCGGCTTCGCGCGCGAACCGCTCGTGATCCACGACGTGCGGAGACCATCGGATCAGGGGCTCGGGCACGTTGAACGACCGGAGGTAGGCGGTGGACATCGAGCCGACACTCAGGTAGCCGTCGTAGAGGCGCAGCAGCGCGCGGGTCTTCAGGCGCCAGAGCGGGCGGCGCCAGCGGGAGGGTGCGCTGTTCAGCGTGGAGTCGCCCCGGTACAGCACCGGGATCCCCCGTCGTCTGCACGCGACGATCGCGCGGAGCAGCATCGCCGCGTGCCAGCCGGGCACCAGCACGACGTCGGGGCGAGTGGCCGCAATCCGCCGCCCGATGTCCGGAACGTCGATGCCGAAGAAGTCGTGATCGCCGAACCGCCGCCCCGCCGAGGGGCCGCACACCTCGAAGCGGTACCCCTCGGTCAGCGGCACGTCCCACCGAAACGCGCGGCCGTAGCCCACGCCCTGCTGATCGGGATCGGGGAGCGCGCCATACAGCACCGTCAGGTCGAGTCCCGGGCGGTGCTCCGCCATCCAGCGGAGCCAGGGCGCAACGTACTGCACCGGGTGCGTCATCACGACCGTCAGCCGGATGGGGTCGGGAACGGGCGCCGTCAGGGTGTCACTCACCGCTCGGTTCGGGCCCGCCGAAGCCGCAGCGGAGCCCGAAGCCGGCCCGATCGGCCCTTCGTTTCCCGATCGGCCCTTCATTTCACCGCGTCCACGTACAGCGAATACGGCGCGTGCACGGACCTGTCGCACGCCAGCCGCGGGTCGAGCGACTGCTCGAACGCCTGCTGCTCCACCCGCGAGAACCCCGCGCGACGCAGGCGGTGCTCCAGCGTCTCGAAGTCGTACGCCCACCGGTGCTCACCCCACTGGTGGAACACGTGGTTGACGACGTCCAACTTCGTCGGGAGATCGCCGGGAAACGGATCCGGGACCGCCAGCGCGTCGAACCCGGACCGATCCGCCCGCCCGTACGCCTCCATGAACCGCGCCGCGTCCGGCACCACGATCCGCAGGACGCCCCCCGGTGCCAGCGCGCGAACGACATCGGCCAGGAACGCCGGCGCCTCTTCCCGCGGATCGAGGTGCTCGACGAACTGCTCCGCCCGCACGCCGGCCGCGCTGCCCGCGGACAGGGGAATCGAGCGCCGGCAGTCCCACGGCATCACGTCCGGCGACGCCGGCAGCAGATCGAGGTTGAGGAACCCGGCGGGACGATGGGGACCGCAGGCGATGTTGACCAGCACACCCCGCCGGCGCCGGACCGCGCGCAACCTGGCCCGCCGCCAGGGCAGGCACGCGTAGGCGGCGCGGACGCGGATCGCGTTGCCCTCGAATCGAAGCTGGTCGAACAGCGCCCGCGTGATCGGCAGCCGCGGGAACAGCCAGCGGCCAAGACGCTGCTTCAGCGCCGGTACGCTCATGCTCGGGCCCGGCCGCTGTCGGCCGACCGGGGAGACGCCACCGCATCGAGCACCCGCGCGAGATCGCCCGCGATCGAACGGGCCGACCAGCGGCTGATCCGGGGATCGTCCAGGACCGGACGCTCGGCGGACACCGGGCCCTCGCGCACCAGCCGATCGATCACCTCTGCGATGGAGGCCACGCGACCGGCCACCGCGTCCCCGTCGGGGAACGTGATCGTCGTTGCCAGCGGGCAGGCGGCCAGCAGGTCCACGACGCTGCTCGCCTCGTGGTACACGGCGAGGAGCGGGCGCCCCGAGAGGAGCGCCGGAAACACCTTGCTCGGTGTGTAGTGCGGTTCGTCGCTGCCGAGCAGCATGACCGCGTGCGCGTCGATCTGGACGCGGAGCGCATCGAGGTAGTCGATGCGGGCCGGCACCTCGTGCACCAGCGTCACGAGGCCGAGTTCCTCGGCGAGCGGCAGCACCCTCGGGCGCTGTCCCGCACCGCGCTGGTTGGACGTGCCGAAGAAGTGGAGACGCAGCCGGTCCCTGATCGCCGGCTGCCGGCCGGTGAGCGTCGCCACGGCCGACAGCAGGGCCCGGAGCACGGACACACCGCGTGGCAGCACCGTGCCCACGTACACGAGATGTACGCGCCCGTCGCGGCCATCGAACTGGCGATTCGCCCGCAGGGCGCCGTCGACCGCGTCCCGGTCGCCGAGCTCGAAGCCGAGGGGCAACGCCGCCCGCACGGCCGGCACGACGTCCGGGAGCCGGTACGCGATGTCGTCGATCGTCCGGACCGACACCGCCGTCACCGCATCGGCGGCACCCACCACGCGAGGCTCGAGCCGCTCGCCCAGGCGCCGCGCAGCGCGGCTCCGCAGGTCCGGCCGGCCCCCGGGGCCGCCACCCACGTCCCGGCCCCACGCCCCGACCCACGGATCCTGGTAGTCGAGGACGAAGGGCACGTCGAACCGGGCCTTCAGCGACCTGCCGAGCATCGCGGGATACGGCGGGAAGATCGTGATGAACAGCGCGTCGAAGCGACGACCCGCGAGCAGCCGTCGCGCGGTCCGGCGCAGTCCGACGAGCGCGCGCAGACCGAGGTCGCCGAACCCGAAGCGACGGGTGGTGCGCGCGCGCCACGTGCGCGCACGCACGACCTCCACGCTCCCGGGCACGAGACGCGAGAGGTCCCAGTCGAGCGCCCCCTCGTAGGCGTCGGGCTCCACGGTCAGCACGGTCGGCGTCCAGCCGAACGCGGGCAGGTGCGGGGCCAGCAGCCGGACCCGGTGCGCGGCCGCGCTCGTGTCGGGCGGAAAATGCGGCGAGATCATCAGCACTCGGCGCTCAGGCATGGTCACCCCTCCGCCCGGCGCCGGCCGGTGTCCTCCCGGTCACCTCCTCGTAGAGCCTGATGTAGTCGTCGACGATCGCATCGGCGCCGAAGCGGGCCTCGCAGTCGGCGCGCACGGCGCGGCGGTCGATCGCCGGCAGACGCCCCACCGCGGCCACGGCCGCCTCCCGCGTGCCGCAGCAGAAGCCGTTCACGCCGTCGAGGACGACTTCCGGGACGCTGCCGCGCGCGTAGCCGATGACCGGCGTGCCGCACGCGAAGGCTTCGGCCATGACGATGCCGAACGGCTCCTCCCAGTGAATGGGCATGAGCAGGGCCGCGGCCGAGCCGAGGATCGCGTTCTTCCGCTCATCGTCCACGGGCCCCACGTACTCGACCGATTGCCCGTCGATGTGCGGCCGGATCTCGTCTTCGAAGAAGCGGACCTCGTCGCCCGACTCGGCCACGTTGCCCGCGATCACGAGTCGTCGTCCCGCCGCCCGGGCGATCGCGATCGCGTCGTGTGGCCCCTTGATGCGCTCCACACGTCCCAGGAACACGAGCGGCGCAGCGGCGGACACGCTCGGGGCGGCGTGATAGCGGGACACGTCGACGCCGTTGAACACCGTGCGCCACCGCCCGGCCCCCTGCCCGTCCGCCATGGCCGGTGCGTACAGGCTCGTCGAGCATCCTGTGAACGTGAGTGAGGGTCCAGCCAGCGTGACCGCACGCCGGACGCCGCGCCACGGCACCTCGCGCTGGTAGCTCTGGATCTTCGGCAGGGAGCGAAGCGGGAGAATCGGCGCCAGCGCGGCGAGCCGCCCGAAGCTGTGCACGAGATCCACGGAGCGGATCATCCGACACAACCCACCGCCGACCTGCAGCAGCTCCCGGATCCGCGCGACGGGTGTCATGTGCGGCGGCGCGCCGTAGGGATGCAGCGTGGCCGCCGTCCGGCTGTCGGGATGGGCGAACAGGTCCACCTCGTGTCCGCGCCGCACGAGGCCCTCCGCCAGCAGGTCCACGATCCGTTCGATGCCACCGTAGAACCGTGGCGGCACCGGCAGGTAGGGATCGACGGTCAACGCGATGCGCACGATCAGGCCACGGCAGACGCCGCCTCGAGGAAGCGCCCGCGCTCGAGCGGGTGCTCCCAGTGCCAGCGGGTGCGCGCCGCCTCCCAGGCCGCGTCGCGCGCCCGCTGCAGCAGACGCCGGTCGCCGGCCCAGGCGGCCAGGCCGTCAGCCAGCGTCCGGACGTCACCGGGGTCGTACACGATCGCGTCACTGCGAAGATCGGCCGCAAGCGGCTCGTGGCCGGGCGTCCGCGTCATGACCAGCGCCAGGCCGGCCAGCGGATAGGTCAGCGCCTTGTTCGTGAGACACAACGTCCTGGCCGTCGTGTCCGGCTGTTCCACGGACAGCCCGGCGTCGAAGCCCCTACAGCGCTCCACCATGCGATCGGGATCCGCCGGCAGGTGGACGTACACCGCCACGTTCGGCGCGTCGCGGGCGGCCCGTTCCCGCAGGCTCCGGTCGTGGGCGGCGTCTGCGCGGCCGCGCAGGTGCAGCTCGCAGGGCACTCCGGCACGGCCGGCCGCCGTCAGGATCTCCTCGAGGCCACGGCCGCTCCCGAGCGTCTGGCTGAACCAGTACAGGCGCAGCGGACCGCCCGCCGGGGCGGGCTGCGGGCCGCGCGGCAGGGGAAAGACGTTGTTGATCGGCAGCACGCGTGCACCGAACCGTGTCTCGCAGGCGGCCGCGATCGCGGCGCTCCCGGCGGTCAGGAACGAGGCCTGACCGACCGCCCGCGCCATCACGGCCGCCGCGAGCTCGTTGTAGAGCCGACCATCGGGATCGTCACCGCCCTGGCCACAGTGGAAGTCCTCGAAGTCGATCCCGCACGGCGTTCCGCTGATCCTCGACGCCTCGGCCAGCGCGGCCAGCGCCCCGCTCGTGCCCCCGTAGACCAGCTCCTGCGGTTCGCGCAGCACGGCCGCGACCAGCTCCGCGTGGGCACGGCTGAACGCGTGTGCGGCCACGGCGTCCGGCCACGGCCGCCGGCCCCACCGGGCGGCGATCCGGGCGACACGCGACCGGATGCCGCCGATGAGCCAGCGGGCACGCGCTTCCCGGCGCGTCAGCACGATCGGATCCCATCGCCAGCGCCGTCGCGCATGCACCACCCGATCGAAATCCGCCGCCCAGCCACCGGTGATCGTGCTGATCACGCGCACCTGCCAGCCCGCCTCCACCAGCGCGTCGGCTGCCTTCACCATCCGCGGGCACGTGGACAGGTTGCCGGAGGTGACCACCACAGCGCGCTTCACGATGGCTCCGGCAACCTCGGCCAGGACACCGCGAGCCGATGCGCCAGCTCTGCGGCCGACACGGTGTCCAGCATCAGGAAGCGGCGCTGCCGGTACCGCTCGGCCGATGGCTCCGTGAACGCGTCGCCGACGGCGAACGCGTCGCCGTAGTGCGCCGCCACCAGCGCGATGGTGGCGTCCGTGAAGTCGATGCCCGGCCGCCCGTTCGGGTACGCGAACAGCGCCGGGTCCGCACCGAGCCACTCACGGATGGCGGCGGCGCTGCCGGCGATCTCGCGCGCCTGCACCTCCTCCGGCGCGCGCGCCAGGATCGGATGCGTGAGAGTGTGCCCACCCACTTCGACAAGCGGGTGCGCGGCAAGCTCCCGCAACTCGGTCACGGTCAGCGGACGATGCGGATCGGCCCTGTCCGCCGACATCTCGTCGGCAGAGACTGCCCTGCGCCACTCCTCGTGCGACGCCTCTTTCAGCGCCCGAATCGCGGCGTCGCCGCGGCGTTCCGCAACGGCATCGAACCAGAAGCGCACCTGCCGCTCGATCGGGTCCGGGCACACGAACACGACCGCCGGCACGCCGTGCCGCGCCAGCACCGGCAACGCGTGCGTCAGCATCGACGCGTAGCCGTCGTCGAACGTCACGAGCACGGCACGCGAGGGCGCGGCCGCCTCACCTCTCGCGATTGCCAGGAACTCCCGGCCCGTGATCGGCGTGCAGTGACGCGCGAGTGCCCGGCACTGCTCCTCCAGGCGCGAGACCGACACGTGCAGGGCCCCTCCCTGCATCCGGGCGCCGGGACCGTGATCCGCGCACACGCCGTGGTACGCGAGCACCGCCACACCGGGATACGGCAGGCGGTGAAGCCGGCGGCGGTAGACGCCAAGCGCGGCCAGGGCGGCCTTCCCGGCGTCGCGCACGCTACCCGGCACGTCTGCCGTCAGGCGATCGCGCCCGGGACCGGGCAACCACCTCCTCGTACAAGGCCTCGTAGTCCCTCGCGACGTCGTCCATCGTACGCACGCGGCCGATGGCTGCCCGGAACGCGTCCAGCCGCGAGGGGTTCCCGGCGAGATCCACCAGTGTGTCGCCCAGCGCGCGCCAGTCGCCCGCGGGCACGAGCCGTCCGTTCACGCCGTCATCCACGATCTCCCGCAGGGCGCCGATGTCGGTGCCGAGAACGGGGGTGCCGACCGCCATCGCCTCGAGCGCCACCGTCGGGCCGCCCTCGAACGTCCGCGAAGGACAGCAGAGCAGATCGATCGATGCCAGAAAGCCGAAGACCTCCCTCGGCGCCAGCGGCCCTCCCATGACGAGGCTTCCGGCGCCTCCCGCGAGGTCGAGCACCCGTGCGGCGCGGGCCCGCTCGGCAGGGTCCAGCACCGGACAGCGAAAGACCACCCGCACGGCCCGCGCGTCCAGGTGACGGGCGGCGCGGGCGAGATCGAATATCCCCTTGATCGGGTCAAGGCGCCCGACGTAGGCGACTGTCAGCGGCGCACCCGGAGACCTGGCCGGTCGCGCGGCGGCTGTATCGCGGACACCGAGTCGATTCACGACGACCCGGCCGCGTCCGGCCGCCTGCCGCTCCACCATCACGCGGGCAGCCTCCGTCAACACGACGAACGCGTCGAGGTCGTCCAGCAGAGCGCGCTGCGCAATCGCGTTCTGCCGGATGAGGGCGCTCATCCCCAGCACGGTCCCGAGCCCTCCCGGAATGGCGCCCAGCGCCCGGCCGGAGTCGGGAGGGACCAGCGCCAGAACGTCCGCCAGCGGTCGCACGAGACCGCGCGCCTCGAGCGCACAGGCCGCGCACTTGCGCGGCCGGACGACGCCGTCGCACGGACGGCGTCCCCACTGCATGAGCGTGCCGCGCTGGCAGAGCAGGCCCAGTCCCCCCGTGTGCGCCGTCGCGATCACGCCGGCACCCAGCGCGCCGGCAACGCGAATCGTCTGCGGTCCCAGGCCCGTCACGAACGAGTGGAGGTGGACGATGTCGGGTCCGTGCGCAGCCAGCCAGGCATGGAGCCGTTCGGCGCCGCGGACGGGCACCGCGTGTTGTGCCTCCGCCCTCGTCGGCGCCGCAGGCACGGGAAACCGGAACACCGGGACCCCCTCGTGCTCGTACGCACGTTCGCCGGTCAGACCGGGGTCGGGGGCCGCCACGGCGACCGTGTGGCCGGCGGCCTGCTGGCGCGCAACCAGCCCGGCGACGTATGTTTCCGTCCCCCCGAGCGACTCGGGAAAGTACCAGCCGCAGAGATGGGTGATCTTCACGGTCGGCCGCGCTCACGGCCTGTGGCCGGGACGAGTGACGGTCGGGCCCGAGAACGCACGCGGCAGACGGAGGCGGCCAGCGCCGCACAGGGCCAGCCCGGATTCATGCCTCCCGTCCCGGCGCCACACGCCCGCCGCACGGACCGAACGCGATCAGAGGAAGCGCTGCCGCACGATGATGGTGTCGTTGGCCTCGACGGTATCCGTCATTTCGACGTTCAGCTCCCGCTTCTCGCCGTCCACGACACGCTGAATCTTGATCCCGCGGGTCGAGCCCTTCTCGCTCACGCCGCCCGCGAGCGAGACGGCCTGGAGGACAGTCATGCCCGGCTCGTGGGTGAACGCGCCCGGAGCGCGGACGTGCCCTGTCACGTAGAACTTCTCGGCCGGCGGCACCAGGACGGTGTCGCCCTCCTGGAGCACCACGTTGGTGGCCATCCGCCCGGCCTGCAGATCCGCCAGGTTGGCGCGTATGGCGTTGTTTGACTCTGCCGCCGAGCCGGCGGCCGCACCACCACCGCCGGTCCCCGATCGGATCACCAGCACCTGGCTCCCCGCGTTGGCCGTGGTGTACCCGGCCTGCGCGAGCGCCTCGAGCAGCGTCATCTGCGCTGTCAGGGGCACTTTGCCGGGCGACCGCACTTCGCCCACGACGAAGATGCTGCGCGCCCGGTACTGCTCCACCTCGACCGAGACCTGCGCCTGACGCACGTAGCCGTTGCGCAGGCGGGTGGCAATCTCGTCCTCGATGTCGCCGAGCGGACGCCCGGCCGCCTTGATCTTGTTGAGGAACGGGTAGTTGAACGTCCCGTCCGCGTCCACGCGGTAGGAGTTGCTCAGCTCGGGCTCGCCGAACACCGTGATTTTCAGCACGTCCTCGACGCCGACCATGTAGGACGCGGCGTCCGATGCGGCCGGGGCCGCGCCCGGCGCCTCCACAGGTGGTGCCGCCGGCGCCGCGCCGTTCTGGGCGGCGGCGGGTGTCGCCGCGAGCAGCAATGCGAGGATCAGCAGTCGCATGGTCTCACCTCGACAGGGTCAGCGTGAACGACGAGATGACCCGGCGTCGATCGTACGTGTTCTGCGGCACCGAAGACAAGCGACGCGCGTGTTCGTACGACAGCACGAAGCGCGTCGTGTCAGTGAATTGGACGGTAATGCCGCCTGCATAGCTTTCCACCCGGTCCTCCCGAGCCGGGAAGTCCCGGCTCGGAATGCCCGGGTAGTCCAGCAGCTCGCGCGCCCCCCGGACCACGAGCGCCAGGGGACCCAACAGCTCCTGCGTCACCTCCAGTTCGTAGCCCGACTGTTCGAAGTACGGCGCGTCGATCGACGCGGACGTGTCGCGCGCGTAGCGGCCGGCCACGCGCGTGACTTCCCGGAAGACATAGGAGAGGTTCACGTTGGCGTGGAACCCGCGATACGGAATCACCTCCGGCGGGTCCCCCTTCAGGTCGTGGTAGCCGAAGGCGGCGCTCCCCTGAATGATGGCGACCGGGTCGAACGTGATCATCACGTCCGCCCGCAAATCCTCCGTATCGCGCCCGGGACGATCGTAATCAGTGCGGACTTGAGCCGCGTTGACGGCCATCATCGTCAGCGGCGTGAGCGCGTAGTTGAAGCCCAGCCGTGCGGTCTCCGTCGTCCGATTGAGCTGCCGCGCCAGATCCAGCCCCTGGAACGTCTGCCCCGCATCGAAATCCTGGCGCTCCCTGGAGGCCGACACTTGGATTGATCCGCGGTCGGACAGGTGCATCACGACGCCGCCGCCGCCCATCCAGCTGCCCCGGCGCGCCCGCAGGTCCACTTCGTATCCCTGCCGCTCCTGCGCGCGGGCGTAGTTGCCCATGACGAACGGGTCGAACCGCGACAGCGGCAGCGCCACGCGCACGTTCGCCAGCCGGTTGATCGCCCGTTCGGACGTGAACCGATGGAAGTACACCGCGTCGAGGCTGGCGTCTCCCGTGACGTAGAGCCGGGCGCCGTCGAGCACCGCACTCACCTGGGAGCCGAAGGTCCCGGTCCAGTCGCCTTCCTCGACCTTGGGATCGTCGAAGACGTTCGTGTCGTACCCCACGTCGCGCAGCGACAGCACCGGGGTCCACCGCACCGGGCCGGTGAGAAAGCCCTGGGCTCCCGCCGCGTGCGGGAGGCACAGCAGGGCGAACAGCAGGCAGCCGGTCCGTCTCATCTAGGGCGTCACCGCGGGTGCCGCCCCGGGGGCACCGGGCGACGGCGGTACGTCTGCGGACGTGCCCGATGGATCCGGAGGCGCCGGCTC
>VFZH01000065.1 GCA_016871255.1 Acidimicrobiia bacterium | reverse complement strand
GGCGCAGCCGGCGGCGGCGGCGGCGGCGGCTCGGCTGGCGGCGGCTCCTTCGCGCAACCGGCAAGCCCGACCACGACGATCAGCGTCAGGGCGAGTAACGACAGGTGGCGGCGCAGACTCATGGGCAAGGACTCCTGCTCGGGGTCAGGGGGGCCAACTCGTGAAAACCGAGAAGAGCTTAGCGTCCGCGGATCCTACTGTCAAACAAAACAGGTCGGACCCCGTCACAGCGGCGTCACTCGGTTTCCACTTCACACGAGAAGACCCGCAACCCGAGCGAGCGCCGGTCGGCCGAGGGCCCCGACTCCGCCGGGACCCAGACCCGGGAGGTCTCCAGATCCAGCGCTCCACCAGACGCCGCCACGAGCGCCGCCGGCACGCGGATGCTCCAGTCGAAATCGGACGACGGCTCGAACCGGCCCACGACCTCGTTTCCGGCCCTCAGGGTCACGGCGGGTACTTCGTCGAAGTACCGGAGGGGCGATTCCCCGCGCAGGGTCACGCGCAACGGCCGGGCTGGCCCCCGGATCTCCAGGCGGGCGCGCGCGCTCGTCCATCGCCAGCGACGCCCGGTCGTCGGGGCGTATTCGCCCTCGTGCCAGCCCTCGCCGAAGCCCCAGAGCACGTCGTCCCCACCGGCCACACCGAACTGCTCCATGCCGACCGGCACCGACCGGGCGCTGGTGGCGGCAACGGTCACGCGGGCATATCGGCCGGCGCCGGCAGCTAGGTCCGGCGGCAGGTCCACGAAACGCAGGAATCGCGGGGCCCCGGCGGTCACGGTCCACTCGTCAACCACGCGATCGTCCACGGCCACGCTTGCCCGTACCGGGCCGAGGTCCCCCTGTCCAAGGTATCGTCCGCCGATCATCAACCGGACGGGCCGGCTGTCGCGGGCGGCGTACGCGACGATCGGGTGTCGATGGGGACCCTCGCCGGCCACCTCCGCCCGGCCGGCCTGTTCCGGAGTCAGCCCCCAGCCGCGGCCGACGAACCAGCGGGGCGGCGGCAGCCGGTACCAATCCGAGCCCGTGGGGCGCACACCGCCCAGTTCCGGCCTGGACGCCACCGGCCAGCGATACCGCTGGACGTCGCGGCGCGTCTCGCGGTCCAGGAGCTCCATGTCGGTGCGTCTCGGCTCGGCGAGAAACCAGACCTCGCCGGTTCCGTCGCTGGTCCAGTACTCGCGCGCAATCGCGATCGCCAGCAGGTGCGCGGTCCCGGTGCGGACGGTCACGTCACCGAGATCGGCTGCGGTCACGGCCCTGGACAACGCCAGGTTCGATGTCACGAGCGCCGGCGGATCGACGATCGCCCGCTGCACGACATCCGCCATCGCCGCAAAGGCCGGGTGCGGGTTCCTGGCGTACTGCACGCTGGCCGGCAGTACGGTCGCGAGCGCTGCCACCGCCAGGAGCACGGCCGGCACGCCGCCCCGGGGGAGCGATCCGAGGCCGCGCGCCGCGAGGAACACGACGGCCGGCAGCACGGGCAGGGCGTACCGCGTGGTCACCGTCTCCTGGAACAGCAGGTGAAACGCCGCGTACGGCAGGAACGCAGCGGCCAGCAGCCAGCCGCTCCGGCGCTCCCGGCGCAGCATCGTCAACGCACCGGCCGCGGCAAGACCCAGCACGACAACCGCCAGCCAGACGTCCGCGCCGATGCCGCTCCCGTCCACGGGTGGTTGCGCACCCCAGGGCATGAGGAACGTGCGGAACGCTGCCAGGGCAGCCAGCCTCAGCGAGGGTCGTGCGTACAACATCTCGACGAAGGCGAAGTCCTCGCCCGCTTGTGAGTCGAGCGCTGCGAGATAGGCCCGCGGGCCACCCGTGGCCACCACCAGCGGGACGACCCAGCAGAGCACGCCAGCGCTCCACGCCCCGGCTGCGCGCAGTCCGATGCGCCACGTGCGAAGTGCGGGCGTCCCGAGCACGACGGCCAGGAGGAGCGGTGTCGTCAACCAGAACGTCTGCACCCGGAAGCCGAGGGCTGCGCCGGCCGCCAGGGCTGCGCCGGCCGTCATCAGGGCCGCCCGATCGCGCCGCGCCGCGCCCGCTGCCACCATCGCCCGCAGCGTCAGCGCCTGCGTGGCCATCGCCGCGGCCAGGCCGGTCATGTCACTCAGCGGGCGCTGGCCGGTCATCCAGAACAGCGGTGCGCACGCCAGCAGCACCGGTGCGATCCGCGACACCATGCCCGGGATCGGCTCGGAGCCGTCTGGACGTGACGCGCTCAACGATCGCGCGAGGCTCCACATGGCCACGAGGACGACGCCCCCGGCAATCGCCGACCAGACGGCCAGTGCGGCCGCTTCGGCTTCGATCGGTGCCATCCCGGGCGACACGAGCCCGACCACGAAGAGCGACAGTCGGCCGAGCGCGACGTAGAAGGGATTGCCCGGCGGATGGGGCTGGTGCCGGGCGGGATCGAACTCGCGCAGGCCGAGCGCGAAGTTGACCGAGTCGATGTCCTCGAGCGACGGCGAGAGGAGCAGCAGGTGCGTCGCGGCGTAGGCGACGGCCACTGTCCACGGCAGGACGCGGTCGAACCGGTCCACGACTCCCTGCGTCAGGTCTGACGGAGGACGATCCCGTCGTTCAGGCTGCCGGTGCGGTACCCGAGCAGATCGAGCGTGACATCGCGGTAGCCCGCCCGGACCAGCCCGGCGACGATGCGCTCCAGCAGTCCCGGCTCGGCGAGCCGCGACATCTCGTCCGCTCCCAGCTCCACTCGCGCCATCGCACCGTAGTGCCGGACGCGACACACGCGGAAGCCGAGCGAGCGCAGCGCGTCCTCGGCGCGCTCGATGCGCTGGAGCCGCTCGACGGTGACGGCCGTGTGGTACGGAATGCGCGACGACAGGCACGCGGACGCCGGCTCGTCCCAGGTGGGCAGCCCGGCGCGGCGCGACAGCTCGCGGATGTCGGCCTTCGTCAGGCCTGCCTCGTCCAGCGGGCTCCGCACGCCCCGTTCGGCGGCCGCTCGCCGGCCCGGCCGGTAGTCACCGCGGTCGTCGGCGTTGTTGCCATCCACGATGACGCCGATGTCGCGCGACGCGGCCACCGTCTGCAGCGTCTCGTAGAGCTCCTCCTTGCAGTAGTAGCAGCGGTCCACCGGGTTCGCGCGGTACTCCGCCCGCTCCATCTCGCCGGTGCGGACGAACTCGTGCCGGAGACCCGCGGCACGGGCCACGCGCAGGGCGAGCTGCCGATGATGGTCCGGGTAGCTGGGGCTGTCGGCGGTGAGGCAGAGGGCGCGGTCGCCCAGGACGCGGGTGGCGGCCCAGGCCAGGAACGCGCTGTCCACGCCGCCGCTGAAGGCGACGATGACCGCGCGGTAGGACCGCAGCAGGTCGAACAGCCGGCGCGATCGCGCCTCGAGCGCACTCGCCGCCTCAGCCGATCGCGCGCCGCCGTGCACCTCGGCCTCGCGTTCGACCGGAACGGCGGTCACTCGTCGTATTCCTCGTCTTCCTCGTCGTCCTCGTCGAGGTCGTCGTCGTCCTGATCGTCCTCGTCTGCGTCCTCGTCGAGGTCGTCGTCATCGTCGAGATCGTCGTCTTCGTCGGCGAAGTCGAGATCCCCGTCGTTGACGAGCAGCGTCCGGCCGCACTCCGGGCAGCTGAGCGTGTCGCCCTCTTCGTAGTCTTCGAGGTCAATCTCGTCGAACTCACAGTCCGGACAGGTCGCCATCACTCACTCCACACACCCGCACCGCGCACGGCGTCCGGATTATAGCGAGAAGGCTCGAACGGCTGCAACGCACGCCAACGATCGTCGGCGGTGTCAACACGCGGGCCGGCCGGGCTACCGCGCCCGCAGCAGCCGCACGGCGTTTCCGACGACGATCACCGAGGCGCCCGTGTCGGCGAGAATCGCCAGCCACAGCGTCGCGATGCCGGCGACGGCCAGGCCGAGCACGAGGAACTTCAGGACGAGCGCGATCGCGATGTTCGTGCGGATGTTGCCGAGCGCCGCCCGAGCGAGACGCAGCGCGTAGGGCAGCTTCAGCAGCTCGTCCGACATCAGCGCGACGTCGGCGGTCTCGAGCGCCGCGTCGGAACCCGCCGCGCCCATCGCCGCACCCACGTCGGCCACGGCCAGGGCGGGAGCGTCGTTCACGCCGTCGCCGACCATCAGCACCGCACCGTGCCGGGTGCGCAGCGCCTGCACGAGCTCGTGCTTCTGCTCCGGCAGCAGGCCGGCATGAACCTCGTCAAGGCCGAGCTCGTCTGCGAGGGGGGCCGCAGCGGCGGGATGGTCGCCGGTCAGCATGACGAGGCGGGTGACCTGCTGGCCGCGCAGCGACTCGATCGCCTCGCGCGCCGTGTCGCGGATCCGATCGGCCACGGCGATGGCGCCGATCGCGCGACCCTCGACCGCCACGAACACGATGGAGCGGCCGGGCCGCTCGATCCCGCCCGTGTCGAGGCCGGCCACGGCGGGGTCGATGCCGCGCCCGGTCATCAGGCGCGCGTTGCCAACGAGGATCCGCTGCCCGTCCACCACGCCTTCCGCGCCCAGACCGGGGAGCACCGTGACGTCCGTCGCGGCCGCCACCGCCGACGATGCAGCAGCCGCCACGGCCCTGGCAATCGGGTGCTCCGACCGTGCCTCCACGCGCGCCGCGGTCTCGATTACCTGCGCCGGCGACAGGCCCGGCATCGCCACCACGCCGGCGACGGCGGGCTCGCCACGCGTGAGCGTGCCGGTCTTGTCGAACGCCACCACCTTCACGGCCGCCAGGCGTTCGAGCTGCGCGCCCCCCTTCACGAGGACGCCGTGCCGCGCCGCACCGGCCAGCGCGGCCACGACCGACACGGGCGTGGAGATCACCAGCGCGCAGGGGCACGCCACGACGAGCAGCACCAGCGCCCGGTAGATCCAGACGTCCATGTCGCCGCCGGCGACCCACGGGCCCAGGACCATGGCGAGCGCGACAAGGATCACGATGGGGGTGTAGACCCGCGCGAAGCGATCGACCAGCGTCTGCACGGGCGCCCGCTTCGACTGCGCCTCCTCGACGAGGTGGACGATCCGCGCCAGCCTCGTGTCGTCCCGGAGACGCGTGACCCGGACGTCGATGGCGCCGCGGCCGTTGATCGTGCCGGCGAACACCTCGTCGCCGGGGGCCTTGTCCACCGGCAGCGACTCGCCCGTGATCGACGACTCGTTGACGTCGGTCCGGCCGGAGAGGATCTCGCCGTCGAGCGGCACCTTGCCCCCGGGCCGCACGACGATCGTGTCGCCCACCGCGACCTGGTCGACGCCGACCCTGACGTCGGCCCCGTCCCGCCGGACCAGCGCTTCCGGCGGCGTCAGGTCCATCAGGGCGCGGATCGCCTGTCTGGCGCGCTCCATCGTCCGCGCCTCGAGCCACTGCGCGATCGCGAAGAGGAGGACGACGCTGGCCGCTTCGCTCCACTCGCCGAGCGCGACCGCGCCGGACACGGCCACGACCATCAGGACGTTGATGTCGATCGACCGCGAGCGGATCGAGACGAGCGCCCGCCGGGCCGGGTACACCGCGCCGATGGCAGCCGCGGCCAGGAACAGCACGTCGGCGATCTCGCCCGCTTTCGCACCCACCCACCCCAGCGCCACGAGCCCCTGGAGCAGCAGGCCCACTCCCATCCCGGCTGCTGCGATCCGTACGAGGTGCCACCGCCACTCGACGGTCGTGCCGTACGACGTCGGCTGCTCGTGCTCCAGCCACATCCGCATCCCGGTGCCGCCGATGGCCTCGACCATGGCGGTCGTGGACAGGCGGGCGGCGTCGAAAGTGACGTGGAGCCGCTGGTTGAGGAGATCGGCGGACATCGCCTCCAGCCCCACCAGCGGCCGGAGGCGGCGTTCGAGCAGGGTCACCTCCTCGCCGCAGTCCATCCCCTCCACGCGGAAGGTTGCCTCCGCGTGGAGTTCGCAGACGCCGCAGGTGGTGGAGGTGGAGGTGTCCACGGTCGTATCCGGCGCTCGACGACGCCCGGCGCGGCCGGGGCCGCGCTCAGAGCGACGCCAGGGCCGCGTTCAGCTTCGCGTAGTCCGGCTCGTTCCGCGCGTCGTCCAGAACCTCGCGGTATGCGATCCTGCCGTCACCAGATACGACGACGACGGACCGCTTTGCGATCCCCTTCAGGCCGACCATATCGGGGTTCAGGACGTCATAGGCACGGATCACGTCCTTGTTGAAGTCGCTGAGCAGGGGGAAGCTGAGCTTCTGCTCGGCGCCGAACGCCTTGAGCGCGAAGAACGTGTCGACGCTGATGCCGAAGACCTGCGCCTTGCTCAGGTTGTTCAGGGAACCGAGCCGGGCGGCGTCCCGGAACGTGCACAGCTCCTTCTGGCACACGGAGCTGAACGCCGCAGGAAAGAACGCCAGGACGACCGGTTTGCCCTTGGCCAGCTCGGCGCTGAGCGTGACGGCCTCGCGATCCTGGTTGGGTAGTGTGAAATCTGGTGCTGTCGTGCCGACGTCGGCTGCCATCGAACCTCCTGTGTGCCCCGAACCGCGCGGGGATGAAGCTTTCGATTTAACCATACCGGCGCCGGGTTGCCTCCGTGCGTGCGCTCGACTAGAATTTCGGGTTGCGCTTCCTAACATGAACGTTCTCTAGGAGTTATCCGTGATCGAGGTGCAGCACGTCACCAAGCGGTATGGTCCGGTGACCGCGGTGGACGACATCAGCTTCCGCGTCGAGCGTGGCGAGATTCTGGGTTTTCTGGGGCCGAACGGCGCCGGCAAGACCACGACGATGCGCATCATCACCGGCTACATGCCCCCGACCGAGGGGCGGGCGATCGTGGCGGGCTTCGACGTGCTGGAGCAGCCGATCGAGGCCAAGCGGCGCACCGGCTACCTGCCGGAAACGCCGCCGCTGTACCCGGACATGCGCGTGTCCGAGTACCTCACCTTCGTGGCGAAGGTGAAAGGCGTGGCGCGGAGCCAGGTCAAGGCGCGCGTGGACGGGGTGATGGAGCGGACGCGCATCGCCGACGTGGCGCGGCGCCAGTGCGGCCAGCTCTCCAAGGGCTACCGCCAGCGCGTCGGCCTGGCGCAGGCGCTGCTGCACGACCCCGAGGTGCTGATCCTGGACGAGCCGACCGCCGGCCTGGATCCGAAGCAGATCATCGAGACGCGGCAGCTCATCAAGGCGCTGGCCGGCGACCACACGATCGTGCTGAGCACGCACATCCTGCCCGAGGTCAGCCAGACCTGCCAGCGGGTGGTCATCATCAACAAGGGGCGCGTCGTCGCCGTGGACACGCCCGAGAACCTGACGGCGCGGGTCCGGGGCTCCGAGGCGATGTACCTGCAGGTGGACGGTCCGGGACCGGACGTCAGCGCCGCGCTGACGCAGGTGCCCGGCGTCAGCGGGGTGACGCTGAACGACGGTGCGGGCGGCCCCGTGAGTGTGGAGGTCACGAGCGAAGACGGCCGCGACGTCCGGCGCGAGCTCGCCTCGGCGGTGGTCTCGCGCGGGTGGGGGCTGCTGGAGCTTCGGCCGATGCGGCTGAGCCTGGAGGAAATCTTCCTGCACCTGACGACCGAAGACACGACGGCGGCCGAGCCCGGAGTGGCGCCGCCCGAGCCGCCGCAACCCGGGCAGGAAGAGGAGACCACGCATGCGTAACGTGCTGGCCATCGCGCACAAGGAAGTGAAGGCGTACTTCGACTCGCCGATCGCCTACGTCTTCATCGGCTTCTTCGCGCTGCTGTTCGGCTACTTCTTCGTGGCGCTGCTCTCGTTCTTCACGAGCCAGAGCATGCAGATGTCGATGATGGGCGCGCCGGTGAACGTGAACCAGCAGCTCATCACGCCGCTGTTCCTCAACACGAGCGTGGTGGTGCTGTTCGTGCTGCCGTCGATCACGATGCGGACCTACGCCGAAGAGAAGCGGTCCGGGACGATCGAGCTGCTGCTGACCTCGCCGCTGACGGACATGCAGATCATCCTGGGCAAGTTCATCGGCGCGATGACGCTCTACGCGGCGCTCCTCGCCGTGACGGTCGTGCACATCGGCGTCCTGTTCTGGAAGGGGAACCCGGAGGTGCTGCCCGTGCTGACCGGCTACCTCGGGCTGCTGCTGATGGGCGGCTGCTTCGTGTCGGTGGGGCTGCTGATCTCGAGCCTGACGAAGAACCAGATCGTGGCGGCGATGGTGACCTTCGCCGTGTTCCTGCTGCTGTGGGTCATCGACTGGATCAGCCAGTTCACCGGCCCGCTGGCGCAGCAGGTCCTGACCTACCTGTCGGTGACCCAGCACCTCGACGACTTCACGCGCGGGGTGGTCGACACGAAGCACCTGGTCTATTACGTGAGCTTCATGGCGTTCGGCCTGTTCCTGACCGCGCGGTCGGTGGACACCGAGCGGTGGCGGGGCTGAATCATGGTGATGCGCATTCTCAACATCGTGGGCTGGATCGGCGTCGCGCTCGTGTTCGCGGCCGTCGTGCTGCGGTTCGTCCGGCCCGAGCTGGACCAGTACGCCGTGTACCTGGCGTGGGCGGGCCTGGCGTCCGTGGTGCTCTACACGCTGGGCCAGTGGCGGGCGATCCTCGACGCCTTCAAGCGGCGGCAGGCGCGCTACGGAGCGCTGGCGAGTGCCAGCGTCCTGATCGTGCTGGGGCTGCTGGTGGCCGTGAACTACCTGGCGTCGCGGCAGAACAAGCGGTGGGACCTGACGGCGAACCAGCAGTTCAGTCTGTCGGACCAGACGACCAACCTGCTGCAGGGGCTGGAGGAGCCGCTGCGGCTGCTGGTCTTCGACCGGGGCAGCGATCTGGACCGGTACCGGACACGGCTGGCCGAATACGAGTACCAGTCCTCGCAGGTCGAGGTGGAATACATCGACGCCGACAAGATGCCGGTCCAGGCGCGTCAGTACAACGTGGAGAGCTACGGCACCATCGTCCTCGAGTACCAGGGGCGGCAGGAACGGGCGATCTCGGATTCCGAGCAGGACCTGGGGAACGCCCTGGTGAAGGTCATCACCGGCGAGCAGAAGAAGGTGTATTTCCTGCAGGGGCACGGCGAGAAGGATCGCGACGCGGGAGACCGCGCCGGCCTGACCAGCGTGGCGCTGGCGCTGGAGCGCGAGAACTTCGAGGTCGCCGAGCTCGTGCTCGCGCAGGTGGACGAGGTCCCGGCGGATGCGTCGGTGCTCGTGGATGCCGGCCCGACGACCGACCTGGCCGAGTTCGAGGTGGACGTGCTCCGGCGGTACCTGAACCGGGGCGGCCATCTGCTCGTGCTGCTCGACCCGCCGGACCAGGCGGGCGCCTCGATGCCGGTGTACGAGGGCTTCCTCCGCGAGTGGGGTGTGTCGGTCGGCAACGACGTCGTGGTGGACATCAGCGGCATGGGCCGGCTGTTCGGTGCCGATGACCCGTCGATGCCCGTGGCGGCGACGTATCCCCCGCACCCGCTGACCGAGCGCTTCAGGCTCCTGACCGCATTCCCCCTGGCGCGCTCGATCTCGGCGATTCCCGACTCCGCCGAGCGGGCGGCGCGGCCGCTGATCGAGACCAGCGAGCGCAGCTGGGCCGAGTCGAACGTGGCCCAGTTGCTGGAGTCCGGCGAGGTCGCGATGGATCCCGAGAGCGGCGACCGGCCGGGACCGATCACGATCGGCGTGGCCGTCGCGCTGCCTTCGCCCGACGCCGTGAAGGCGGAGGAAGCGGCCGCCGCCGAGTCCGAGGACGGTGTGGAACCGGAACCGGCCGACGAGTCGGACCGCAAGCCCGAGACGCGGGTGGCGGTGATTGGCGACTCGGACTTCGCGTCCAACGCGTATCTGGGCATCCAGGGGAACCGCGACCTGTTCATGAACGCGGTCAACTGGCTGGCGCAGCAGGAGAACCTGATCTCGATCCGGCCGCGCGAGGCGAGCGACCGGCGCATCACGCTGACCGCCGCCGAGCAGCAGTCGATCTTCTGGTTCACGCTGCTGGGCGTCCCCGCTGCGGTGCTGGGCCTGGGCGTCTACACCTGGTCGCGGAGGCGGCGGTAACGTGCGCGGGCTGAAGTCCACGATCGCGCTGGCCGTCGTCCTGATCGGCCTGGGCGCGTACATCTTCCTCGTCGAGCGCCAACGGCCCGCGTCGGACCTGCCCGAGAAGGAGGACATGTTCGCCGTCGAGGCGGACGCCATCGAAGAGATGACCGTCACCGCGACGCTGGGCGAGCGGACGGTGCTGAGGAAGTCCGATGGCGAGTGGCAGGTCGTCGAGCCGATCGCGACGGATGCCGACCCCACCGCCCCAGGGACGATCACCTCCGGCCTGGCCACGCTGGAGATCGACAGCGTGCTCGAGGAGAACCCGGCCAGCGTGGCCGACTACGGACTCGACCCGCCGAAGATCGAGGTGGCGTTCAGGGCCGCAGGCGCCAGCGAGCCGTTCCGGCTGTTGCTGGGCGACAAGACGCCGACCGGCGCCGGGATGTACGCGAAGCGGAACGACGAGGCGCGGGTGCTGCTCGTGTCGCCGTTCATCGACACCGTCTACAACAAGACGCTGTTCGATCTGCGCGACCGGCGGGTGCTGCAGTTCGAGCGGGTGGACGTGAACGCGATCGAGATCGTGGACGGCGGCTCGACGGTCGCCTTCGCGAAGCGAACCGACACCGAGTGGGACCTCATCGAGCCGCTCCAGGCCCGCGGGGACTATGGCGCGATCGAGGGCGTGCTGGGCGCGCTCGCAGCCACCGAGGTGCAGCAGTTCATTGCGCAGGAACCGGAGAGCCTCGCCGAATACGGACTCGACAAGCCGACCGTCACCGTGAAGGTGGCGGGCCCGAAGACCGATCGCACGCTGCTGATCGGCAATGCGATGACCGGCACGCGGTACGCGAAGGACTCCGGGCGGCCCGGCGTGTTCACCGTGGGCGACAACCTGCTCGGCGACATCCGGAAGGACGTGAGCGGGTTCCGGCGCAAGGACGTGTTCGACTTCCGCACGTTCACCGCCAACCGCGTGTCGTTCGCGCGTGGCGGCGAGACGATGACGCTGGAGAGGAGCGCAGGCGAAGACGGCCAGGACGTCTGGAAGCTCGGCGATCGGACGCTCGAGACCGTGGACGCCGAAGATCCGCTGACGAAGTTCTCGAACCTGCGCGCCGACGGCTTCGAGGCGAACCTGCCCGCCGCGCTGTCCGAGCCGGAGCTGGTGATTTCCGCGAGCTTCGACGACGAGGAGCGGACCGAAGAGGTGCGCTTCGGCGTGGACGGCGACACTGTGTACGCCGCCCGTGATCGGGAGCCCGGCGCCGCGAAGATCCCGAAGACCGCGTTCGACGAAGCCGTCGCCGCCCTCGACGCACTCAAGGAGTAGGGGCTCGCCGTAGCGCGGAAAGCCTGATGCCCGGCCGCCAGGGCAGAGGCGCGGCACTCATGGACCGTGCGAACATCGCGTGGCCCCATGACCTGGCCTGAGGTGCAGTTCCTCGCCCGCGGCTGGAAAGCCCGGTTTCGCGACCACCGGGCCGAGATCGCCGCCCTCACGGGGGCGCTGGAGCCGACGGACATCGCCGTGGACGTCGGCGCCAACAAGGGGAGCTTCCTGCCGTCGCTGGCGCGGGCCCTTCCGAAGGGGCTCGTCGTGGCCTTCGAGCCTCAGCCCGTCCTGGCCACGTACCTCCGGGACGCCGTCAGGCGCGCGAAGCTCTCCAACGTCCTCATCGAAGCCGTCGGCGTATCCGACAGGGCCGGCACCCTCTCACTCGCGATCCCCGGCGATAGCGAATCGTCCCCAGGGGCCTCGTTCGAAGACGCCGTGAGGGCACGCGGGCGCTGCCGCGTGATCGACGCGCCGGTAGTGACACTGGGCCAGTACTTCGCGTACGAGCCCCGCCACATCGGCGCCATCAAGATCGACGTCGAAGGCCACGAGCTGTCCGTGCTGCGCGGCGCGGAGCAGATCCTCCGCGCGCACCGACCGATCGTGGTCTGCGAGTCCGAAGACCGGCACATCTCCACGGGCGGCGTGACCGCGGTGCTGGCCTTCTTCGCGAGCCTGGGCTACGAAGGGTTCTTCGTCCACAGGGGTCGCCTCGTCCCCGTGGCCGACTTCAATCCTCTGCGGCACCAGCGGGCGGAGGGCGAGCGATTCTGGGACGACAGGGACTACTGCAACAACTTCATCATGAGTCCCCTGCCACGCTGAACCACCCGGCAGCCGTACACCGGTATGCTGGCGGGAATGCGTCTCTCGGTCCTCGATCTGGTCCCGGTCGGCACCGGGGCCTCCCCCCGCAAGGTGATCAACGGCGATTGCCGACGACTTCCTCACCGGCCCCCGCATGCGTCCCGACGTTGACCGGCTCGTGTCCCGCCGATAGGATTCGCAAGTCGTGCGCCACCTCATCCCTGCCATCGCCATCGCCCTTCTGCCTGCCGCAGGCCCGTTTCCAGCAGCCGCCCAGAGCCCGCCAGCCGCGGGCGCCGGAATCCTCGCACTGACGCGCCCGGAGGCGACGGCCTCACGCGCCACGTCACCCCTCACCCTGGACGGCGCGCTCGAAGAGGAGGCCTGGCGCAACGCGGCGCCGCTGACGGACTTCGTCCAGGCGGAACCTCTCGAAGGGCAGCCAGCCAGCGAGCGCACCGACGTGCGGATCGTCTTCGACGACGAGGCCCTGTACGTCGGCGTGTCCCTGGGCGACACCAACCCCGGCCAGATCGTCACCACCGACACGCGGCGCGACTCGAACCTCGGCAACCAGGACTCGTTCACGATCATCCTCGACACGTTCCTCGACCGGCAGAACGGCTTCGTGTTCGGCACCAACGCAACCGGGATCCAGTACGACGCGCAGGTGCGCAACCAGGGCAACGAAAGCGCCACGTGGGATGGGAGCTGGGACGTGCGGACGCGGGTGGGCGAAACGGGCTGGACGGCGGAATTCCGCATCCCGCTCCGCACGCTCCGCTATGGCCCTCCGCCGCAGGTCTGGGGCGTCAACTTCCTCCGCAACATCCAGCGGCGCCGCGAGCGCGCCTACTGGGCGCCCCTGCCCCGCCAGTACGAGCTCGCCCGGCTGTCGTCCGCCGGCGAACTGCGCAACCTGGCCCTCCGGGCGCCGCGCAACCTGAAGATCCTGCCCTACGTGGTCAGCTCGGCCAACCGCAACTTCACGCCGGGTGCGACGACGGACCTCGACGGCGACGTCGGCATCGACGCGAAGATCGGCGTCACGCCCAGCCTGAACCTCGACCTCACCTACAACACCGACTTCGCCCAGGTCGAGGTGGACACGCAGCAGATCAACCTGACGCGCTTCAACCTGCGCTTCCCGGAGAAACGCCCCTTCTTCCTGGAGAACGCCGGCCTCTTCGCGGTCGGCGCCGCGGCCGGCGGCCTCACCAGTTCAGGGGATCTCGACCTCTTCTTCAGCCGCCGCATCGGCCTGGACGAAGGCGGGAACCTCGTCCCGATCCTCGGCGGCGCCCGCCTCAGCGGCAAGGCCGCCGGCTACAACATCGGCCTCTTCAACATGCAGACCGACGACGTGGGCGAGCGGGCTGGCGACAGCTTCACCGTGGCCCGCGTGAGCCGCGACCTGCCGAGCCGTTCGGGCGTCGGCGTGCTGTTCATCAACCGGGCGGCCACCGGCGACCTGGCCGACGACGACAACTGGAACCGTACCTGGGGCCTGGACGGACGCTTCGGCATCGGCGAGCGCGTCACCATCGGTGGATTCGCGGCCAGGACGGAGACACCCGGACTGACCGGCCGGGACCACGCCTGGAACATGACCTCGTCGTACGACGACGGGAAGACGCTGGTGAACTTCGACTACGGCATCGTGGGCGAGGACTTCAACCCCGAGGTCGGCTACCTCGAGAACACTCTCGGCTACCGCCGCTGGTACGTCCGCGTGCAGGAGAACATGCGCCAGGAGCGCATCCGGTCCTGGGGCTTCCGCGAGTTCCAGCCGCACGCCAACTACACGCGGTACGACTACCTGGACGACGGCGGCCTGCAGAACGCGGCGCTGCACGTGGACAACCACTGGGACTGGGAGAACGGCAACTTCATCAGCACCGCCATCAACGGGAGCTGGGAGGGGCTGCGGGAGCCGTTCACGGTCTACCCGGGCATCGTCGTTCCGCCGGGGGAACACGGCGGCCTCCGCTTCACGATCCGCGAGAACACGGATACCCGGAAGTGGATCTCCGTCCGGCACCAGATGGACCTGGGCACCTTCCTCAACGGCGACCAGCAGAGCCACAACTTCGGCTTCACCGTCCGGCAGGGAGGCACGTTCACGTCGACGCTGTCGTGGACCCGGCGGGATATCGAGCTGCCGGCGGGCTCGTTCGTGACCAACCTCGGGAACGTCCGCCTGACCTACAACTTCACGCCGTCGGTGTTCGTGCAGAGCCTGATCCAGTACAACGACGTGACCGACCGCTGGTCCACCAACCTGCGCTTCCACTGGCTGCAGACGGCTGGCACGGGGCTCTTCGTCGTCTACAACGACACGGAGAGCCTGCAGGGCCTCGGCCCGGTGAACCGCGCGTTCATCGTGAAGTACGTGCAGCAGTTCGATGTGCTGAGGTAGGGCAGCTCCGGCTGCGTGTCGGCCGGCTGAAGCCGGCCGCTGCATGTCAGCATGCAGGACTCCTCCCTCGCAGGCGCCGGCTTCAGCCGGCCCAACGCACGGCTCACGGCCCAATGGACGCCAGGCGGGCGACGATGCGATCGATCGTCGAGGTGACATCCACGCCTGAACCTTCGAAGTGGTTCGCCAGGATGGCAAACGCCAGCGGCTCCCCGCCAGCCGTGGTGACGTAGCCGGCCAGCGTCCGCACGTGCGTCATCGATCCGGTCTTCGCGCGCGCGTTGCCGGAGGCGGCGGTGCCCGTCATCCGCGCTTCGAGCGAACCGTCGACGCCGGCAACCGGCAGGCCAGCCATCAACGGGGACCATCCGGACGGATCGTAGACACGTGCAAGGACGGCTGCGAGCGCGGCGGGCGTGAGCTGGTTGTGGCGCGACAGCCCTGAGCCGTCCGCCATCCACACGGTGTCCGGCGCCACCCCCCATGCCTCGAGGCGCGCACGGGCTGCCTCGATGGCGGGACCCGTCGCGCGCGGTCCGTCGGCTCCGGTGGCCAGCCGCAGGATCGCCTCGGCGTACATGTTCACGCTGTCCTTGACCACGGGTCGGATCAGCTCGGACAGCGGCGGAGACTCCACGGAAACCAGCGGCTCGCCCGGCATGGGTCCCGGGACCAGATCGTCGACGTCCGCGGCCGCGCCCCTCACCTGGATGCCCTCGCCGATGAGGGCGGCGCGGATCACCTGCGCGAACGCAAGCGTGGGGTTGCCCACGGCCACAGTCAGGACCGCCGCCGGTGCGCCGGCGGCGATGTCCCCGGCGATCGTCAGGCCGGCGTCGACCGGATGCCGCTCCGCCCAGAGGGTTCTCGGAGAGCCGGCGGGCGCGGTGACGGCTCGGTTCACCAGCAGCAGGCCGGCAGCCTCGGGCTCCAGCACGAGTCTCGGAGGCGACCCCTCGGTCGACGCCGGCCGGACGGTGACCCGCGTCGTGTTCTCCCGGATGTTCAGCGCGCCGGCAAGTGCCCCGGATGCGGTTCCGAGGTCGTCCCATGACCAGGCCAGCCCCGGTCTCGGCTCCTCGACCCGGTCGTCGTGTCCGACGATGCGGCCGTCGATACGCAGGATCCCCCTGGCTCGCAGCGCCGCAATCAGTGGGGCGACGAACTTCACGCCGCCACGCCCCTCGAGCGACGGATCGCCGTCGCCCTCGAGCACGAGGTCTCCGCGGAGGGTCCCGTCCACGACGGGTCCGGCAGCGGACGCGGTCGTGCGAAACCGGTAGTCCGGCCCGACCGCGGCCAGGGCCACCGCCGCGGTGATGACCTTCAGCGTCGACGCAGGGACGAAACGGGCGTCCGGGTTGAGCGCGACCAGGCGCCGGCCGGTGGTCAGCGACTCGACGACGATGCCCCAGGACGCGTGGCGATGCCCCGGCTGGTCGATCAGCGTGCTGACAGCCTGCTGGAGTTGGGCGAGCGTGGCGTCGCGACCGGTGGTCGGCGCGACTGGTGTGACCTTCGCGCAGGCGGGAGCCAGGCCGGCTACGAGCAGAGCCACGAGCGGACCGCGAGGCGAACTTCGCATGTCGATGGGCCGTCTAGACCCGGCCCCTGCGAGTGTCCGTGTCCGCCCCACTCACCCTGTCCGCCCTACCCGCCCTCCGTGGGCGGCGCCCCCGGCAGTTCGAAGTGGAAGATGGCGCCGCCGGCAGGCGCGCGGCGGTACCCGATCGTGCCGCCCATCGAGTCGATGATGCCGTAGCTGACCGACAGGCCAAGGCCGGTGCCATCGCCCACGGCCTTGGTGGTGAAGAAGGGCTGGAACAGCTTCGGTTCGTCTTCCGGCGGCACGCCGCGTCCGGTGTCTTCCACTTCCAGCAACACGCGGCCACCGTTGTCGAAGGAGCGGATCGTGATGCGGCCGGGCAGGCGTCCGGACGCCAGGATGACCTGCTCCGCGTTGACGACGAAGTTCAGCACGACCTGCTGCAGCTCGCTGAACACCGCCAGCACGGGCCGCTCGGACCGCACGTCGATCAGCAGCTCGATGTTCTCGGATTCCAGCCGCCGTTGTCGCAGCTCGGCGACGGACCGGACGACATCGGCCAGTCGAATCGGCGCGGCCGCGCCTGGCGTCTGCCGGGCGAACATCGCCAGGTTCCGGATGATGCCGCACGCCCGCGCGCTTTCGCGCTGGATGAGCTGCAGGTCGCGGGTCGCGTCCTCCGGCAGCTGGTGCTGCATCTGGAGCAGCTCGGCGAAACCCAGAATCGCCTGCAGCGGATTGTTGATTTCATGGGCCACGCCGGACACGAGCACGCCGACCGCGGCCAGGCGCTCCTGACGGATCACCTGCCGCTGCAGCGACACGAGCTCCTCGCGCGTGGCGCGCTCATGCCGGACCTGCGCGTCCAGGGCCTCGCGCGCCTCGCGGAGGCGATCCACCATCATCGCGAACGTGTCCTGCAGGCGTGCCAGATAGGGGGTCGGCATGGAGCGCCGCGAGAGGGGACCGTAGTCGCCTGCCACCACGCGCCGCATCGCCTGGTCGAGATGATCGACCGCGCCGAGCAGCCGTCGAACGAACCACCAGAGCGAGAGGACCCAGGCCACCGTCGCGCCGCCAATCAGCGACAACGACCGCGCCACGCGGCCTTCCGGCCCCGCAGGAGACAGCGACAGGATCACCAGCAGCATGAGGCCGCCGATGATCGCCGGCAGCAGCAGGACCGACAGGGGAAAGCTGCCGCCCAGCCAGCCGGAGGACGAGGTGATCAGGCGGCTGGCGGCCGGCTCCGGCGCGGGCGGAGGCTCCACGATCGGCGGGGTTGATGCCATCATTGCTGCAGCAGCGGATCCTCGACGCCCGCACGCGCAAAACCGGCGGCACGGATCAGGCAGCTGTCACACCGCCGGCACGGCCGTCCGTCGTCTGCGGGATCGTAGCAGCTGTGCGTCAGGCCGTAGTCCAGGCCCAGCCGCACGCCCGCCAGGATGATCTCCGCTTTCGACAACCCGATCAACGGGCACCGAACCGCAAACCGCTCGCCCTCCACGCCTGCCCGGGTGGCCAGGTGCGCGAGGCGCTCGAACGCCTCGACGTACTCGGGGCGGCAGTCCGGGTACCCGGAGTAGTCGAGTGCGTTCACGCCGATCACGATGTCCCTGGCGCCCAGCGTCTCGGCCCAGGCCAGCGCCAGCGACAGCAGGATCGTATTCCGGGCAGGGACATACGTGGAGGGAATCTCGTCGGGGATGACCGTCCGGTCGCGCGGCACCGGGTCGTTCGACGTGAGCGCGGATCCCCCGAACGCCCGCAGGTCGACGTCCAGCTCCAGATGCCTGGCGACGCCGAGCGACAACGCCACCGCCCGCGCGGCTTCGAGCTCACGCGCGTGCCGCTGCCCGTAGCGCACGGTGAGCGCGTACAGCGAGAACCCTTCCTCGCGCACGAGCGCCGCCGCCGTGTAGGAATCGAGACCGCCGCTCAGCAGGACGACAGCGGAAGGCGTGGCCATTGATGATTGGGGATTGGGGATTGAGGATTGGTGATTGGATTGACGATTGACGATTGGCAATTGGCAATTGGCAATTGGCAATTGACGATTGACGATTGGTGATTGCGGGGGCGGTGCGCTCACACGCCGCGCGAGGCCGCCGGCCAGATGTACTTGTGCGCCTGGAGCTGCACCCGAACCGGGAGCCGGTCGGCCAGTATCCACTCCGACAGCAGGCGCGGGTCGAGCACGCCATGGACGGGCGACAGGTGGATGGCGGCGACGCGGCTGGTCAGCGTGTGCTCCGCCACCACGCGCCGCGCGAACTCGTAGTCCGCGCGATCGGCAACCACGAACTTGACTTCGTCGTGGGGGCGGAGGCGGAAGAGGTTCTGCCAGTCGTTCTTCTCCGATTCGCCGCTGCCCGGGCACTTCACGTCGAGGATGGTCACCACGTCCGGCGGCACGCGCGCGGTGCTGCGGTGGCCGCCGGTCTCCAGAAGGACCGTGCGCCCGGCAGCCACCAGCCGTTCCATCAGGGGGTACACGGCGTCCTGCAGGAGCGGCTCGCCGCCGGTGACCTCCACGAGCGGGCACCCGTACGACTCCACCTCGGCCAGCACATCGTCGATCGCGCGCTTCCGGCCCTCGTAGAAGGCGTACGCCGTGTCGCACCACGAACAGCGGAGGTCGCAGGCGGTCAGCCGCACGAAGACGCACGGGCGCCCCGCATAGCTGGATTCGCCCTGAATCGAGTGGAAGATCTCGTTGACGGTCAGCATCGAAGGTCTCATCGGGACGGCGCCGCTCGCCGGCTGGAACCCGCGCCCGGACCCGGTCTGAAATTGTACGCTGGCACCGATGGACCGCGTGCGCGTCGGCACCTCCGGCTGGAGCTACCCGTCCGGACCCGGCACCTGGAACGGCTTGTTCTATCCTCGCAGCCGCTCCCGGAAGGCCGGCACCGACACGTTCGACGAACTGCGCTTCTACGCCGCGCACTTCGACACCGTCGAGGTCAACACGACGTTCTACGGACCGCCCCGGGCGGCGATCGCCAGAAGCTGGGTCGAGCGCACGCCGGCCGGGTTCGAGTTCGCCTTAAAGCTGTACCAGAAGTTCACGCACCCCCGGATGTTCCGGGAGGCCGCGCTGAAGCGCGCGCCCGGCTCGTCAGGCGCGCTCCTCGATCTGCTCGCCGAGGTCACGCAAGCCGACATCGACGAGTTCCGGGCCGGCATCGATCCGCTGGCCTCCTCCGGCAGGCTGGGCCCGCTGCTCGCGCAGTTCCCGCCCAGCTTCAGGAGCACGCCCGAGGCCCGCGGCTACCTCGACGCACTGCTGACCGCGTTCCAGAACTACCCCGTCGCCGTGGAACTGCGCCATCGGAGCTGGAGCGACGACTTCGGCGGCACGCTGGACCTGCTCAACCCGCACCGCGCCGCGCTCGTCCAGATCGACGAACCGAAGTTCCGCCTTTCGATCGCGCAGAATCGCCTGCCGAACGTCCGCGGCTTCTACTACATGCGCCTCCACGGCCGGAATGCCGCGCAGTGGTGGCGCCCCTCGCACCGGGACGAGCGGTACAACTACCTGTACACCGCGGACGAGCTGCGCGAGTTTTCGGACGCCGCGGGTGCCGCGAAGGCGATCACCGGCAAGGCGTACCTCTACACCAACAACCACTTTTCCTCGAAGGCCGTCGTGAACGCGGTGATGCTGAAAGCCCAGCTCGGGGAACCGATCGACGGTGCGTATCCCCCCGAGCTGCTCGAGCGGTATCCGGAGATCGCGGGGCTGGCGCAGACCGCGCCGGCCGGGGTCAGGACGACATCACCGTGACTTCACTGGTCGTGACGCCCGTCTCGGCACGCCGATTCTGGGACAGTCGGCGACGATCGCGCAGTCCCCGCACCGCGGCGAGATCGGCCGGCAGACGTTCTGACCCCACGTCACCAGGTACAGGTTCAGGTACGGCCACCACCGCCGGTCCACCGCACGGTACAGGGCCTGCTCGGTATCTTCCGGGTCGGCGGTCCGCACCCACCCCAGCCGGTTGGAGATGCGGTGCACGTGCGTATCGACGCAGATGCTGTCCATGCTGCGGAACCCCAGGATGCGTACGAGGTTCGCGGTCTTGCGGCCGACGCCCGGCAGCTCCAGCAGGTCGGCCATGGCCGAAGGGACACGGCCCCCGAAGCGATCGACCAGCAATCGGCAGCAGGCCTTCACGTGCCGCGCCTTCGTGCGATAGAAGCTGACCGGGTAGATCAGCCGCGCGATCTCGCGCGTGCCCAGCGCCGCCACGGCCGCCGGCGTTCGCGCCCGTTCGAACAACCGCGTGGAGGCCGCATGCGTCGTCGCATCCTGCGTCCGCGCGGACAGCAGGGTCGCGATGAGGATCTGAAAGGGAT
>VFZH01000064.1 GCA_016871255.1 Acidimicrobiia bacterium | reverse complement strand
ATGGGGCGAGTGGGGCGAGTCGGGCGAGGGGGGCGAGGGGGGCGAGTGGGACGGATGGGGCGAGTGGGGCGAGTCGGGCGAGGGGGGCGAGGGGGGCGAGTGGGACGGATGGGGCGCGTGGGACGGATCCGCGCGTCCTACTCGCCCTACTCGCCCTACTCGCCCTACTCGCCCCACTCGCCTCCTACCGTCCGCGGACCGTCCGCATGATCTGCGTGACCTCCGGCCGTTCCGGGGCGTCAGGCGCCAGCTTCAGGAAGTACTCGAAGTGGTTGGCCATCCGGTCGGGACGTCCGGCGCGGTAGTAGGCGAGTCCGCCGTAGTAGTAGGCGTAGGCCATCATCGGCGAGAGCTCGGCCGCCTTGTCGAAGGCTGCAGCAGCGGACGCCCATTCCTGTCGCCGGGAAAGCGCGAGCCCCAGTTGCAGGTGCGCTTCAGCCAGCCGTGGTTCCTTCGCGATCGCCTGCTGAGCCGCCGTCCTGGCGCCGGCTGTGTCGCCGGTGAGCATCCGGTGAATCGAGACGCCGAGATGGTGCCAGCCGCTGTCGGGTGGGAGCGCGGCGAGCCGGTCGGCGAACAGCCGAGCCGTCGCCTCATCCGGCACGCGCTGGGCGCTCTGCGCCGCCAGGAACAGCACGTCCGGCGCGGCGTCGTCTGCATGGCCGGCCTCGATGACCGGTGCGTATTCGCCCGCTTCGAACTGCGCGCGGGCGGTCGGCTGGTCCTGGGCCACCGCCAACGTCGCGGCAAGCGGCAGGAAAAGCGCGAATGCTGGAAGTCTCATGGCAGTGCCTCCGATTCTACCCGTCAGCCGCGATTGAGACTGACACACGTTTTCCTTTGCAAACTCCCTACCAACGGCAGTTGATCCAGACGCGGCTGCCCACGTACGATGACGGCAGACGGCGAAAACGCGGCGCCACGCGGGTGTCCGGAGTCGAGGTCGCCAAAGACGAGGAGACGGTACATGCAGGGCAGCCAGACGGTCATTGCTCACTTGAACGAGGCGCTGCGCGAGGAGCTGACGGCGATCAACCAGTACTTCCTGCACGCCGAGATGTGTCACAACTGGGGGTTTCACAAGATCGGCGCCTTCATCAAGAAGCAGGCGATCGACGAGATGAAGCACGCCGAGCAGATCATCGAGCGGCTGTTGTTCCTGGACGCCGTCCCCAAGATGGACTACCTGCCGCTGAACGTCGGTCAGGGCGTGCGGGACCAGCTCGAAGCGGACCTCAAACTCGAGGTCAACGCCGTGGCCATGTACAACAAGTCGATCAAGGCGGCCCGGGACGCCGGTGACGACGTGTCGGCCGATCTGTTCAAGACGCTGCTGGCCGACGAGGAGCGGCACGTGGACTGGCTGGAGACCCAGATGCACCTCATCAAGGAGCTGGGCTACGAGATTTACCTGGCTGGGCAGACGGCGGGGGCGGAGGGCGGGTAGGGCGCGCGCGGCCGCGATATCCCGAATCCCGAATCCGAAGTCCGAAGCCGAGAACCAAGGGCCCGACTCCCGATGCCCTGGGCCGTGAGCCCTGGGCCGTGAGCCGTGTATAATCCTGCGCCATGTGGACCAAGCAGATGGGCGGGCCGCGCAAGAAGGCGCCCCGCACGATCGCCGTCATCGACCCGGACAAGTGTTTCGGAGCCTTCGCCTGTTCCATCTGTCAGGCCGCCTGTCCGGTCGCCGGGTGCATCGTCGAGGTCCCGGACCAGAACAACCGGATGGTCTGCGCGGTGCGCGCGGACCTGTGCATCGGTTGCGGCCTGTGCGTAGCGATCGGGAACACCACGGCTCCTCAGCAGCGGGAGTTCGGGTGTCCGGTGGACTACGACGCCATCGACATGGTGCCGTTCGACGCGGTGGTCGAAGCGCTGAAGGCCGCTGAAGGCGGCCAGGTCCCGCTCGAGACACCGATCAAGGGTGTCGCCAACGAGTGGGCGAAGCTCGAGGCGGCCTCCACCGACTAGCCCCGTGCGGATGCCAGCGTCGGCCCCGGCGTTTCCCTCCGGTTTCTGACGGCGCTGGCCACGACCCCTTCCAGCCCTCCCGCGGCGATGCTGGACGTCGCCGCCATCATCGACGGCGCGCGTGTCCGTGCGCTGCACGTGCAGGTGTTCGCCCTGTGCGCGCTCTGCATGATGATCGACGGCTTCGACGTGCAGGCGCTCGGCTACGCCGCGCCCGCCCTCGTCGAGGACTGGGGGATCGAGCCGGGCGTGCTCGGCCCGGTGTTCGGCGCCGGGAACTTCGGCGTGCTGATCGGGCAGCTGACGTTCACCATTCTGGCGGACCGCGTCGGACGCCGGCCGGTGCTGATTGGTGGGGTCAGCTTCTTCGCCATCCTCACGCTGGCCACGGGGTTCGTGACGTCGGTCCAGGCGCTGCTCGCGCTGCGTTTCGTCGCGGGGCTCGGAATGGGATCGGTCATTCCGAACGTCACCGCGCTGATCAGCGAATACAGCCCGCGCCGGTCGCGCGTCACGATGATGACCTGGGTCGGCACCGGCTTCAACGTCGGCGCCGCGGCCGGCGGGTTCCTGGCCGCCTGGCTGATTCCCCGATACGGGTGGGAAGCGGTCTTCTTCTTCGGCGGGGGCGCGCCGCTGCTGCTGGTCGCGTGCATGGTCGTGTGGCTCCCCGAGTCGCTGAAGCTGCTGGCGCTCAAGCGCCGGCCGTCGGACAACGCCTACATCGCGCGGTGGCTCAGGCGGGTGGACCCGTCCGTGACGGTTCCCGACACGGCGACCTTCGCCGTGACGGAGGAGCAGCGGAAGGGGGTACCCGTGGCGCAGCTCTTCCGCGACGGCCGCGCCCGCTTCACGCTGCTGCTCTGGGTCATGAACTTCATGAACCTGCTCGCGCTGTATTCCCTGTCGAACTGGCTGCCGACCGTGGTGCGCGGTGCGGGCTACGACACCTCCACCGCAGTGCTGGTGGGGACGACGCTGCAGGTGGGCGGCACGCTGTCGCCGTTCCTGCTCGCGTGGCTGATCGTCCGGCGCGGGTTCATTCCCGTGCTGGCCGTGACGTTCGGCATCGCCACGGTGGCCGTCGCGCTGATCGGGACGCCCGGCCTGTCGCTCGCGCTCCTCGTCGGCGTGGTCTTCATCGCGGGCGCGTGCGTGCCCGGCAGCCAGGCGAGCATCAACGCGCTCTCCGGCACGTTCTATCCCACCTATCTCCGCTCCACGGGCGTCGGCTGGGGTCTCGGCGTCGGGCGCGTCGGCGCCATCGTGGGGCCGATGCTGACGGGGCTGTTCATCACGATGCAGTGGTCCACGCAGCGGATCTTCCTGTCGCTGGCCATCCCCGCCTTCATCACGATGCTGGCAACCATCTCGATGGCGTGGACGACACAGGTGGACGAGGAGCGGGGCGCCGCACGGCCCTGACCGGTTCGCCGCCGGCCCGCGGGTGGTCAACGGTGTGTGCGGTTTCTGCGACGTCCCCGCAGCATCCACGTCGCAGACTCCGCAGCAGCGTCCCCTCTGTGCCCGGGTATTGGCGTCATTTCCACGCAGAACGATTCCGGCACGCGTCTGGCAGACGACGGTAGAATGAGGCCGTGACAGGGACCGATCCGATGCACCCTGTTCGCTCGGGCGTGAAGCTTACCTACGACGACTACGTGTTGTTCCCGGACGATGGGCAGCGGCACGAGCTGATCGACGGTGAGCACCACGTGACGCCAACGCCGCTCCTGCGGCACCAGTGGATCGCCGCCAACCTTCGACGATCTTCGACGCCTGACTCGCGTCGGCGCCCCCAGGCGTCAGGTCAGCGAGAACTTCATCTCGATCGTGACCTGAACTGGGACCGGCTTCCCGCGGGTGGCTGGGCCGACGACGTCGATCCCGTCGTTCTGAGTCATGGTGCGTGGCTGCGGTACTCCGGCGGCGACCCTACCGTCCTTGGCCGCGGGCTCACGCTGAACGATCGGCCGCACACGTTGGTGGGTGTGACGAACGCGTCTTTCCGGCTTCCGGGCGACGCGCAGCCTCGACCCGCTCGTCTGCCTGCGGGCGGACTGATCGAAGGTCGCCGTCGGGGCACGGCCTGTCCCTCGTGGGGGGCGTGCGATCCTCGAGTGGCACGACGCGCACCCCTGGGGTGCGCGAGGACGCAGGTCCGCACGAACTACCGGGCCGTGCATAGAATGGCGCTGTGGCGTCCCTCGCCGATGTGTTTCGGGTCCTGGCACGCATGCGCGAGGAGGGCGTGGTCATCGACTACGCGATCGGCGGTGCAACGGCCGTGTTGTTCTACGCGGAGCCCACTCGCACGTACGACGTCGATGTGTTCGCGCTGCTGCCCGCCGATGAGTCGTCGTCTCTTGCACCGCTTGTCCCCGTGTACCAGTGGGCACGGGCGCACGGTTTCACGGTGGACGCCGGGCACATCCTCGTGCATGGCGTGCCCGTCCAAGTGCTTCCCGCGTACAGCGCCCTCGTGGTCGAAGCGATTCAGACGGCCCGCGTCCATTACTACGAAGATGTGTCCGTGCGCGTCGTGGGTCCCGAGCACCTGGCCGCCCTGGCGCTGCAGGCGGGCGGAGCGAGGCGGCGGGAGCGGGCGTGGCTGCTGCTCCAGACTGCGCGGATCGACCGCGATCAGCTCCGCGCGCTCGTGCGGAGACACGACATCGACGTGGAGATTCCAGATGAAGCGTGAATTTGCCGGGGATCGGATGGTCGATGTGTTCGCCCGGAAGCGGGCGTGGCACCGCCGCCGCGCGGAGGCGCCGCTGGTCGAGAAGGTCCGGATCCTCCTCGATCTACAGCGCCAGGAGATCCCGCTGCTGGCGGCGCAGCGGCCGCTGCGCCGCTGGGAGCGCCCGTGGAACATCACGCCCTGAGGTGACGGTCCTGCAGGGCCTCCGCTGCTGCACGGGGTAGGTACAGCGCCCGGCCAGCGGCATCGTCGGCGTCCTATTCACTTTGGAGATTCGCCGCGGGATCCGTTCGTGTGGCTTCACGCGCGGCGATCCAGACACCGAGGAGGCTGGTGGCCGCGCCGCGCCGGACACGGTGCGCCTCGCGGCCAACACCAGGGGCGGCTGCATCGTCTGTAGGGTCATGAGCGGACAGCCACTCGCATCGGCCCTGCCCGTGTCGGGAACGGAGTCGGCGACCGCCGACCGCCTCGCCGGGTTGTTCGACGCGCACCACCAGCGTCTGTACCGCCTCACCCGACGACGCTCATCGGGTTCCGACGAAGCGCAGGATCTCGTGCAGGACACGCTTCTCAAGGGGGCCCTCGCCATCCGGTCCGTACCCGACGGCGCCGCCCGCGAGGAAGTATGGCTGGTCCGCGTGCTCGTCAACCTGCGGCACGCCCGGTGGCGCCGGGAGGCGGTGCGGAGGCGCGTGATGTCTGCACGCCCGCTCGATTCCGGCATCGAGCGCGCCACCCAGGAGTCCCGCACGATCGCCCGGCGCCTCGTGTAGCAGGCGCCCGACCGGTTTCATCCGCGAGGCCGCGCGTGCTGGTGCTGCACGCGCTGGAGCACCTGACGCCGGCCGAGATCGCGAAGCTGATCGGCATCGATGCGGTGACCGTGCGGTGGCACCTGTCCCGTGGGCGGCGGGAGCTGGCGCGCGAACTCGAACGCCTTGACGGAGCAACCCCAGGCCGACACTACGAGCGCTGCTGCACGAGGCTGATCCCGTGCGTGTTGAACCCGCCTGGCCCGCATCCGAACGTGATCGCCTGCGCCGGAGGGTGCTGGCGACAGAGCCTGCCGTGAAGCGGACCCAGGCCTTCGAGCGTCTTCAGGACCATCAGGTCGAGGGTGCCGTAGGGGACTTCAGAAGGTGGTGGCGTCATGGGCGTCCTTGTGCGCGTCTCCCCTGAGGCTGACGCCGATCTTGCTGCCATCTGGGTGTTCGTCGCGGAGACCGGGTCCATCGAAGCTGCAGACCACCTCATCGATGCGGTGACAGGTCGCTCGTGCTGGCCAGGCACAAGCGCGCCCGCCGCGTTCGGGACGAACTGGCGGAAGGCCTGAGGTCGTTTCCTGTCGGCGACTACGTGGTGGTCCATCGGATCAACAGCCAGGACGTTCAGATCGCGCACGTCGTTCGCGGCAGTCGAGATCTCGGGTTGATCCTGCCGGCGTAGGGCTCGGTCGAGATCTGTGCGCAGGTAGCCCGCTCCTGGCGTATCAGCCAGAAACGGCATCGCTGTGGCGAGCGCATCCACAACGCGCAGCACAGCTTGGGGGTGTCGCCCTGCAGGTGGTCCAGGATGCGCAGCCGGTCGGCCTCAGCAGCAGCGGGTCACCGTGCTAGAGTTCGCGCGTGGTGAACAGGTCCGGTCGGAACGATCCCTGCCCGTGCGGGAGCGGAAAGAAGTACAAGCGCTGCTGCTTGACAGCCGATCAGGCCGCGTCGCGCGAGCGCCTCCGCCAGAAGAGTCTCTGGGGCGACCAACTCCTGGACGCCGCCGGCGCTGCGGACGACGACTACGCATTCGTCGACGTGGATGACGACGGGCCGGCGCTCGACGTCAAGGACATCGTGCGCGTGTGCTACGCGCGCGGCATGATACGAAAGATGTCGGACCTGCGTAGTGGCCGGGGCCTGCAGGTGACGGAATGGGAGGCGCCGGGCATCCCGCAAGACGTGCTCGACAGCATTGTGCGTGAGCAGGTGGACATGCTGGAAGGCGAGTGGGGCGACCCGGGCGCCGGCGATCCGATTCAGGTCGACATCATCGACCTCGAAGTCGGGCGCGCGTGGATCACGGTCCAGATCTTCAACCGGGCGATCGCGCTCATCGCTGGTGAAGAAGGTGATGACGTGGGGCGGATCCACCGCCTCTGCGGTGCCCTGGAAGCCGCGGCACGGGCTGCTCCGGGAGGAGCCGCCGCCGAGGTCCTGGAAGCCGGGCCGGTGGAGCGCCCCGGTCGCGCGCCGCAGGCTCATTCGCCGGTCGACATGTCGGCCGTACTGGAGGAGCATCGCCGCCTCGGCGGCACGTGCGCGCTGTGCGGCCAGGCGGTGACGCGAAGAGGAGCGGCGAAACATTTGGCCGCGTGTGCACCGGCGCACGACATGACGAGCGGGACCACGCAGGAGATCGTCTACCTCCGGGCGACCTCTCGCGGCCTGCCCGCCTACTGGCTGGATCTGGAGATCCGGGCGGACGCGAAGCTGGAAGCGCTCGATGTGCTCCTGCGACGGACATGGCTGGAATGTTGCGGCCACCTGAGCGCCTTCAGCACGGGTGCCGTCAAGTACTTCTCGCGAGGCTACGACTTCGACTTCATGGGGCCACTTGCCCGTCCGACTCGCGTAGCGGAACGGAGCATGACGGTCAGAGTTGGCGAGGCGCTTCCACCGGTCGGTGCGCGGTTCGAGTACGAGTACGACTTCGGATCGACAACGCAGTTGCAGATCTCCGTCGCAGCATCGCGCATGGGGCGTCTGGGCCGGCACGCGACGCGCCTGCTCGCACGGAACGTGGCGCCCACCTGGCCGTGCGTGGAGTGCGGCCGGCCAGCCACACTCGTCTGCCCTTACTGTCTGTGCGTCGACGGCGAGGCGTTCGCGTGCCCGGTGCACGCGGCTTGCCACCCGTGCGGCGAGTCGGAGAGCCTCCTGCCGGTCGTCAACTCTCCGCGGATGGGCGTGTGCGCCTACGGCGCAGAGTTCTGAAGCGCGTCACTCCCCCCCTTGACACTCTAGGAGAGCCAGCCGTTATCGTCTCCTTGTCACTCTAGGAGAACAGGCATGGCTGCCTCCACCGAACTCCTGCAGGGCACGCTGGACCTGCTGATCCTCAAGGCCATCTCCCTGGGGCCGCTGCACGGCTACGCCGTGCTCCTCCGCATCCAGCAGACTTCGCAGGATCAGCTGCGCATTCAGCAGGGGTCGCTGTATCCGGCGTTGTACCGCCTCGAGCACCAGGGCCTGATCAGTGCGGAGTGGGGCGAATCGGAGAATCGACGCCGGGCGAAGTTCTATCGGCTCACCCCAGACGACACCCAGCCTGTTCAGGGTTCTTCGAGTACGGCCGCTCATGGGACGGTTGTTTCTCGACAGCGAGGGGCGCTCCAAGGCGGCGATCCTGTCGTACGGCCTGTGGCAGGAACAGTTCGGAGGGCGCCCAGACGTCCTGTCCACCGCGGTCCGTCTCGATGGCGAACCGTTCGCGGTCGTCGGCATCATGCCGCAGGGGTTCGCCTTCCCCGATCCCGAGATCCGGGCGTGGACCGCGTGGCAAGTCCCAGCCGTCGTTCGGGAAGACGCGCAGGTCGGCGTCATCTTTCGCGCCTTGGCCCGGTTGCGACCGGGGGTGACGGTGGCGCACGCGGCCGCGGAGGCTACGGCCAGGGCACGCACGGCGCCAGACATGGGCTTCGCTGCCACCGCCCTGTTCGGTGCCACAGGCCCGATCGAGGTGTCGGCGGTATCCGAGCACGAGGCGCTTACCGCGGAGATCCGACCGGCGATGCTCGTCGTGCTGGCGGCGGTCGTGCTCCTGCTGATCACCGCGACGGCGAATGTCGCGAGTCTGCAGGTGGCGCGAGCGGTGACACGCCGTCGTGAAGTCGCCGTGCGGGCGGCCATCGGGGCCGGGCCGGGCCGCCTCGCGCGACAGCTGGTGATCGAGAACGCCGTGATCGCGCTGACCGGGGCTGGGCTCGGCGTTGCGGGTGCGGAGGCCGTCCTGCACTGGCTGCCCACGCTGCTGCCAGCCGGATTCCCACGCCTGGAGGCGGTGGCGATCGAGTGGCGCGTGTTGACGGTGGCCGTGATGCTCGCCGTCCTCGCGAGCGTGGTCTGCGGCTGGCTTCCGGCGTGGCACACACGCGGGCTCAACCTGACCGACGGCCTGTCGCAGGATCCGACACTCCCGATTGGTCGCGGCGGGCGTTCATCAGCAACACGGACCCGCCAGCTGATCAGCGCCGGTTCGTCCAGCAGGCCAAGCCGTTCACGCTATTCGCAACGCCCGTTCCACTGCGCGCGGCGCGCGTTCGATGACCAGGAGGTACGCGCGGGTAGGCCCCTCCGGCTGGCGAGTGCCTTGTTCCCAGTGTCGAAGGGTGTTGATGCTGAACCCGTAGCGCGCGGCGAACGCCTGCTGCGTCAAGCCAAGTTTCGTGCGGATCGCCTTGACGTTGACGTGCTCCGGAACGTGTACGCGATATCCGCGAGGCTGACGCTCGGCCTTCGCGTATCGAATCGCCTGTTCCAGCCCTCGACGGATGCTGTCTGCCGTCCTGCTCATCACCGTTCTCCCCCGTAGGACTCGATCAGCACCTGTGTCAGGCGCTTGAGGCCATTGCGTTCGGCCTGCGAAAGACCGGCCTCAGGCATTGTAACCCAATGGATTACTTTCGGCTGCCGGGCAGGACGACGCGGCTACCGGACGGCGACCTTCAGCGTCCCGATGCCTGCGACTGACGCCACCACCCGATCGCCGGCCTGGATCGGGCTGACGCCCTCGGGCGTGCCGGTGAAGATGACGTCCCCCGGATACAGCGTGTAGAAGCTCGAGGCCATCTCGACGAGGCCGGCGACGTCCACGATCAGGTGCCGCGTGTTCGACGCCTGCTTCTGCTCGCCGTTGATGGACAACGACAGATCCAGCGCGCCGGGATCGGGAAGCTCGTCGGCGGTGACGAGCCAGGGGCCGACGATCGAGTAGGAATCGGACGACTTGCGGAAGCTGCGATCTTCGGTTCCGCGCGTCGTGACGTCCAGCCCGATCGTGTAGCCGGCCACGTGGTCCATCGCCCGGTCGCGCCCGATCCGCGTGCCCTGGCGGCCGACGACGATCACCAGCTCCACCTCGGGATCCGTGCGCCTGTCGGGCCACCGGATCGCGATGCCGTCTCCCGGGCCGGCCAGCGAGCTGGTCGCCTTGAGAAAGAGCCCGGCGGTCTGAATCGTCAGCGTGTGCAGCGGGTTGTTGTGGTGGATGTCCGCGTTCGCGCGTGCCTCGTCGAGGTGCGTCTGGTAGTTGACGGGCGCCGCGATGATCTTGCCAGGATTGGCGACGGGACTCCGGAGGACCACGGAGTCGAGCGGCACGCCCGCCGCCGCCGGGGCGACTTGTTCGACGCGGGCACGGACAATGTCGAGGTTCGCCAGGAGCACGTCGTGTTCCGGCAGCGGGTAGCGGTAGGAGGGCAGCGCGTCCAGAGCGGCCGTCACGTCGCGCACGCGATCGCCGTCCACGAGACCAAGACGATCCCGATCGAAGCGGCACAGTTTCATGCGGAGACCTCGCGGGAAGCGGATGTCACGCGCGCCTGCACGACGCGCGAGGGCAACGGGTGACCGAGCCTGGGCTCGATGGCGCGAGACGCGGCCATCACGCCATCGAGGCTCACGCCGGTCTGGATGCCCAGGCCGTCCAGCATGAACAGGAGATCCTCCGTGGCCAGGTTGCCGGTTGCCGCGGGCGCAAACGGGCACCCCCCGAGGCCGCCCGCCGAAGCGTCGAACGTCCGAACGCCAGCCAGCAGGCCGGCGAGCACGTTGGCCAGCGCCGTGCCGCGCGTGTCATGGAAGTGCAGCGCGAGGCGATCCACGGGCAGGCGCGCGGTCAGCGCGGCGAGCACCGCATCGACCTGACCCGGGTGCCCCACGCCGGTCGTGTCGCTGATGGCCACTTCGTACGCACCCATGTCGATCATCCGCCCGGCCACCTCCAGCACCTTGGCGGGGGATACCTCCCCTTCGAAGGGGCAGCCGAACGCGTTGGACACGTACCCCCTGACGCGCAGTCCGGCCTCGCGTGCGCGATCGCACACCGGCAGGTAGCCCGCCAGCGACTCCTCGATGCCCTGGTTGAGATTCCGCCGGCTGAACGTCTCGGACGCGTGCGCGATGATGGCCACTTCGTCGACCTGGGCCGCCAGCGCGCGCTCCAGTCCCTTGAGGTTCGGCACGAGCGCCGAATAAGTCGTCCCCTTCCTCCGCCGGATTCCGCTGAAGACATCGGCGGCGTCGGCCATCTGAGGAACCCACTTCGGGCTCACGAACGCAGAGACTTCGATCGCGCGATGCCCGGCCGCGCTCAACGCATCGACGAATGCGACCTTCTCTTCCGTGGAAACCCTGGCGGCTTCGTTCTGCAGCCCGTCCCGCGGGCCGACCTCCATGACGCGAACGGTCGATCGCCGCAGCTCGTCGAGTGCGCTCATCGTTCCAGCTCCACCAGCGGATGTCCCGGCTGCACCAGCTCGCCGACCTCGCACTGCACCGATCTGATCGTACCCGTGCGCGGGGCCCGGATGGCCAACTCCATCTTCATGGCCTCCACGGTCACCAGCAGCTCGCCCTCCGACACGGCCTGACCGGGGGAGACGTGCACGGCGGCGACGGTGGCTGGCATCGGCGACGACAACGCCGCCTCATCCGTGCCGCTCGCCTTCCTCGACGTCGGTGCCGCAGGATCCACGACCAGCGTCGCCCCGTCGATGAACACCCAACTGGCCGAGCCGACCCGCGTCGCCCACGCCAGCCTCTGGCGCCCGTCCTCGGTCGTGACGCGGAAGACGCCGTCGCCCAGCGGCTCAACCACGCCAGGCCCCCAGCGTCGTCCACGGGTCGGCCGTCGTCGCCGACACGGCGCAGGCCGACCTGGCCTCCAGCACCGCGGCAATCGCGCCCGCCGCGGCGGACCAGTCCGTCGTGTCGGCGGCGGCGAGCTCGGCCGCCTCCGACTCCACAAGGCCGACGTCGATGTCTCCAGCCACGAAGCGAGGACTGTCGAGGAGCGAGAGCAGGAACCGGACGTTGGTGCGGACGCCGAGGATCGGGTAGCGGCGCAGCGCTTCGATGGCCCGCCGCCGGGCCGCGTCTCGCGTTTCGCCCCACGCGATCACCTTCGACAGCAGCGGATCGTAGTGGACGCTGATCTCACCCTGTTCTCGCACGCCGCTGTCGATCCGAACGCCAGGCAGACGGGGCTCGCGGTAGAGCAGCAGCCGCCCGGCCTGCGGCAGGTGTCCCTGTTCGGGATCCTCGGCGTACACGCGCGCCTCAATCGCGTGCCCGCGCTGCGCCAGGTCGCGCCCGGTCCACGGCAACGGCTCGCCGGCGGCGACGCGAAGCTGGGCGTGTACCAGGTCCACACCCGCCACCAGCTCCGTCACCGGGTGCTCCACCTGGAGCCGCGCGTTCACCTCGAGGAAGTAGAACCGGGCGTCGTCGCCGGTCCCGTCGAGCAGGAACTCCACCGTCCCGGCGTTCCGGTAGCCGGCTTCGGTCGCCACGGCCACCGCGGCGGCGCCCATGCGCTCCCGAAGGGCGGGCGTCAGGGCGACCGACGGCGATTCCTCGATCAGCTTCTGGTGCCGGCGCTGCAACGAGCACTCGCGCTCGAAGAGGTGCACGACGTGCCCATGGCTGTCCCCGAAGATCTGCACCTCGACGTGGCGAGGTCGCGTCAGCGCCCGCTCGACGTACAACGTGTCGTCCCCGAACGCGGCGCGCGCTTCCCGGCGCGCCTGCGCCGCCGCGGCCGCAAGGCCAGCCGCATCGGCCACCCGCTTCATCCCGATGCCGCCACCGCCCGAGGCGGGCTTCAGCAGAATCGGGAACCCGACTTCGGCGGCGGCTGCAGCCAGCGCCTCGTCCGACTGAGTTGCGGGGATCTTGCCGGGCACGGCTGCGACGCCCGCCCGTGCGGCCAGCGTCCGCGCGGCGATCTTCGATCCCAGTGTCTCGAGGACGGAAGGCGGAGGGCCAATGAACGTCAGGCCTGCGTCCTGGCACGCGTGCGCCAACGCCGGGTTTTCCGAAAGGAACCCGTACCCGGGATGGACGGCTTCCGCGCCGGTGGATCGGGCGGCCTCGATCACCGATGCCACGCGCAGGTAACTGTCCGCGGGCGGGGCAGGGCCGATGCGCACCGCGCGATCCGCGTCGAGCGCATGCGGCGCCATGCTGTCGGCGTCGGAGTACACGGCCACGCTTTCGACGCCCAGCTCGCGGCACGCCCGGATCACGCGGAGGGCGATTTCGCCGCGGTTGGCCACCAGGACCCGGCGGAACATCAGGTGGTGGCCTTCCAGGGGGGCGCGACCTTGTCGAGGAAGGCGCGCATGCCGTCCTGGCCTTCGCGTGTCGCGCGGCGGTCGGCGATCGCTTCCGCGGTCACCCGCATCAGCTCGGGCGACGGTCCGGTCCACACGTCCCGGATCAGGGCCTTGGCGGCGGCGAGGGCGTCCGGCGCTGCGCCCAGAACCTCCTGGACATACCGCGTGACCGTCGCGTCCAGCTCCGCGGAAGGGACGACGGCGTGCACGAGGCCGATCTCACGGGCGCGTGTGGCGGTGAATCTGGCCCCTGTGAGGAAGAGCTCGCGCGCGGCCGACCGCCCGATCTTCGCCAGGACGAACGGGGCGATCACCGCCGGGATGATGCCCAGCTTGACCTCGGTGAATCCGAACACGGCTCCTTCGTCGGCGACAACGACGTCGCAGACCGCGGCAAGGCCGGTCCCGCCGCCGAGCGCGGCGCCATGAACGCGGGCGATGAGCGGGACGGGCAGCCGGTCGAGCGCCTCGAAGCACTCGGCGGCGGCGAGCGCGTCGCGGACGTTCTCGTCGCGCGTCTGCGTGGCCATGCGCGCCATCCACGTCAGGTCGGCTCCGGCGGAGAACACGGTGCCCGCGCCCGACAGGATGGCCGCTCTGAGCGTCCGGTCCGCGGCCGCCGAGCCCGCCCACCGGGTCAGCTCGGCGATGACGGTCTCGTTGAACGCGTTCCTGGTGTCCGGGCGATTGAGCGTGACGTGCTCGACTGCGCCCTCCCGCCGGACGTCGAGGTACTCGAAGGTCACGCTCACATCCGGAACACGCCGAACTTCGGCGGCGGAATCGGCGCGTTGTACGCGGCGGAGACCCCGAGCGCGAGGACCTGGCGGGTCTCGGCCGGATCGATGATCCCGTCGTCCCAGAGCCTGGCAGTCGAGTAGTAGGGCGAGCCCTCGCGCTCGTACTTCTCCAGGATCGGAGCGCGGATGGCGGCCTCTTCGTCGGCCGACAGTTCCTGGCCGTCGCGCGCGAGCTGGTCGCGCTTCACGGTGGCCAGGACCGTCGCCGCCTGCTCGCCGCCCATCACGGAGATGCGGGCGTTGGGCCACATCCAGAGGAAGCGCGGGTCGAACGCGCGGCCGCACATGCCGTAGTTGCCGGCGCCGAACGAGCCGCCGATGATGACGGTGAACTTCGGCACGGGGGCGTTGGCCACGGCGTGGACCATCTTGGCGCCGTCCCTGGCGATCCCACCGCGCTCGTACTCCCGGCCCACCATGAAGCCGGTCACGTTCTGCAGGAAGACGAGCGGGATGGCCCGCATGCTGCACAACTCGATGAAGTGGGTCGCCTTCAGCGCCGATTCCGAGAAGAGCACCCCGTTGTTGGCGACGACCCCGATCGGCAGGCCGTGCAGGCGCGCGAAGCCGGTCACGATGGTCGGCCCGTAGCGAGCCTTGAACTCGTCGAAGCGCGAGCCGTCCACGATGCGGGCGATCACCTCGCGCACGTCGTACGGCTGCCGGACGTCCGTGTTGACGACCCCGTAGATCCCGGCCGGGTCGCAGGCCGGTTCCTCGACCGCCGCGCCCGGCGGCAGCGACTTGCCGCCCCCGAGCGACGAGACGATCGTTCGCGCCAGCGCCAGCGCGTGCTCGTCGTCGTCGGCCTGGTAGTCGGCCACCCCCGACAGCCGCGTGTGCACGTCGGCGCCGCCCAGCTCCTCGGCCGTGACGTCTTCGCCCGTGGCCGCCTTCACCAGGGGAGGGCCGCCGAGGAAGATCGTCCCGGTGCCCTTCACGATGATCGTCTGGTCGGCCATCGCGGGCACGTAGGCGCCGCCAGCCGTACACGAGCCCATCACGACGGCGATCTGCGCGATGCCGGCGGCCGACATCCGCGCCTCGTTGAAGAAGATGCGCCCGAAGTGCTCGCGATCGGGGAAGACCTCCGCCTGCAGCGGCAGGAACGCGCCGCCGGAGTCCACGAGGTAGAGGCAGGGCAGCCGGTTCTCGAGGGCGACCTGTTGCGCGCGCAGGTGTTTCTTGACCGCGATCGGGTAGTAGGTGCCGCCCTTCACGGTCGCGTCGTTGGCGACCACGACGACCTCGCGTCCCGAGACGCGGCCGACGCCGGTCACCAGGCCGGCGGCCGGGGCCGCGTTGTCGTACATGTCGATGGCGGCCAGGGGAGAGAGCTCGAGGAAGGGCGATGCGGGGTCGAGGAGCCGCTCGACGCGCTCGCGGGCGAGCAGCTTTCCCTGTGCGCGATGGCGCTCCACTTCCGTCTCACCACCGCCGCCGGCCCGGACCACAGCGAGACGTCCCCGCAGGTCGCGGACCAGCGCGTCCATGCGTCCGTGGTTCTCCCGGAACAGCGTGCTGGAGGGCTGGACGTGCGAAACGAGACGCTCCACGGCTCAGGACCCCGGTCCTACCAGCCGCAGCAGTCCGTCTTGAACCCGCAGGCCGGGCAGCGCCAGACCGCGTGCATCCGGTACATCTCTGCGCTGCACCGCTCGCAGACCACGGCGTCCGACTCGGTGGCGGATGGGCGGTTCGCCTCGGGTGGCGTCGCCTCCGTCGGTCGCGGGTGGCGATCGGAAGGGGCGGACATGGCGGGCATTATAGCGAACCGTCTCCGGCGTCCTTGCGAACGGGTGCCAGCGGCCCAGCCAGTGATGCTCCGGGTTTAAGATGGCAGGAGCGCGGAGGTGAGCATGACCGAGCAGTCAACCGTCGTGGCAGGCGCGATTGTCGGCGCGCTGGTCGGTGCGGGAGCGGCGTTCCTGTTCCTGACGAGCGGCGGCCGTGCGTTCAGAATCGAAATCGAGCCGGCCGTTGACGGGATGGCGCGCGAGTTCGAGCGACTGCGACGCACGATTGGACGCATGGGCGACGTGGCGGACGACGTGCTGCGCGCACTGGAGGAGTTCCAGACCGTGCGGGCCGAAGAGGCAGGTCAGGGCGGCGCCCGTCACTAGGGCCTCGCGCGCACTGGTCCCGAGGAACGTGGACATCGAACCGAAGGGGAGGTCGTGGTGGGCGAACAGAACGATCGGCACGAGTCCGGGGGCACCGGGTTCGTGATGGGTTTTTTCGTGGGTGCGGCCATCGGGGCTGCTCTGGGAGTGCTGCTGGCCCCGAAGCCGGGTTCGGAGCTCAGGGACGAGCTGGGCGAGCGCGCCCGCAAGCTGGGCAACCTGGCCAACGAGCAGTACAAGCGCGCCGGCGCAGCCGCCAGCGGGCTGGCGGAACGCGGGCGCGATGCGGCCACCCGTGCCCGCGAGGCGGTGGCACACGGCGTGGACGATGCGCGGAGTTTCGCCGGGCGCGTGGGGCTGCGTGCTGAGGGGACCGATCCTGAATCGAGCGGTGGGGGGCAGGGCTGAGGCCGAGCGGCCTGCCGCACCAGCGCTGACGCGGGTGTGGACCGGCCTCGCCGGCCAGGCCCGGCTCGGCCGGCTGGCCGGATGGCGCGCGCTGGTGAACCTGGTCAACAGCCAGGACCTGACACACGCTGCCGCCATCGCGTACTACGCACTGCTCTCGCTGTTCCCGTTCCTGCTCCTCGTCGTCTCGGTGCTGGGCGCCGTGGCGGCCGATGAGGTCGATCGCGCTGCGGTCCTGGGGTTCGTCTTCCGCTACATCCCGACGCAGCTCGACTTCGTGACGACGCAGCTCGACAGCCTGCAGGAGTCACAGCTGCGCATTGGCCTGGTCGGCGGCGTGGGCCTCGTCTGGGCGTCGCTCGGCGTCTTCTCCGCGGTCACGACGGCCGTGAACCAGGCGTGGGGCGTCGAGCGCCAGCGCAGTTTCTGGAAGCACCGCCTCATCTCGTTCACGATGCTGCTGTCCGCAGGCGGTGCGCTGCTGATGGGGCTGCTCCTGGTCGGCATGCTGCACGTCGGGCAGGGAGGCTGGCTGGGGACTGTCATCGATCAACTCAGGGCCCTGTACCCGATCCTGGTGCTGCCGCTGCGGTACCTGGCGACGGTCCTGCTGATTGCGGGCACCGGCCTGATCTTCTACTTCCTGCCGAACACGCCTGTCCGGTTCCGCGACGTGTGGTTCGGGGCCGTCCTGACCGGCGTGGTCTGGCGTCTCGCGTTCGAGGGGTTCTCCTGGTACATGCAGGTCAACTCGCAGCTCACCCGCGTGCACGGCTCGATTGCGGCGGTGGTGGTGTTCCTGCTGTGGGTGTACATCTCGGCCGTGGTGCTGCTGTACGGCGTGGAGTTCACGGCGGCGTGGGCGCGTCTCCGGGGTGACGCTCCTCCGCTCGGAGGAGGAGGGCCACGGACGTGAGCCGATCGATGGTGATGCTCGGCGCGGTGTGGATGCTGGCAGCGGCCGGGCTCGGCGCGATCTCCCTGATCTCGGTCGAACAGGAGATCGCGCTGGGCCGCGAAGCGAACGCGCAGGTCCAGCGTGAGGTGCCCTCGCTCCAGGAGCGGACGGTGCTGGGGTACGTCCGCGACATCGGCGCCCGGTTGGTCGCGCGCAGTCAGGGCGAGGCGTACCCGTACTCCTTTCACGTGGCCGACTACCGGGAGCTGAACGCGTTCGCCCTGCCGGGTGGCCCGGTCTGGATCCACCGGGGCCTGCTGGAGGCTGCCACGCGGGAGTCGCAGGTTGCCGCCGTGCTGGCGCACGAGATCGCGCACATCAGCGAGCGCCACGCCGCGGATCAGGCCAGCAAGAGCCTGATTGCGAACCTCGGACTGGGGTTGCTCGGGGCGATCCTCGGCAATGGCACGAGCGCCACAACAACCCGGATGGCGGCAGGGCTGCTGGCCAACGGCGTGTTCCTCAAGTTCAGCCGCGACGACGAGCGGGAGGCGGATCGCGTGGGCATGGCGCTGATGGCCCGCGCGGGCTGGGACAGCCGGGGGATGATCGAGCTGCTGGAGATCCTCGAGCGCGAGGCGGCCCGCAACCCCGGTCAGGTCGCGACGTTCCTGTCCACCCATCCGTCGCCGGAGGACCGCATCGCGCGACTACGGGCGTCGGACGGCCACGGCGGCACACGCGACAGCGGGCGTTTCCGGGACGTGCGGGCTCGGCTGAGGCGGCTGCCCCCCGCCTCGTCCATGAGCCGGAACTGATCCGGCATGACACACTCCCGACTGGTCCGGCACAGTGGGTGAAGGGCGTAACATGCCGAAGAGATGAACCGTCTCGCCGCCGAACAGAGTCCCTACCTGCTCCAGCACAAGGACAACCCGGTCGAGTGGTATCCGTGGGGCGAGGCCGCCTTCGAGCACGCGCGGGCCGAGGATCGGCCCATCTTCCTGTCCGTTGGCTACTCGACCTGCCACTGGTGCCACGTCATGGCCCACGAGAGCTTCGAGAGCCCGGAGATCGCCGCGCGGCTCAACCGGGACTTCGTCGCCATCAAGGTGGACCGGGAGGAGCGGCCTGATGTCGATCGCGTCTACATGACGTTCGTGCAGGCGACCACCGGATCCGGCGGATGGCCGATGAGCGTGTGGCTGACGCCGTCGCTCGAGCCGTTCTACGGCGGAACGTACTTTCCACCCACGTCGCGCTGGGGACGCCCCGGTTTCGTGGACGTGATGGCGGAGGTCGCTCGCGTCTGGCGCGAGGAGCGGTCCAGGGTCGAGCAGTCGGCGGCCACCATCCTGGCGCGGCTGAGGGATGGCGTCCGGGAGGCGTCGACGCCCCCGACCGCAGCATCCGACGACGCGGCGGTCCTCGGTGCCGCGGTGCGGGCGTTCGGGGCGGCGTTCGACGCCAGGCACGGCGGCTTCGGCCGCGCCCCGAAGTTCCCGCGACCGTCGGAGCTGCTGTTCCTCCTGCGGGAGCACGCGCGCACGGGTGATCCGCACGCGCGGGACATGGCCCTGGCCACCCTTCGCGCGATGGCGCTCGGCGGGATGCGTGACCATCTGGGCGGCGGGTTCCATCGCTACTCGGTCGATGCCGAGTGGCGCGTGCCGCACTTCGAGAAGATGCTCTACGACCAGGCGCAGCTCGCGTTGGCGTTCCTCGAAGCTGCACAGGTCACGTCGGATCCCTTCTACGGCGGGATCGCTGCGGAGACGCTGCGCTACGTCGCCCGCGATCTCCGCAGCCCGGAGGGTGGGTTCCGTTCGGCCGAAGATGCCGACAGCCTGGATCCCGAGGAGGCCGGCAGGCCTGGCGCACACGGGCGCGAAGGGGCGTTTTACGTCTGGCGCGACGAGGAGATCGGCCGGCTGCTGGGCGCAGACGCGGACGTCTTCCGTCTCCGGTACGGCGTGCTGCCGGACGGCAACGCGCCTGCGGATCCGCAGGGAGAGTTCGCAGGCCGCAACCTGTTGTACGCCGCACGCTCCGTGGAGGATGTGGCTTCGCTGACCGGCGGAGCCACCGATGACGTCTCCAGGGCGCTGGCGCGTGCAGCCGGCGTTCTCCTCGAGGCCCGGCTGGCGCGCCCGCGCCCGTACCTGGACGACAAGGTCCTGACCGCCTGGAACGGTCTTGCCATCGCGGCGTTCGCTCGTGCATCCCGGGTGCTCGACGAGGGCGCGCAGGATTGGCGGGATGCGGCGGTTCGGGCGGCAGACTTTCTGGCGGCGCACGTCTGGCGCGCGGACGATGGCCTCCTGCTCCGGCGGTACCGTGCCGGCGAGGCGGCCATCGAGGGGTACGCCGAGGACCATGCCTGCCTCGTCTTCGGCGTGCTGGAGCTGTTCCAGGCCACCGGCCACACGCGCTGGCTGGACTGGGCGCTGGCGCTCCAGCGCCGGCAGGACGCGCTGTTCGGCGACGAGCAGGCCGGCGGCTGGTTCAGCACGACCGGAAGGGACGACAGCGTCCTGCTGCGACTGAAGGAGGATCACGACGGTGCCGAACCGGCCGCCAGCTCCGTCTCGATCCTCAACCTGCTCTCGCTGGCACAGCTCACGGCTGACCGCAGCCTCGCCGATCGGGCGGAGCGGGCGCTGGCCTGGGCCCGGCCGCGCGTGGCGGCGATGCCGCGGGCGATGCCGATGGCCGCAGCGGCCCTGTCCACGTTCGCCGCGGGATCGGTGCAGATCGTGATCGCGGGACCGGGCGACCGGAGGGACACCGCTGCGCTCATGGAGCGCGTCCGCGGGGTATACCTGCCGGCGGCCGTCGTGGTGCCGGTGGATCCAGAGGCTGCCGGGGATCGCCCGTCCGAGGTGAGCTGGCTGGCCGACATGACCATGCGCGACGGCCGCGCGACGGCGTACGTGTGCCGCAACTTCGTGTGCCAGGCGCCCACGACCGATCCGGCCGAGCTCGAGCGCGTGCTCAGACAGGCAGCGGGGAGCTGAGAGGTCCACTGTGTCCATCGACGTCGAGATCTGGCTGCGCGGCGACAATCACGCGACAACCGCGCGCATCACTCCCGTCCCGCGCGAGCCGGCAGGCTGGACGGATGGGGACGTGGCGCAGGTGCTGGCCGGCATGCTCCGCGCGCTGGAGCGGGCGAAACATCCGGACACGCCGGACGACCGTCCGGTGGCGCTGCGGGGATTCAGCTGGATCGTGAGCCCGTACGAATCGGGGGGCGTGGTGCTTGCGCTGGAACTGACGCTCGGGGCGGTGGTGGCCGGGCCGTTCGACCTGCCCGAGCGTCAGCTCAGCGGGATGGTGGAAAGGGCAATCGCCGCGGACCAGCGTCCGCCCGCGGCGACCGTGCAGTAGCTAGTACCTCATCGCAGGGATTTTGACTGATTCACGCGGCGGCCTCCCTGCCGGCAACAGCCGGGTACGCGTGACCAAGCTTGACGCGGGCTTGCTCGATGCCAAACATCCAGCGGACGCGTGCGCC
>VFZH01000063.1 GCA_016871255.1 Acidimicrobiia bacterium | reverse complement strand
CGACTGACGGCCTCTCGGTGCCGGACGCCACCATCACCGTCACGTCACCCGTCCTCCAGGGCACCCGCACCGTGCAGACCGGCGTCAGCGGCGTCTATATCCTCCGGGCCCTGCCGGCGGGCACCTACTCCGTCGAGATCACCGCGGCCGATTTCCAGCCCGCGACGCGAGACGGCGTGCACATCCCGGTCGGGGGCACGACGCGGATCGACGCGGTCATGTCGGTGGCGGCACAGGCTGAATCGGTGACGGTGACGGCGGAGATTCCGGCCACCGTCGCGGGGCTGTCCACGGGCGAAACCCGCACCAAGGCCGTGGTCGATGCGCTGCCGATCGGCCGGCGGCCGGTGGACATCGCGGAGCTGGCGCCCGGTCTCACCAACCTGACCTACGCCGCCAACCAGCTGTCGATCTCGGGCGCGTTCGGGTACGACAACGTGTTCATGGTGAACGGCGTCGACGTGAACGACAACGTGATCGGATCCGGCAACGACCTGTTCATCGAAGATGCCATCCAGGAAACGACCGTCCTGACCGCCGGGCTGCCACCGTCGTACGGCCGCTTCTCGGGCGGCGTGGTCAACGTCGTGACGCGGAGCGGCGGCAACGTCTTCAGCGGCAGCTACCGGCACAACGTCTCGAACCCGGCGTGGGTCACGGAGACGCCCAGGCAGGTGGCAGCCAGGATGGAGAACACGAGCACCCGGAACCGGACGATCGAGGGCACCGTCGGTGGCCCGATCCTCACGGACCGGCTCTGGTTCTTCACCGCCGGCCGCACGGAAGGCACCACCACGCAGGGCGCGCTGGCGGTGACGACACAGGCGTTCACACGGGAAGACACCAACCGCCGCGGTGAGCTCAAGTTCACGGCGACCGTCGCCCAGGGTCAGACGGCGCAGGTCAGCTACATCAGCAACACGACGACACAGGCCAACGTCTCGGGGTACCCCGCGGTCGTCGACCGCTCGGCGCTGATCACGCGGGAACGTCCCAACGAGCTCTTCGCCGCCAACTACCGGGCGGCCCTCGGCTCATCGGTGCTGGCCACGGTCCAGTATTCCAGCAAGCACCAGGGCAACAAGGGCAACGGAGGCACCAGCACGCGGATCATGGATTCGCCGTTCATCACGGCGGGCGCGCTGCCGGGCGTACCCGGCGGCATGCTCTTCCACGCGCCCTATTTCGACGCCAACGACCCCGAATCGCGCGACAACCGGCAGATCGCCGGCAGCCTGTCGGCGCTGATCTCGACCTGGGACTTCGGCACGCACGACCTGAACTTCGGCGCGGAGCACTTCGTCGCCACGGGGCGTGGCGGCAACTCGCAGTCCTCGACCGGCTACGTCTTCTCCACCGACTTCCTGGTCCTGAACGGGGCCCCGGTCATCGACAACGGCGGCAAGCTGGTGCCGCTGTTCCTCCCGGGGATCTCGCAGGTCTGGACCTTCGAGGCGCTGCGCGGAGCCGAGATCGCCATCAAGACGACGTCGGTCTACGCCCAGGAGCGCTGGATCATGAACCGGCACCTCACGCTGGACACCGGCGTGCGGGCCGAGCTCGCGCGGGCGGACGCCACACCGGACCTGCAGCCGGTGGACGCGTTGACGATCGTGCCGCGGCTGGGCGCCGCCTACGACGTCGCGGGCGACGGCCGCACGGTGGTCCAGGCGACCTACGGGCACTACACCGGCAAGTACGGACAGGTGCAGTTCGGGGCCAGCACCAACGTCGGCCGGCCCAACGAAGTGGACTACGTCTACACCGGCCCGGCCGGTGGCGGGGCAGGGTTCGAGCCGGGCTTCGATCTCGCCAACTACACGATTCCCGTCCACGCCGCGTTCCCGACCGAGAACATCCGGTTCGCCGACGGCATCACCTCGCCGCTCACGCGCGAGCTGACGCTCGCCGTCGGCCGGGAGCTGGGACGCTACGGCAACCTGAAGGCCACCTGGATCTGGCGCAGCACCTCCCGTTTCGTCGAAGACAGGGTGGACACCACCACCGGCGTCACCGACGTGGAGTTCGTGGGCAAGGTGGCCAACCGCGTCTTCGACAACAGCGACGAGCCGTCGCGCGGCTACCAGGCGTTGTCGTCCAGGGCAACGTGCGCCCGCGCGCGAATGTCACCGTGAACGGTGAATACACACTGCAGTTGCGGAACCACGGCACGTTCGTCGGCGAGTCCCGTGGCGTACCCGGACACTCATCGGTCTTCGGTGACTTTCCCGAAGTGTTCGGCCCCGCCCTCGACCGGCTGGCCCCGGACGGCAGGCTGGACAGCTACCAGCGCCACAAGCTGCGGGTGTACGCCGTCGTGTCCCGGACCCTCGGGCAGTTCGGTACGCTCGACGTGGCGCCCCTGCTGCGCGTCAACTCGGGGGCAGCGTACAGCCTGGTCGCGAACATCCCCATTCCGGCGGTGCAGCTCGCCCGCATCCCCGGCGCGCCGGACAAGCCCGCCTATCCGGTGAACGATCTCAACCCGTTCGTGCGCCGGGCGGTGTTCTTCGGCGAACGCGGCGCGCAGACGTTCGCTGGATACGGCCTGCTCGACCTGGCGGTGACCTACCGGATCGCGGCGTGGAAGTCGCTCACGCCCTGGTTCAAGCTCGAGCTGTACAACCTGATGAACAACCAGAAGCCGATCGCCTGGGACACCACCATCAGCGCGAACCGGAGCGGCGCGCTGGACGCCAACGGGATCCCGACGACGTACACCGAAGGCGCGCGGTTCGGCCAGGCCACCAGCGACCTGCACTACCCGGTGCCGTTCGCCGGACAGGCCGGCGGGCGCGCGATGCGCCTCGCCTTCGGCCTCCGCTTCTGATTCCGCCCTCGCTCGCTTCGCGAGCTTCGGCGAGACCGCGCCGTGGCGCGGCAGACGCGAAGGCGGACGGCCCTTCAGCGGGTTCGCGGCATCGCCTCGCGCGTGAACCCGGCCCGCACCTCGAAGCTGGACGCCGGGATCGCCTCGCGCCGCAGCTCGACCAGATCGCCCGTCTCCGCCGGCTTCCCGTTCCTGAAGCTGGTGCGGCGGCCAGGAATGCCGGAAAAGCCCTGCACCTCCGGCGTGGCGTTCACGACCAGTTCATCGGCGGCCTGCGGGGCCGGGCTCCGCACGAACTCCGCCAGCTGCTTCGTGACCTCGAAGTCCGCCTCGGCGAGGCCCGCCGCCCCCGGCTCGGCCGCCCAGACCTCGGCGACCTTCTCGCCCCCGCGAGCTTCCTGCATCTGCGCCATGGCGGAGGCGCGGCTACGGGACCTGAATGGTCGCCAGGTACCTGACGACCGACTCGATCCGGTCACGCGCGGTGGCCGGGCTCAGGTTCCCGCCCTTCACGAGCCCGAGGGCATCGCCCCACACCGGCATGGTCCGGTCCCCGTGTCCCGGCACCTCGGTCCGGCCGTCGACGGCGCGCATCACCGCTTCGTCCGGAAACCGCCCGCCGTTCCTCGCCGCGATGCGGGTCAGATCGGCAGGCCTCACGCGCATGGCCCCGGCAACCGGTCCGTCGCCCCTCGCTCCGGTGCCGTGGCACGAGGCGCAGTAGAGCAGGTACACGGTGTTGCCGGCCGCCGCGCTCGCCTGTCCGCTATCCTGCCACGCCCCCGTCAGCGTCGGCGTGACAGGCAGCGTCACCAGAAACCCGGCCAGAGTCAGCGGCAGGCCCCGCAGCCGTGCTCCACCCCAGCGGCGTGTCATGGTCGCTCCTTTCGTCCTCGGCGCCGGTCCGAAGCGGGAAATCCCGGCCCGCCCGGGAGACATTCCGCGCGCTCCCGGCGTGCCGGGTCCCTCCGCCGCTGCGGTGCAACATCCGCACCGCTCACAGCAGGAGCATCGCGACCAGGGCCGCGGCCATGCCACCCAGGCCGGCGGCGGCCATCGCGCGAAACGCACCGCGGCCCACGACCAGCGCGGTCGTGAGCTTCAGGAACGTGTTGGACAGGATGCCGGCGACCAGCGCGACCGCCGCGGCCGCCACCTCGCCGGCAGGCGTGCTTCGCGCGAGCGACAGCGTGAGGGCGTCCAGGTCGGTGAGCCCGACGAACGCCGACGTCGCAACGAGAGCCGTGGAGCCGAAGCGCAGCTGCACGGCCACGATCGCGAACAGCACGAGCTGGAACAGGCCCGCCATCTGCAGCGCCGACCGCAACTGCAGGGGCGACGTTCCCTCTTCCTCCGTGGCTGCAGCGGGCACCCATGTCCGTTTCCAGGCCAGGAGCACCACGATCGCGCCAACGAGAAACGCGGGGCCCGCGTAGAACGGCAGCGTCCGGGCCAGCGGCGGGTTGAGGACGACGCACGCGAGCGTGACGCGCGCCAGCATGACCGTGCAGGCGCCCACCGCGCCGGCGCCAAGTGCGAACCGCGGCGCGCCCGCGGGACGGCTGTCGCGCGCAAACTGCAGGGTGACCGACGTCGACGACACCACCCCGCCGAGCAGGCCGGACACGATCGTGCCCTGGCCCGGACCCGCGGCACGCCGCGCCAGCCAGCCCAGGAAGCTCAGGCCGGAGAAGAAGAGCACCATGGCCCAGAGCTCGCGCGGCCGGATCGCGTCCAGCGGGCCGTAGGGGCCGGACGGCAGCAGCGGCAGCACGATGCAGGCCATGGCCGCAAAGCGCACGCTCGCGCGCAGGGCCGCGTCGTCGATGCGTGCGACCAGGGCGTGGAGGCGTGTCTTTTCGACCAGGAGGAGCACCATCGCCGCGAAGATGGCACTGGCGGGCGCCAGGTAGCCGGCGCCCGCCAGCGTGGCCGCACCGAGCACCACGAGCGCGGCGGCTTCGGACGTGGCATCGATGTCGGTGCGGCTCGCCGCTGCGTAACTGACCAGCACCAGGGCCGCGGCGGCCGCGAGCAGGACGATCGCAGCCGGGCGCAACGGGCCGAGCGACAGCCAGCCCGCGAGACCCGCCAGCGCTCCGAGCAGCGTGAAGGTGCGGATGCCACCGAAACGCGCGTGGGGACCGGTCGCGTGACCCGACCACTGGCGCTCGAGCCCCACGGCCGCCCCTCCGAGCGCGGCGACCAGCAGGCCGCTGATGGCGTCTGGATCCACCGGGGCCCTGATTCTACGGCCAGACTACGCCGTCACCCTCATCCCGGGTACCATGGCTGCAGTGTCCGACACCGTCATGCGCACGCTGGTGGCGGCCGCATCCCTGGTCGTCATCGTCGCGGGCCTCCGCGCCGCCTCCGCCCTGCTCGTCCCGCTGGCGATCGCGGCGTTCCTCGCGATGATCAGCTACCCGATGGTCTCGTGGCTGCGCGAGCGCGGGCTGCCGAAGTGGAGTGCGGTCGCGCTGACGCTGCTGGCGATGCTGACGACGCTCCTCGGGCCGGGGCTGGTCGTCTACTCCGCGGCGCAGGAGTTCGCGTCTGCGGTCCCCCGGTACCAGACGCGCCTGACCGCCATGACCTCCGGCTGGTTCTCGTGGCTGCGCGACCGCGGCATCGAGCCCTCGCCGGTCGCCGAGCTGCTCAACTGGAACGCCATCCTCGATCTCGCCGGGGGCGTCTTCGCCAACGTGGCGCTGCTGCTTTCCAACGCGTTCCTCGTCATGCTCGTCGCCGCCTTCGTCCTGTTCGAAGCTGCCGGGTTCCCGGAGCGGCTGCGGTCGGCCCTGGGTGCGGAAGCGACGGCCGGGGATCGGCTGCGCCGTTTCACGGGCGAGGTCCAGCGCTACCTGCGCGTGAAGACGTTCGTCAGCCTGATGACGGGACTGCTCGTGGGCGCGTGGCTGACGCTCCTCGACATCGACTTCGCAGTCCTCTGGGGCCTGCTGGCCTTCCTGTTGAACTTCATCCCGAACTTCGGGTCGATCGCCGCGGCGGTCCCCCCCGTCCTGCTCGCGCTGATGCAGGCCGGCGCCGGCCGCGCGGCCGGCGTCGCCGCCGGCTTCGTCTTCGCCAACATCACGCTGGGCAACCTCGCGGAGCCGTACCTGATGGGCCGCCAGCTCCGCATCTCACCGCTCGTGGTGGTGGTCTCGCTGATTCTCTGGGGCTGGGTGTGGGGCCCGATCGGCATGGTGGTTGCCGTGCCGATCACGATGGTCGTCCGGATCCTGCTCGAGCACTCTCCCGGCCTGCAGTGGGTGGCGGTGCTGATGGCCGGCTCCTGGCGCGCCCCCGCGGCTGCCACCGGACCGGCGGTCCGGCAGCCGGCCACCGCGCAACCAGGCGTGGCACCGGAAAACGACGCGGTTGGCCCCTGATTCGGCACCGATGGCGCACCCCGCAGCCGCCGCACCCGATCCGCCCCGGGCCACCGGCCCCCGGCGGGCGGCGATCGAACTCGATCGCGTATCGCTCGCCTTCGACGACAACGTCGTCCTGCGCGACGTCAGTTTCGCCGTGGAACCCGGCTCGCTCACGGTGCTCATGGGCGTGAGCGGCGCCGGCAAGTCGGTCCTGCTCAAGCTGATTCTCGGGCTGCTGAAGCCGGACGCTGGCGCCATCTTCGTCCACGGCGCGCGCATCGACACGATGCACGAGCACGAACTGCTCCCGCTCCGTGCCGACATCGGCATGCTGTTCCAGGAGAGCGCGCTGTTCGACTCGCTGACCGTGGCCGACAACGTCGGGTACCGGCTCTACGAGGAAACCGACATGCCCGCCGGCGACGTGCGCCGCCGGATCGAGGAGGTGCTGGGGTTCATCGGCCTGGAGGAGTACATCGACCGGATGCCGTCGGAGCTGTCCGGTGGCCAGCGGCGGCGTGTGGCCATCGCGCGCGCGATGGCCGCGAAGCCCAAGATTCTCCTGTTCGACTCGCCGACCGTTGGGCTGGATCCCATCACGTCGAAGACCGTGGATGCGGAGATCATCAAGCTCCGCGACCTCGAGGGGGTGACGTCGATCGTCGTGACCCACCAGATCGAGGATGCGTTCTACGTGGCCTCGCACCAGGCCGTGCGCCGAAACGGCCGGATCACGATCGAGCCGGTGGGCGAACAGGCCGCGCCCGAGGCGGAGTTCATGTTGCTGAGGGATGGGCGGATCGACTTCCGCGGGAATGCCGACGAGCTTCGCGCGTCGACCGACCCGTACCTGCGGCGGTTCCTGGTGTAGCCGCCGGCCAGCTGGGAGGCACGCGAGTGCCCGATCGAACGACAGCGGTGCAGACCGGGGACGGGCCGATGGAGGTGTTCACCACGCGGCCGGAGGGCGAGGGTCCGTTCCCGGTGGTCGTCCAGTTGATGGACGGGCTCGGCATGCGGGATGAGCTGCGCGATCATGCGCGCCGGACGGCGTCCTGGGGTTACTACGTCGTCGCGCCGGATCTGTACCATCGCTCCGGCCTCAAGGGTCCGCTTGCCACCGATCGCGACGGCATGACCGTCGTGATGGCGGCGATCAGGGACGTGACGGACGATCGCGCCACTCACGATGTGGAAGCCGCGCTGGCCGTGGCGGATGCCGACCCCGCCGCGCGCAAGGGCCCGATCGGGATGTACGGGTTCTGCATGGGCGGGCGGCTGACGGTGGTGCAGTGCCAGCGCTTCGGCGACCGCATCGCAGCGGGCGCGTCGCTTCATCCAGGCAACCTCGTGACCGATCGACCGGACTCTCCGCACCGCCATCTCGACCGCGTAAGGGCCGCGCTCTACTTCGGCATCGCCGATCGCGACGCCACCGCGACGCCTGCCCAGATGGAGGAGCTCGAGCGGGCGCTCACCGCGCACGGCATCATTTACCAGCTGGAGTTCCACCCGGATGCGCCGCACGGCTACATGATGCCGAGCCGGGCGGGTGTGTACAACGCCGCGGCGGCGGAGAACGCCCGCAGCCGGCTCAAGGTCCTGTTCGCACGAAGGTTGATGTAGGGGGACAAGGACGGGAGTCCTGCGATCGCGACGCTCCCGCGGCGAGACGACGAGATCAACGTCGCCGCACCGCGCGCGGCGTCGCGCGCCAAGTGCTGTTTTCCGGCCTGTTTCTCAGGATGCCTGAGGAAAGTGGTCGGGGCGACTGGATTCGAACCAGCGACCCCCTGCGCCCAAGGCATGCTCCGCCGATGACGCGAAGCGCTGATGCTCGAACGAGTTGCGGTCGCGCGCACTTGGTGTGGCCACTTCTGTGGCCGCTTCGTGAGCGACTGGGTGGCGCGGGCGGTCAGCGGTGGCGACGAAGCGTAGAATCCGAGTGAGCGCGCGTCGTCGGCGCCTGTTGGTATCGACGAGCCGCGCGTGACCCGGGTACGTCTCATGACAAACGAGAACCAAGATGCGCCGCGGAGCGCCGACGCCACGCCGAAGGCGACCATCACCATCGACGAAGCGCTCAAGGCGCGGCTGGTCGAACTTGCGTCACGGGCGGGCGTGGACGTCGACGCGTTCGTCGAGAAGCTCCTGCGGCGCCTTGCCGAGACCGAGGTGGAGTTCGAGCGAGGCGTGCCGGTGTTCCCACGGCGTCCAGGTGCTCGCGTGGTGACAGTCGAGGACGTCAACAAGCTGTTGTAGTGTCCACGCAGATGAGAAATGCGGTTGCGGTCCGCGCACTGCGCGGCCATCGCCTGAGCGTCGAGTTCGACGATGGCGTGCAAGGCGTGGTCAACGTCGCGAGACTTGTGCGCTTCACGGGCGTCTTCGAGCGGCTTCAGGATCATGCTTTCCTTGCCGCTGTTGGCGTCCACCAGGAGCTTGGCGTGGTGTGCTGGCCGAATGGCGCCGACCTCGACTCCGACGTTCTGCACGCGCAAGTCCTGCGTGGACAGGGCGACCTCAGCTAAAGCTCCTGGAGCCGACGTGGCGCCTTGAGACCCTTCAAACGCAGGAACTTCGGTTGCCGTTCGTCCTTGTGTGGCTTGCACAGTAAGCACCCGGCACGCTGATGCTTTGGTCGGCGCCGTTTGTGATGCACGACCTCCCTCCATGATTCTGCTCTCCGGTCGAGAGCCGGACACCTGTCCTACGCAGCCCGCGGCCGTACATCTCGCTTGATTCGCCCAGCTGAGGCACGCGTGGCAACGTCGAGGTCGTAGGCGCTCTGCAGATTGACCCAGAACTCGGGCGTCGTCGCGAAATAGCGGGCGAGCCGGAGCGCTGTGTCCGCAGTGATGCTGCGGCGCCCATTCACGATCTCGCTCATGCGCGTGACTGGCACTCGCAGATCGCGGGCCAGCCCGTTGATGCTCAACCCGAGTGGCACCATCAGATCCTCGCGGAGGATCTCGCCAGGGTGCACGGGCGGCAGTCGGCGGCTCTTTGCCATGGTCCCTCCCGAACGCTAGTGGTAGTCCACGATCTCCACCTCCTCCGCGTCGCCATCCTTCCAGACGAAACAGATGCGGTATCGATCGTTGACCCGAATGCTGTGCTGCCCGCGCCGGTCACCTGCCAACGCTTCCAGCCGGTTCCCCGGAAACGCCGCGAGGTCCCGCAGGTCCCGAGCGGCGTGAAGCTGCAGTAGCTTCCTTTGGGCCACGCGGGCAACCTGTTGCAGTCGTCGCGTGAACCGGCCGGCAAGCAGCGCCTCGGTCTCTGAGTCCTTGAACGACCGGATCACGTAGCCTCCAGACTATAACGCCAAGCGTTACACGTCAACCAGCATGGCCCAAGCTGGGAGGGGATGGCCGCTCCCAACCCGGCATTTCGGACGAGTGCGCCACTCGCGCTCCTTCCAGCCAGAATCGCGAGGACGTGCCCTTGATCGCGCACGGAGTCATTCGTCGTCGATCTCCACCTCGACGTTGAGGAGCAGCTTCCATGCCGTGCCTGCTCCGGGGGCTTGGCACCTGTCCGGCGACAGGACCCGCGAGCGAGATGCGCGAGCGCTGCGCCCGCGAATCACCGCTACAGTCCAGGTGTGGCCGCTTTCGGCGGCGCGAGTCCACGAACGCCCTTGATTCGCATCACTTAGCGGCCACTTGGGTGTGGCCACTCTTGTGCCCAAACCACCGCGAAGACGGGGTTCTGATGGCGATCGACGACAAACCGCACCGCGCGCGGCGTCGCGCTCCAAGTGCTGTCTTCCGGCCTGTTTCTGAGGATGTCTGAGGAAAGTGGTCGGGGCGACTGGATTCGAACCAGCGACCCCCTGCGCCCAAGGCAGGTGCGCTACCAGGCTGCGCTACGCCCCGATCCGGCTCCGATTATCCCACGCCTCCCCGCCACCACTGCCGTGCCTTCGGCGCGAGCACCCGTCCCCGAGACGTCCCCGCCGCCTTGCCCCTGCCGTCCGAGCGCAGGTAGCATGCGGCCATCTGACGACGGCGGGCCTATCCGATGGCGACGAGGGAGGAGGCCGTCCGCACGTACCAGACGCCGTCCACGAGCGCGGGCGACGCGAGCACGTCTTCGCCGATCTGGTTCACGTGCAGCAGGTCGAATGCCCGTCCGGCGCGCAGAACGAACGTCTCCCCCTCGTCATTGGTGAAGAACACCCTGCCGCCTGCGGCAACCGGCGAGGCGGTGAACCCCTCGCGCCGCGCCTGCCCGAGCCGGTTCTGGAACAGCAGCGCCCCGGTGCGCGCCTCGAACGCCGTCACGATGCTCTGCATGTCGTTCACGAGGTAGAGCACGTCGCCGACGACGATCCCGGAGGGCACGAAGGGCGACCCGCGGGGCGTGGACCAGGCCACGTGCGTGCGCGTGATGTCGCCAGAGCCGCCGGGCCGGATCGCCAGCGTCGGCCCCGCGCGTCCCGATGAGGCGAACACCAGGTTGTGGGCCACCACCGGCGTCGGCACCACCTCCCACGTGTTGCCGTTCACCCGCCACAGCTCGCGCCCGGTCGCCGGGTCGTAGGCGTAGACGCGGTGCTGCCCGCTCACGATCAGCTCGTCACGCGAGCCCGCACGCACGACGATCGGCGTGCCCCAGCCGACGCTCTCGCTCCGCGGCGTCTTCCACAGGACGGTCCCCGTCGCGGCGTCCAGTGCCGCCACGAACGCCTGCGCGTCGCCATCGTGAAACACCATGACGCGCCCGTCGTGCAGGACGGGCGACCCGGCGGCGCCGTGGAAGTTGCCGATGGCCCCGAACCGCTGGCGCCACACCTCCCGACCCGAGAAATCCGCCGCGACGATTCCTTCGCCGCCGAACGAGGCGTACACGCGCGTGCCGTCGGCGACCGGCGTCCCGGAGGCGTAGCCGTTCTTGTAGTGGGCACCCTCGCGCGTCTGACGCGGAACGGGCAGTTCCCAGAGCAACGCCCCGTCGCTGCGCCGGTAGCAGAGCAGCGCGAGCCGCTGCCCGTTGTCGTGAGCCGTGGTGAGGAAGAGACGGTCGCCCCAGACGATCGGCGACGAGTTGCCGCGGCCGGGCACCCGCACCTTCCAGCGGAAGGGCCCGTCGGGCGACCAGCGATCGGGATAGGCGCCCGTCGCCAGCCCCTGGCCCGACGGCCCGCGCCAGCGCGGCCAGTACTTCGCGCCCTCCCCCGCCGACTCGACCATGCGAACCGTCGTGCCCGCCGTGTCGCTGCGCCGGGCCGCGGTCGCTCCCGCGAGCAGCAGCAGGCACGTGACGAGCGCGGGCAGAATGCGTCCTTGCATGAGCGTGGTCCTCGGGCTTTGGGCGTTGGCCTGGGATTCGGGCTGTGGGATTCTCCGCTACTCCCCTCTCTCGATCCGTCTCCCGACGGCCACTCCCAGCTGGTACGCCCCCTCCTGCTGCAGCCAGACGTGCCGGGCGTGGTTGTCCGCCAGCTCCACGATCAGCGTCCGCGCCGCTTCGGGCAGGGCCGCGGCGATCTGCTCCACGAGCTGCTCCTGCCTGGCGATGTCCACGGCGGCGTAGAGCTCGTCGGTGTGCAAGAGCTGCAGGAGCTGCTCGTAGTCGTCTTCGCACTGGTCCTCGACATCGGAGAAGGACGGCAGCGTCCGGATCGTCCCTTCGAGGTCCACTTTCATCGCACAGGCGTCAGCAAGATCGGCAACGTTGTCCGGATCGAACATGGCGGAATCAATTGGTGATTGAGGATTGGAGATTGACGAATGCATTGACGGATCGACGATTGGTGAGTGAGACGTCCGTCCGTTCCCCTATTTCTCCAGCGGCGCGTAGAAGGACACCCCGCGCACCTGCTCGTTCACCTGGAGCGGGTGCAGGAGCGGCGGGAACGCCCGCTGCTCGCAGTCGAGCCGATCGCACAGCCGGCAGCTCGGCCCGACCGGCACGAACCCGTCTCGGCTCGACAGGTCCAGGCCGTCCGCGTACACGATGTCCTTCGCGTATTCCACGGCACACCCGATGCCGACGGCGTACTGAGTGCGCGGCGCCTTGTACCCGCCTCCGTGCTTGCGCACCGTGCTGGCGATCTCGAAGAACGCCCGGCCGTCCGGCATCTGCGACAGCTGGGTGTGAATCATCCCGGGCGTCAGGAACGCCTCGAACACGTTCCAGCGCGGGCACACGCCGGTGAACCGGGCGAAGGGCATCCCCGACGCGCTGAATCGCTTCGAGATGTTGCCGGCAATGTCGATCCGCACCATGTGAAACGGCACGCCCTCGGCGCCGGGACGCCGCAGCGTCGTGAGCCGATGGCAGACCTGCTCGAAACTCGACCGGAACCGATCGCCGAGCAGCTCGATGTCGTAGCGCTCCGCGCGGGCCGCTTCCAGAAACGGATCGTACGGCATCAGGACCGCAGATGCGAAGTAGTTGGCCAGGGCGACGCGGCAGAGGGAGCGCGCCTCGTCCGTGGTGAGAAGGGGGTCGTCGGCCATGCGGTCGAGTACGGCCTGCTGCGTGAGCAGGCACGCCTGGTGCGCCAGCTGGAAGTTGCGGCTGCCGCGGCGCAGCACCTCCGAGAGCGACAGCACCCGGCTGGCCGGGTCGTAGCGGCGCAGCGCGGACATCATCGCGCTGGTCTGCTCGATCCGCACCGTCACGCCGTGCGTGCGCTGAAGGTAGGCCGCCAGGTTGGCGAACGTCGAATCCGGGTCGTTCAACTGCGCGTCGCGCGCCAGATCCTCCGCGCCGCGCTCGAGCTCGGAAAAGTAGTTGAGATGCCGCTGGATCAGGTCGCTGACCTCGTCGGTCGGGAACCGGACCGCCGACACGTTGCCGGCCGCATCGTCCCCCGACAGCCGCGCCGCCAGGTTCTGGGCAGCGTCGTGCGCCTGGCGGTAGGCATCGTAGAGGCGCAGCATCGCCTGGACGGCCGAGGGGTGCGTCGAGGCCAGCTCGCGGATCTCCGAGGCGACCAGATCGAGGTTGTCGAACAGCGGATCGCCGAGCACCTCCAGCAGCTCGGCGAGCGCGCGCGCGTCGTCGGCCGGCGAGAGCGCCTTCAGATCGACGGGCAGGATCGACGCCAGCTTCACGAGCAGATCGGCCGTCACGTTGCGGCGGTTGTGCTCGATGAGATTCAGGTAGCTCGCCGAGATCCCGAGCCGGCGAGCCAGCTCGGCCTGCGTCAGCTTCTGCCCCCTCCGCAGCGCGCGCAGCCGGGCGCCGAACGCACGTTCGATCGGCATGGCGCCATCTTACGCGACTTCGACTAAGTGTTTTCACGATTTACTGATTTACAAATATATGTTTACGCACGATCATCTGCCTTACAAGCGTTTATTGGCTTCCATATTGAATGTCACGCCGGCAGCTTGATAGTGTCAATGCTGTGAATTCAACAGCCACGCCAGTCTCGCTCAGGTTTCCCAGCGCCTCTCCCGATGTCCCGGGCGTGGAACGCGTCCTGACCCCGCCAGCGGTCGCCTTCGTGGCCGACCTCGTGGAGCGGTTTCGGGCGCCCCTTCGCGGTCTGCTCGACGCACGCCGGGCGCGACAGGCCCGGCTCGATGCGGGCGCGCGCCTCGACTTCCTGCCGGAGACGGCAGCGATCAGGGCAGGCGACTGGCGCATCTCGCCCCCGCCGGCCGCGCTCCAGGATCGCCGCGTCGAGATCACCGGGCCGGTGGACCGCAAGATGGTCATCAACGCCCTGAACTCCGGTGCGCAGATGTTCATGGCGGACTTCGAGGACTCGAACGCGCCGACCTGGGCCAACCAGATCGCGGGTCAGGTCAACCTGATGGACGCGGTCCGGCGCACGATCGCCTACACGTCGCCGCAGGGCAGGGCCTACGCGCTCGATCCCTCACCCGCCACGCTGCTGGTACGCCCGCGCGGACTGCATCTCCCGGAGCAGCACCTGCACTTCACGGACGCCCCGGTGCCCGGCTGTCTCTTCGACTACGGCCTGTTCGTCTTCCACAACGCGGCCGAGCAGTTGCGGCGCGGCGCCGGCCCCTACTTCTACCTGCCGAAGCTCGAGAGCCACCTGGAGGCGCGCTGGTGGAACGACGTCTTCACGCACAGTGAAGCGGCGCTCGGCCTCGCGCCCGGCACCATCCGGGCCACGGTGCTCATCGAGACGCTGCCCGCCGCGTTCGAGATGGACGAGATCCTCTACGAGCTGCGGGACCACATGGCGGGGCTCAACTGCGGCCGCTGGGACTACATCTTCAGCTCCATCAAGACGCGGCGCACGGACCCGGCGTTCGTCCTCCCGGACCGGTCGCAGGTGACGATGGACAAGGGGTTCCTGCGCGCCTACGCGCAGCTGCTCATCCGCACCTGTCACCGGCGCGGGGCCCACGCCATCGGCGGCATGGCGGCCCAGATTCCGCTGAAGGACCCGGTGGCCAACGAAGCGGCGCTCGGCAAGGTGCGCGCGGACAAGCTGCGCGAGGTCACCGACGGCCACGACGGCACCTGGGTCGCGCATCCGGGCCTCGTCCCGATCGCGCAGGAGATCTTCAGGAACGCCGGTCCCAACCAGCTCGGGCGGCTGCGCGGGGACGTGGACGTCACCCGCGACATGCTCCTGGAGGCACCTGTCGGCACGCGCACCGAGGCCGGGCTGCGCCTCAACATCCGCGTCGGCACGGAGTACCTCCATGCCTGGCTCGGGGGCAGCGGCTGTGTGCCGCTGCACGGGCTGATGGAAGACGCCGCCACCGCGGAAATCTCGCGGACACAGGTGTGGCAGTGGCTCCACCACGGCGCCGCGCTCGACGACGGGCAGGTGGTGGACCGGCCTCTCGTGCGCCGGCTGATGCAGGAGGAGCACACCGCACTGCGGGCCACGCTCACGGACGACGAGAGCCGCCGCCGGTTCGACGAGGCGGCGCAGATCTTCGACGAGCTGGCGACGTCGCCGTCGCTGGCGGACTTCCTCACGCTGCCGGCCTACGAACGGCTGGTCAGCCGGTAAATCGAACCGGGTTGGCTCTTTTCGAGAATCGAGAGGATCAACCCGGTTCATGTTGACGACGAAAGGACACGACTGACATGGCGCAACTTCGCGATCGCTGGGAAGGGGTGATGCGGCCCTACGACCGCTCGGCCGTCGAGCGGCTCCGCGGCAGCCTGCACGTCGAGCACACGCTCGCGCGGCGCGGCGCGGAGCGGCTCTGGGCATCGATGCACGCCGAGCCCTACGTCAACGCGCTCGGCGCATTGACCGGCAACCAGGCCGTGCAGATGGTGCGGGCCGGGCTCAAGGCGATCTACCTGTCGGGCTGGCAGGTGGCGGCGGACGCGAACAGCGCGGGCCAGACGTACCCGGACCAGAGCCTCTACCCGTACGACAGCGTCCCGACTCTCGTCCGGCGGCTCAACCGGGCGCTCCAGCGCGCGGACCAGATCCAGCACGCGGAAGGGCGGTCCGACATCGACTGGTTCGTGCCGATCGTCGCCGACGCGGAGGCGGGTTTCGGCGGACCGCTGAACGCCTTCGAGCTGATGAAGGCGATGATCGAAGCGGGCGCCGCCGGCGTCCACTTCGAGGACCAGCTCTCCTCCGAGAAGAAGTGCGGGCACCTGGGCGGAAAGGTGCTGGTGCCGACCAGCCAGTTCGTCCGCACGCTCGTCGCGGCACGCCTTGCCGCCGACGTGCTGGACGTGCCGACGGTGCTCGTGGCGCGCACGGATGCCGACAGCGCCAAGCTCCTGCTCTCGGACGCAGACCCTGACGACCACCCGTTCATCGCCAGCCGGGAGCGGACGCCGGAGGGCTTCTTCCACCTGAAGGGCGGCATCGAGTGCGCGATCGCCCGCGGCCTGGCCTACGCGCCGTACGCCGACATGCTGTGGTGCGAGACGTCCGTGCCGAACCTCGACGAGGCGCGGCAGTTCGCCCGCGGCATCCACGAGGTCTTCCCGGGCAAGCCGCTGGCCTACAACTGCTCACCCTCGTTCAACTGGAAGAAGGCGCTCGGCGACGCCGAGATCGCGAGCTTCCAGCGCGAGCTGGGCCGGCTCGGCTACCGCTTCCAGTTCGTAACGCTGGCCGGGTTCCACGCGCTGAACTACGGCATGTTCGACCTGGCGCGCGGGTACGCGCGGACGGGGATGTCGGCCTACGTGGCGCTCCAGGAAGCGGAGTTCGCGGCCGAGGCGAACGGGTATACGGCCACGAAGCACCAGCGCGAGGTCGGCACCGGCTACTTCGATCTGGTGAGCGAAGCGGTGTCGAGCGGCGCCTCGTCCACGATGGCGCTGGCGGGCTCGACCGAAGCGGCGCAGTTCTGAGGCGGAGCGTCCGCCTTCGCCGAAGGCTTCGGCGAGACCCGAGCGGGTACAATCGACAGGAGGCCCGGCCACGGCCGGGCCTCCTGCTCCTCTCATCCGAACCCGCATGCGCAGACTGCTCGTCGCCAACCGGTCCGAGATCGCCATCCGCTGCTTCCGGGCCGCCTCCGAGCTCGGCCTGCGCACGATCGCGGTCTACAGCCACGAAGATCGCTTTTCGCTCCACCGGTTCAAGGCGGACGAGTCGTTCCTGATTGGCCCGCCGCACGGCGGCGAACCGGTGCGCTCGTACCTCAACATCGCCGAAGTGGTCGAGGTCGCCCGCGAGCACGACGTGGACGCGATCCATCCGGGCTACGGGTTCCTGTCGGAGAACGCGGAGTTCGCCCGCGCCTGCGACGCGGCCGGCATCGCCTTCATCGGCCCGACGCCCGCGCAGCTCGAAGCGCTGGGTGACAAGACCGCGGCCAAGCAGCTTGCCGACGCCGCCGGTGTGCCGATCCTGCCAGGCACGCCGGACGTCGCGGAACCCGGCGCCCTGGCGGCGGCGGCCGCCGAGATCGGCTACCCGCTCATCGTGAAGGCGCGCTTCGGCGGCGGCGGGCGCGGGATGCGCGTCGTCTCGTCGGCCGAGGAGCTGGCGGACCGCGCAGCCGCGGCCCAGCGTGAAGCGGCGGCGGCGTTCGGGCACGGTGGCGTCTTTCTGGAGCGCTACATCCGGCGGGCGAAGCACATCGAGGTCCAGGTCCTGGGCGACGGCAAGGGCGGCATCGTGCACCTCTGGGAGCGCGACTGCTCGGTGCAGCGGCGGCACCAGAAGGTCGTCGAGGTGGCGCCGGCCATCACGCTCGATCCGGCGATCCGCGCGCGCATCTGCGACGCCGCCGTCCGCATCTGCGCCCAGCTCCAGTACCGGTCGGCGGGCACGGTGGAGTTCCTGTACGACGTCGACACGACCGAGTTCTACTTCATCGAAGTGAACCCGCGGATCCAGGTCGAGCACACGGTCACGGAGATGGTCACCGGCATCGACCTGGTGCGCAGCCAGATCCTGATCGCCCAGGGGTGCGCCCTGCACGATCCGCCGTTGAACGTCCCCCGGCAGGCGGCGATCGAGGTCCGCGGCGTGGCGCTGCAGTGCCGCATCACGACCGAAGATCCCGAGAACCAGTTCGTCCCGGACTACGGGCGGCTGTCCACCTACCGGTCGCCCGGGGGCTTCTCGGTCCGCCTCGATGGCGCGGCCTTCGGCGGCGCGGTCATCACGCCCTACTTCGACTCGCTGCTGGTGAAGCTCACCACCTGGGGCACGACGCTCGACGAGGCCGTGCGCCGCGCGGATCGCGCGCTCCGCGAGTTCCGCGTGCGGGGCGTCAAGACGAACATCGCGTTCCTGCTCAACCTCGTCCACAACCCCACGTTCGTCGCGGGCGAGGCGACGACGACGCTGATCGACACGACGCCGGAACTCTTCCGCTTCACGCCGGCCCGGGACCGCGCCACGAAGCTCCTGCGCTATCTCGGCAAGGTGATCGTGAACGGCCGGGCGGACGTGAAGGCGCGCTACGACCCCTCCCGGCCGCTGTCGGCACCGGAGGTGCCGGCGCACCCGACGGACGGGGATCCGCCCCCCGGCACCCGCCAGCGACTGCAGGAACTGGGGCCCGAGGCGTTCGCCCGCTGGGTCCGCTCCGAGCGTCGGCTGCTGCTGACGGACACGACGATGCGCGATGCGCACCAGTCGCTGCTGGCGACGCGGGTGCGTACCTACGATCTCGAGCGGGTCGCGGAAGCGACCGCGCGCCTGGCGCCGGGTCTCTTCAGCCTGGAGATGTGGGGCGGGGCGACGTTCGATTCCGCGATGCGGTTCCTCCAGGAGGACCCGTGGGAGCGGCTCGAGATCCTGCGCGCGCGCATCCCGAACGTGCTGTTCCAGATGCTGCTCCGGGGCAACAACGCCGTCGGCTACACGCACTACGCGGACAACGTCGTCCGCGAGTTCGTGCGGACGAGCGCCGCCACCGGCATCGACGTCTTCCGCATCTTCGACGCGCTCAACAACTCGTCGAGCATCCGCATCGCGATGGAGGCGGTCCGGGAGGACACGTCGGCGATCTGCGAGGCGGCCATCTGCTACACGGGCGACCTGCTGGACCCGGCGCGCCCGAAGTACGGCGCCGCGTATTACGTGGCGCTGGCGAAGGAACTGGTCGGCATGGGCGCGCACGTGCTGGCCATCAAGGACATGGCCGGCCTCTGCAAGCCGTACGCGGCGCGCCGCCTGGTCGAGATCCTGCGCAACGAGGTCGACGTCCCGATTCACTTCCACACGCACGACACGAGTGGCGCCAGCGCGGCCAGCGTGCTCATGGCCGCGGATGCGGGCGTGGACGTGGCCGACGGCGCGCTCGCCGCGATGAGCGGCATGACGAGCCAGCCCTGCCTGAACTCGATCGTGGCGGCGCTCAGGCACACACCGCGCGACACGGGACTGGATCCCGACGCGCTGCACGGCCTGAGCCGGTACTGGGCCGACGTGCGCGAGCTCTACTACCCGTTCGAGGAGGGGCTGAAGGCGCCCGCCTCCGACCTGTACCGTCACGAGATGCCGGGCGGGCAGTTCACTAACCTCCGCCAGCAGGCGGCGAGCCTCGGGCTGGCCGGCCGCTGGAGCGACATCTGCGACGCCTACGCCGCCGCCAACCAGTTGTTCGGCGACATCGTGAAGGTGACGCCGTCGAGCAAGGTCGTCGGCGACATGGCGCTGTTCATGGTCAGCAACAACCTGACGATCGAGCAGGTGATGCAGGCGACCACGCCGGTCAGCTTCCCGCTGAGCGTGGTGCAGATGATGCAGGGCCGGCTGGGCGTGCCGCCCGACGGGTGGCCCGACGCGGTGCGCCGGCGTGTGCTGAGCGTGGCCGGGGTGGACCCGGAGGGCGACGCGTCGCCGGAGGCCGTGGACCTCGACGCGGTCGCGTCCGATCTCGCCGGCACGATCGGCCGGACGCCCACACGGCGCGACGTGCTCTCGCACGTGCTGTACCCGAAGGTCTTCGCCGACCTGGCCGCCCACATCCAGGAGCACGACCGCGTCTCGGTCCTGCCCACCACGGCCTTCTTCTACGGCCTGCAGTCCGGGGAGGAGATCTCGGTCGAGATCGAGAGCGGCAAGACGCTGATCATCCGGTTCCTGACGACCGGCGACGTCCAGGAGGACGGCAGGCGGCGGGTGTTCTTCGAGCTGAACGGGCAGCCCCGGGAGGTGCGGGTCCACGACGAGTCGGTCGGCAGCCTGGCGCCGCCACACCCGCGCGCCGATCCAGGCGACCCGACGCACGTCGCCGCGCCGATGCCGGGCAAGATCTCCCGCGTGAACGTCAAGAAGGGTCAGACGGTGGACAAGGGCGATGCGCTGCTGTCGATCGAAGCGATGAAGATGGAAACCACTGTCTACAGCCCGCACGCCGGCGTGGTGGCCGACCTCCTGGTCCACGCCGGCAAGACGGTCGACGCCCGGGACCTGCTCGTCCGCGTGGACACGGTGACGGCGTAGCCGCCTCCGCCAGGGCTTCGGCGAGTCAGGCCGACGCCCGCTCGGTGGCCGTGGTCACCACCGCACGCGGCCCGGGCAGCGTGATGCTGAACGTGCTGCCGTTGCCTTCGCTCGAGGCGACCGCCAGATCTCCCCCGTTCGCCTCGACGGCCCACTTCGTGATCGCCAGGCCGAGCCCGCTCCCCTTCTGCGCGGACCCCTGCGTGCTGCGGAAGTACCGGTCGAACACGCGCGTCTTCTGATCCCCGGCGATCCCGGGCCCCGAATCGGACACGTCGAGCCGGACGTGCCCGCCGGCCCCGGTCACGCGCACGCGGATCGCCCCGCCCGCGGGGGTGTACTTGATGGCGTTGTCGATCAGGTTCAGCAGCGCCTGGCGCAGGACCTGCCGATCGGCGGCACAGCGCACGTCCCCCGCCACCTCCACACCGAGGGACTGCCGCTTCTCCTCGGCCAGCACGCCGACCTGTCCGACGACCTCATCGGCCAGCTCACCCAGGTCGAACACCTCGATCTGCAGGCGCGCCTGCCCGGTGTCGGCTCGCGACCAGGCGAGCAGGCGTTCCACGAGGCTCGTCATCCGGTCCACGTCCTCGAGCATGCTGCCGATCACACGGCGGCAGGTCGCCTCGTCCCGCGCCGTGCGCAGTCCCACCTCGCCGACGCTGCGGATCGCGGTCAGCGGCGTCCGCAGCTCGTGCGACACGTCGGCGGTGAACTGTCGCATCCGGTCGAACGAGGCCTCGAGGCGTCCGAGCGTGTCGTTGAACACCGTGGCGAGCTTGCCGAGCTCGTTGGACGGGTTGTCCACGGGAAGCCGATCGCCGAGACGCTCGGCCGTGAT
>VFZH01000062.1 GCA_016871255.1 Acidimicrobiia bacterium | reverse complement strand
CGTGAGCGAATCGGCGACCAGGCCGACCTTCCGCGCGAGCGTCCAGCCGGACCGGCCGCTCAGCCGCGGCGCCTTGTCGTACTCGACCAGCGCCTGACGAAACCCGAGCGAGGTGACCATCGCGAGGACGCTGCCGCGCTCCGAACGGCGACGGAACGCCTCGAGCACCGCCCGGTCGGCCAGGAAGCAGTCCGCGCCGCGGGCCGGCATCGCCGACAGCCCGGCGACCCGCCGCATCATCCAGTAGTAGAAGACCGCGAAGCCGGCGTGGCCGCGGTCGCCCGGACGATGGCGCCGGGCGGCCCACACGACCTGGGCGCCTTCGCGCCAGCGCGCCAGCAGCGCGGCGACGATCGCGGGCGGATCCTGCATGTCCCCCGCGAGCACGATCGCCGCGTCCCCTGCGGCCAGGTGCAAGCCGCACGCGATCGCCACGTGCGATCCCGAGTTGCGCGCCAGGCGGACACCGCGCACCCGCCGATCGCCCGCATGGAGCCGGCCCACGACACCAAACGTGTCGTCGCCCGAGTGATCGTCCACGATGACCCATTCCCAGTCCACACCCGCCGCGTCCAGCTCGGACGACAGGTGCTCGTGGAGCACGGGGAGATTCTGCGCCTCGTTGTACGCCGGCGTGACGACCGAGATCCTCACGGCTCGGCGACCGCCCGGGCCAGGGCCTCGATCACCCGATCCTGATCGGCGTCCGTCAGCTGGTGGAACAGCGGCAGCACGATGGCGGTCTCCCGGACGGCCTCGGAACGCCCGAGCCCCCCCGGCGCGCCACGCCACGAGCCGTCCGCGTACGCCTTTTCCTGATGGGCGTTCATTGCACCCCGGCGCGTCGCGATCCCCTCGTCGAGCAGCCGCTGCATCACCGCGATCCGCGTGCGCCCGTCGCGCACGCGCACGGCGTAGCTCTGCCAGTTGCTGCGCGCCCACGCCGGTGCCCGGGGGACCGTCACCCCGTCGAGCCGGGCGAGGCCGGCGTCGTACCTGGCAGCCAGCGCACGCCGCCGGGCCACGATCGCCGGCAGCCGCCGCAGCTGCTCGCGACCGATCGCGGCCTGGATGTCGGTCAGTCGGTAATTGAACCCGAGCACGGGGTACGCCTCGTCGATGACGCGCTTCGATGCGTGGCGCACGGTGTCGGGCACGCTCATCCCGTGCTGCCGCAGCAGCCGGAACGCCGCATCCAGCCGCGGATCCGCGGTGGTCAACATCCCCCCGTCACCCGTTGACAGCAGCTTGCGGGGATGGAAGGAGAAACACGCGATGTCCCCGTGCGGACGGCCGATCGGCACCCACGCACCATCGTCCGCCAGACACACCTCGCTGCCGATGGCGCAGGCGGCATCCTCCACGACGGGCAGACCCAGCCGGCGGGCCAGCGGGACGATGGCGCCCAGGTCGCAGGGCATCCCCAGCTGGTGGACGCAGAGGATGGCACGCGTCTTCGGCGACACCGCGGCCTCGACCTGCGAGGCGTCCATGTTGAACGTGTCCTCGCACACGTCCACGAACACCGGCGTCGCGCCGCAGTACCGCACGGCATTCGCCGTCGCGATGAAGGAGTGGCTCGCCGTGATCACTTCGTCGCCCGCGGACACGCCGAGCGCCCGGAGCGCCACGTGCAGGGCCGCCGTGCAGTTCGACACCGCGCAGGCGTGCGCCGCCCCGACCGTGGCGGCGAACTCACGCTCGAAGGCCGCTACCTCCGGGCCCTGGGTCACCCATCCGGACCGAATCGCACGGCGGGCCGCCTCGGCCTCTTCCTCGCCGAGCCAGGGACGGGCCACGGGAATCGACGGCGCCACCGGCACGGCCGTCACGGCCGCTCCGCGCGCCCGTCGGGCGCGACCCAGTTCCTGACCACTTCGCCCTCCAGCAGCGAGGCCGGCGACACCCCCTGCCCGTCGTACCAGGCCCGCAGCCGCCGCAGCCCCTCGGCCAGGTCCACGCGCGGCTCGAACGCCAGCAGGTCGCGGGCCGCGGCCGTGTCGGCGCACAGCCGCAGCACGTCTCCCGGCCGGCCCTCGTCGTGCACGATTGCGGCATCCGGGCGGTTCGCGGCAGCCGCCACCAGCCGGGCCACGTCGTTGATCGTGACTTCCCCTCCGCTCCCGAGGTTCACCGTCCGGCCGACGGCCGCCTCGCTCGCCCCGGCCAGGACGATGCCGCGGGCGGTGTCCGACACGAAGGTGAAGTCACGCGTCTGGGTGCCGTCGCCGAACACGGTGAGCGGCTGGCCCGCCAGGCACCGCAGGAGGAACCGCGGGATCACCTCCCCGCTGTCGCCCTCGTGGTGCGAGCGCGGACCGTACGTGTTGAAGGGCCTCACGACCACGGTGGGATACCCGTAGGTGCGATGGAACGCCCGCGCGTAGCACTCGCCGGCCAGTTTCGACCCGCCGTAGACGGTGCAGGGAAACGTCGGGTGCTCCTCCGTCATCGGCACCCACCGGGCGGTGCCATAGACCTCTGAGCTGGACACGTACACGAACTTCGGCACGGCCGCGTCGCGGCAGGCGCGGAGCAGCGTCAGTGTCCCTGTCGCGTTGACATCGTGATTCTCGCCCGGGGAGTGCACCGAGTGCCGCACGCCCAGGCACGCAAGGTGGTAGACGACGGCGGCCCCCTGCAGCCAGGGCGAATCGGCCCGCGCTGTCCGGATGTCCGCGTCCACGACGGTCAGCCGATCGGCGCCGGCGTCCGGCAGGTTGCCCCTTCGGCCGTTCACGAAGTTGTCCACGACGACGACGTGGTCGCCGCGGTCCAGCAGCTGACGCACCAGCTCGGAACCGATGAAGCCGGCTCCCCCGGTCACGAGGCTCCTCGGGGCGGTCATGTCCTGGCGCCGTCCCGCCACCGCAGAAACGCCGCCGGCACGCCGGCCACGATCGCGAAGGGCGGCACGTCCTTCGTCACGACAGCGCCCGCGCCGACGATGGCGCCCCGGCCGACGGTCACGCCCGGCAGCACCACGGCATTGACGCCGACATCGGCCCAGGCGCAGATTCGTACGGGCTTCACGATCAGGTCCGTCGCGATGATCGGCACGTCCACCGGTTCACCGGCGTGTTCCGATCCGAGGACCTTCGCACCGGGACCCCACCCCACGTACTCCTCGACCACGAGGTTTCTCGCGTCGAGGAAGCTCTGGGGCCCGAGCCAGGCGTGGTCGCCGATGGTGCAGTGGCCGTCGTGCCGGCCCTGGATGATCGCGTGTTCACCGATGAACACACCGTCTCCGATGTCCATGGTCTCGAGGTGGGACGCCAGTGCCCCCCGGCCGATCCGCACGCCATGACCGAACCGCCGCGCCAGGGCCCGCCAGGCGGCCCGGCGCAGCCGAACGTCTTCGTCGGTCACGCCGAAGGCGTGGATGGACGCGATGGCGACCAACTCCGCGCGCGATCGGGTGGCCCGCAGCATGTCCGCGAGCGCGAGGTGGTCTGCCGGATCCGGCTCGACCACGCGCCGGCCGTGTACCGCACGAAGGCGGCTGTCCCGCTCCACGCTCATCGTGACGCCGCGCCGGCGGTCTCGCCAACGCGATCGCGGGAGGGCAGGCCCGCCCGAAAGAGACCCGCCACCCGATCCATCTGGGCGTCGGTCAGCTCCGGGAAGATCGGCAGCGAGAGCACCTCGTCCGCCAGCGCTTCGCTCGCGGGAAAGTCTCCATGCCGGTAGCCGAGATCGCGGTACGCCGGCTGCTCGTGTACGCCGATCGGGTAGTGGACCCCGGTCTGGACGCCGTGGGCCGCGAGATGGGCCCGCCAGGCGTCGCGGTGCGGCACGCGGACGGCGTAGATGTGGAACACGTGCCGGCGATCCGGCGCCTCGCGCAGGGGCGACGCGGCGGTGCCCGTCAGGACCCTGCCGTACCGGCCGGCGCGCTCCCGCCGCGCGTCGGTCCAGCCATCGAGGTGGCGCAGCTTCACACGGAGGATGGCGCCCTGGATCGCGTCCATCCGGTAGTTGAAGCCCTTGTGGAGGTGCTCGTACCGCCGCTCCTCTCCCCAGCTCCGCAGCAGGCGGACCCGGGCCGCGATCGCCGGATCGCCGGTCACCAGCGCCCCGCCTTCGCCACAGGCGCCCAGGTTCTTGCCGGGGTAGAAGGAGAAGCAGCCGATGTCGCCCATCGCGCCGCACCGGCGACCCCGGTACTCCGCGCCGTGCGCCTGAGCCGCGTCCTCGATCACGCGCACGCCGTGGCGCCGGGCCACGTCCAGGATGGGGGCCATGTCGGCGGGCTGGCCGAACAGGTGCACGGGCACGATGGCCTTCGTCCGGGGCGTGATCGCGCGCTCGAGCGCCTCGGGCGACATCGTGCCGCACCCGGGATCCACGTCCACGAGCACGGGCCGCGCCCCTGCGTACTCGATCGCCGCGACGGTCGCCACGAACGTGAACGGCACCGTGATGACCTCGTCGCCGGGTCCCACGCCACAGGCGAGCAGCGCGAGGTGCAGCGCGCTCGTGCCCGAGTTGACGGCCACCGCGTCCCGGCTGCCGCACCAGGCTGCGAACTCGCGCTCGAACGCCTCGACCTCGGGGCCGAGCACGAACTGCCCGCTCTCGAGCACACGGGCAACAGCCGGGGCAACCTCGTCCCGGATGGAGCGATACTGCGCGCGCAGATCCAGGTACGGCACCGAGGGCTCGTCCGACAGCCCCGGCTGCCCCGTCCCCGGGGCGCCGGCGGACCCTCGACCGGTCATGCCGGCACCTGCAGCTCGATCGTGGCGCCTCGCGCGGCCATCGACGCGGTCGCCGTCTCGAGAAGCCGCACGAGCCTCAGGCCGGCGGCACCATCGGTGATCGGCGTGGTGCCGGCCGTCACGCACTCGATGAAGTGCGCCACGGCAATCTGCAGTCCCTCCGTCACCGCCAGCTGGGGCGACCAGACGTCACCCGCGCGATAGCCGACCTGCATCTGGTGCCGGCTCTCCGGGCCTGGTGCGAGGGACACGCCCCGGTCGTAGACCTTGATCTTCTCGCTCGCTTCCAGATCGTCGAACACGATCATCCTGCGGCTGCCTCCGATGAGTGTCCGGCGGACCTTCACGGGCGCCAGCCAGTTGGCGTGCACGTGGCCAATGACCTTGTCGGCGAAGAACATCGTCAGATAGGCGATGTTCTCCTGCTCGCCGGGCACGTGCGCCACGCCGGTGGCCGACACGGCGAGCGGTTCACGGGCGAGCACGAAGTCCATGATCGACAGGTCGTGTACGGCGAGATCCCACAGCACGTTCACGTCGGGCTGAAACAGGCCCAGGTTGATGCGAACCGAGTCGAAGTAGTAGATGTCGCCGATTTCACCCGTCTCCACCAACTCGCGCATCCTGCGTACCGCGGGGGTGTACACGAACGTGTGGTCCACCATCAGCGTGAGCCGGCGTGCCGCGGCCTCGTCCACGAGCTGGGCGCACTCCCTGGCGGACGACGCCAGCGGCTTCTCGACCAGCACGTGTTTGCCCGCCCGCAGCGCGGCCAGGGCGAGCGCGTGGTGGGTGGCCACGGGCGTGGCGATCGCCACCGCGTCCACCGCCGGGTCGGCGATGAGGTCCTCAGGGGCGGTCGTGACGCGGACCCCGGGAAATCGCCGCCGCACCTCACCCAGCCGCGCGTCGCGCCGGTCCGCGACGGCGACGACCCTGGCGGCATCGGACCAGGCGAAGTTGCGCACCAGGTTCGGGCCCCAGTATCCGTAGCCGATCACACCCACGCCGATCATCGATTCGCTGCCGGCACCATCGTTTGCGGCCAGGCCCACCGGGCGGCGCCCGGCAGGGATTGGCGAGTGTACGTCACGGGGCGCCTGCCGGACGGACCGGCCGGGCGGGCACCCCCACGACGGTCGCACCCGGGGGCACATCGCGCGTGACAACGGCGCCGGCCCCGATCAGGGCCCCGGCGCCGATGGTCACGCCACAGAGCACCACGGCCCCGCTGCCGATCGACGCGCCGCGACAGACGCGGGTGGGCACGACCTGCCAGTCGCTCGCCGTCTGCAGCCGGCCGGCCGTCGTGGCGCGGGGGTGAGGGTCGTTGATGAACATCACGCCGTGCCCGACGAACACCTCGTCCTCGATCGTCACGCCGTCGCACACGAACGTGTGGGACGACACCTTGCACCGCGCACCGACCACCGCGCCCTGCTGGATCTCGACGAAGGCGCCGATCTTCGTCTCGTCGCCGATTTCGCAGCCGTACAGGTTCACCAGATCCGGCTGCGGAATCGACACGCCGCGACCGAGCTTCACCGACGCCGCTATCGGCATGCTGCTCTCCGTCCGGCCGCCATCCCGGGCGAGGCGGTCACGGCTGGCCCCGTCCGGCGACCCTGATCGCCAGGATCCGCTTGCCGAGGATCAGCTCGTCGGTGCGCTTCGCGATCGCCTGAGCCAGGTCCGCGCCGGCGCTCCGGGTCCCGACCGGTCCCCTCCGCAGGCGCTCGAACAGCGCCAGGACGAAGTCCGGCCAGATATCGCTGCCGTAGTCGGTCTTGTGGCCGTCCGCCTGGTTCTTGAGGTTCGCGTGCACGTCCTCGATGACATGGAAGCCGCCCGGCGACACGTGCGGCAGGAGGGCGACGAGCGTCGCCGCCTGGTGCTCGGAGCGGTGCGAGCCGTCATCAATGACGATGTCGAAGGGGCCGTGCTCGCGGGCGATCGCCTGGAGCCGTGCCTCGTCCGCCTGATCGCCCTGCTCGTACACGACACCGTCCGGCGCCGATCCGCCGGTCACCAGCCACCGCTGCAGTTTGATGTCCAGGCCGACGACGCGGCAGGACGGGAAGAGCGCCTTCCAGAAGGCCGTGCTGGCGCCGCCCTTGACGCCGATCTCCAGGATCGTCCTCGGCTCGCGGTCCAGCGCGAAGAGCAGGCGCTTGTAGAACTGGAGCACGAAGGGGCGCTTCTGGATGAACGCCGCCCGCTCGAGCAGCCCTTCGTCGATCAGCCGCGCCAGCGCGGCGTTCCGCTCGTACGGCCGGTCTTCGCGCGTGAACTCGGCCGCCAGCCCCTGCGCCGTCTGCAGCCGCACGAGCGTCGCGATCGCGTCCTGGGCCCGCTCCAGCTCGGTACGAGCCGCCTGGCCGGCCGCGCGCAGCAGCCGTTCCACCTCGCCGAAACCGGCGTCAGCGGTCATCGTCCCCGGAGCCCCAGCCGGTGGGTCAGCACGAGCACCTCGTACCACGCCTTGCGGAGGGTGCGCCTGACCCGTCCCCAGTGTCTGCGCGTGCCCTCACCGGCCTCGTAGCTCCATGCGCGCAGGCGGCGGCGCACCACCGCGGCCCGGTACACCGCCCGGCGCACGACGTGCATCACGTACTTCTCGATGACCCGGGCGATGTGCTTCGGCCGCAGGTTCATCCGCAGCCGGTACCACACCCACCGGAGCCGGTAGCGCGCGTCCTTCCACCGCTGGTGCAGGCCCTCCCACGCCTGCCGCAGGCGGTGCAGAACGTACCCCTGCTTGGTGTGGTGCCGGAACAGGTAGGCCAGCTGGTACCGGACGATCAGGGCGGCCATCGCCGCACGGCTGATGCCGGCGAGTCCACCGGTCACGCCCTTCCGCACCAGCACCGCCGAATGCTGCACCCACACCGGGTGGCGCGTGCTCCGGGGCGCCATCCCCTCGGCGAACAACGATGCGCGCTGTTTCTCCACGCTGGCCTGCACGGGCTGCCGGCGCAGCCACAGCACCTCGGGCACCTGCGCGAACCGTCCCTCCAGCGCCAGTTCCACCATGAGCAGCCGATCCGGCTGGCTCACCGGCCTGAAGACGCCCGCCCGTTCCAGAGCCTCGACCCGCATCAGGCCGTACACCATGTCGCCCGCGCCGACCGGCTCGGCCGCAAAGGCCAGCACCCGTGCCGACGGGCTGTCGAGGGCGGTCGTCTCGAACGCCTTCGGCGGCTTGCCCAGGGGGGCCAGGTCGTCGTCGACGCGCTGGGTCAGTGCGTAGGCGAGCACGGTGTCGTGCCGCGCCTCGAGGGCGTGCCGCACCTTCCGGAGCCAGTCGGGATGCCACCAGTCGTGATCGCTGGCCCAGGCGAAGAACCCGGCGGACGGGAACTCGGCACGCGCCGCGTCAAACGCCTCCCGCCACGTGGCCACCATGCCCTGCCGCGCGGCGTGGCGCCGATAGCGCACCCGGGGATCGGCCAGGTATCGCCGGGCCACCTCCTCGGTGGCATCCGTCGAGCTGTCGTCGATCATCACGAGGCCGAACTCCGGATCGTCCTGCGCGAGCAGCGATTCGATGGCCGCAGGCAGATGACGCGCGTTGTTGTGGAGCGTCATCCCGAAGGCCACCCGGGGGGTCATCGGCCGGCGATCTTCTCCAGCACCAGCACCCGACCCTTGTGGCCCCAGTCCATCCGCGCCTCGAGGTCGGGCCTGGATCGGCAGCCCTCGAGGACGAACATCAGCCGGAGCATGTCCTTGTTCAGGAGGGTGATGTGCGACGGGTCCACGTCGAACTGCGTGGTGAAGTCGAGCAGGCTGGCCGGGCTCGGGTGGAAGCGCGTGGTGACGTAGATGAACCTCGACGTCAAGCGCACCATGTTGACCACGGCCCGCTTCACCTGGAACACGGTCAGGTGCTCCAGGACCTCCCGGCACACCACGAGGTCGTAGGCGCCGGCCGGTTTGATCGCCGGATCGCCGACGTCGCCGACCGTGATCCGGTCGCGCACCTCGGGAGTGGCGAGCGCGCGGCTGCTCTCGGCGAAGTCCACACCCTCGACGTCCACACCCAGCTCCCACAGCAGGTGCATCAGCGCTCCGGGGCCGCAACCGAGGTCCAGCACGCGCCGTGGCTGGAACACCTCCTTGATCAGGGACGGGTTCTTCGCCTCGATCTCCCGCCGCTTCTCCAGCGAGTAGTTGTTCCCCTCCGCGCGCCAGTCGCCGGTGAAGTACTCGGGGTCGTAGTGCTCCGACTCGACCGGCTTCTGGGCCAGGACGGCCTGCTCGAACTCGGTGATGTTCATGGTGTAGGTTCGGTCTCCTGATTCGTACTCGCTGGGTTTGCCCTACGATCGCACCCGGTCCCGGACGGCGCCTGCGTTCTGCGTGTAGCGCTCCAGAATCCGGCTCGATGAATCGAGCACCGTGTCGAGGAACACGATGCCGATGCCGTGCTCGCGGCAGATCGACACCTGCTCGGCCGGCAGCCGCCCGTCCCAGTCGCGCCCCTTCACGTAGTACTTCGGGCGCAGGTGCCGCAGCACGGTCTCCGTGTCGTGCCGGTTGACGTGCGTATAGGCGATGAAGCGGATCGCGTCCACGATGACGGCCCGCTGCTCCTCGGGCAGCAGCGGAGGGTGCTTGCTCAGCACGTAGCGATCCGACGCCACGTTGCAGAGCAGCGGCACGTCCACCGCCGCCGCCGCGGCGCGGAAGTACTCGATGTGCCCGGCGTGGAGCGGGTCGAACGCGCCGTCGACCATGGCCACCCGCCCGCGGTACTCCGGCAGCTCGTCGAACGTGAGGATCATCGGCCGCCGCTCACGAGCGCACCAGGAGCCCCTTGCGGTCCAGCTCGGCCAGGGCCCGGTCGAACTCGTCCACCGCGACGTCGGGGGTGGTCTTCGCCCACTCGATCAGCTCGGCGAACCCCTGCTCCAGCGACACCTTCGGGGCGAAGCCGAGCGTCTCGCGGGCGCGCGTGATGTCCGCCGTGTTGTGCCGGACGTCGAACTTGCGCCCGACCCCGGTGACCTCCGGCTCGACCGTGCTGCCCAGCAGCCGCTGCAGCAGCCGGGCAATCTCCAGGATGGTGACCGTGGTGCCGGATCCGACGTTCACGGGGAGGAAGTCGGCGCCCGGCGTCTCCAGCATCAGCGTGAGGCAGTCCACGACGTCGTGAATCGACACGAAGTCCCGCAGCTGCCCGCCGTCCTCGAACACGACCGGCGGCTTGCCGTTCAGCAGGCGGCTGATCCAGATCGCCGCCACGCCGGCGTAGGGGTTGCTCAGGCTCTGCCGCGGTCCGTACACGTTGAAGAAGCGCGGCGCCACCGCAGGAATGCCGTACGTCTTCCCGATCAGCAGCACCATCTCTTCCTGGTGGTACTTCGTCATCGAGTAGATGTTGTCGCGGTAGAGCGGCTTGTCCTCGGGCGTGGGCACGGATCGGACCGGCGTCCCGCAGCGCGGGCAGCGCTGCTCCCACTCACGCGCCGCCAGCTGCGCCTCGCCGCGCAGCCCCGGCGCCACCGGGCCGCACGTGCCGCACGCGTAGGCCCCTTCGCCGTAGACCCCGATGGAGGACGCCACGATGACCTTCTCGACCTGGTGCCCTGTGTTGACCAGGATGTCGAGCAGCAGCGCGGTGCCCCGCGTGTTCACGTCCACGTACCGATCGATCTGGTACATGCTCTGCCCGATCGACACCGCGGCCGCGAAGTGCACCACGGCCTGCGACGCCAGCACCAGCGGCTCGAACACGGCCCGATCGCGCACGTCGCCCTGCACGTAGCGCACGCGCGGGTTCGCATAGGACGGCCACGTGCCCGAACGATGCACCTGCGGCACCAGGCTGTCCAGCACCACCACGTCGTAGCCGCGCGCCACCAGCCCGTCCACCAGGTGTGACCCGATGTACCCGGCCCCTCCCGTCACCAGTACCTGCCTGATCGCCATCAGTCCCCCGTGGCCGCTCCGAGCCGCCGTTCCGCCTCCGCCCAGTCGTCGGCACTGTCAATCGTCAGCGATTCCGCCGCCGGCACGACGAGGGGCCGGCAGTCGTCGCCGTACAGATTCCCCTTCACCTGCAGCGTGCTCCGCCAGAACGTGTACACCGTGCCGTCACGCACGTACGCCGGCCTGGCATCCTGCCGCCGGCCGATGCGGAGGCCATCCGGCAGGAAGGGCACGAGCCGCCCGCCGTCCACCCGCATGACGTAGTCCGGTGAATGGTGCCTCGGCAGCTCGACGACGCTCACCACCGAGTCCGCTCCGCTCTCCCTCAGCAGCGCCACCGACCGCCGGACGTGCGCCCCGGTCCTCAGCGGCGAGGTCGGCTGCAGCAGCACGATGATGTCGGGCAGCCAGCCGTCCGCTTCCAGTGCGTCCACCGCATGTTCGATCACCGGCAGCATGGGCGTCTCGTCCCCGGCCAGGACGGGCGGCCGCAGGAACGGCGTCTCCATCCCGGCGGCCCGGCCGATCGCCGCAATCTCCTCCGCATCGGTGCTGAGCACGAGCCGATCGATGACCCCCGACGCGCGTGCCGCCGCGGCGGTCCAGGCCAGGAGCGGCTGCCCGTGCAGCAGCCGGACGTTCTTCCCCGGAAGCCCCTTCGACCCGGCCCGTGCCGGCACGAGCCCGAGCACGCTCATGCGGACGGGGCGTTCTGCACCGCCCGGATCTCGCGCAGCAGCTCGCGCACGCTGCCAGGCTGCGCCCGCACGCCCGGCTTCGGCCCGTCGGGACGACACACGTAGCTCACGTGCAGGTGATCCGCCGCGAAGTCCGTGCGCAGCACCTCGAAGCCGGCCTGCTGCAGGTAGGCCGTCATCGTGTCTTCGGTCAGGTAGTAGGGGTGATCCACCTTGATGGCCGCTTCCACGGACCGGTTGCGCAGGTACGCCGCGCGGAAATCGACGATGTCCACGAAGAAGATCCCGTTCGGGTTGATCAGCGCGCGGACGCGGGCCAGCGTGCCGCCCACGTCGAGCAGGTGGTCCACCGTCTGGAACAGCGCCACCACGTCGAACCGGCGATCGCCGGGGTCGTACTCCTCCACGAGACCCGCAATCGTCTCGAGCCCGAGCTTGCGAGCCTCGTCCACCTCCAGCGGCGCCGGATCGAGCACCGCCGCGTCGAGCCCGAACCGCTCCGCCAGGTGATGGGCCACGATGCCCGTCGAGCCGCCGATGTCGAGCAGCGTCCGCAATCCCGACCCGGCCAGCCATGGGGCCAGCAGCGCGGCGCGTTCGGCGGCGTACTCCCGCTGCTCTCCCTGAATCGTCGTGGCATCGATCAGCCGGCCGTGGAAGGCGCTCACCAGCGGGCGGTACGTGTCGCGGTAGAAGCGCCCGTACGCCTCCGCGGTCATCACGGGGTTCAGGAACACCAGGCCACAGGCGTCGCACGCGTGCGCCTCCACGCGGTAGCCGTAGCGGTCGCGGTGCGCGATCACGACGAAGCGGCTGCCGCCGCACAGGTTGCAGCGCGTCACCGTGCGGACCGGCTCGGTGGCGGGATCGAACGGCAGCGCGGCAATCCGCGTGGCACGGGACTCGACGGTGGCAGACGTCATCAATAGGTGAGCCGTTTCTCGATCCGCAGCTCGGCCGTCGCGAGGCAGTCGGCGATGCGCTCCCCCGCCCGGCCGTCCCCGTACAGGTGATCCACGGGCGCGCGCCCGCGGCGGCGGTGCTCGTCGATGGCCGCCGCGATGGCGGCGCGATCGTGCTCGACGTCGATGACGTTCGCCCCCCGCTCCCGCCCCTGCTGCCGCGAGCCGACGTTCACGGCAGGCACGCCCAGGAACGCGCACTCGCGGATCGCCACGCTCGAGTTGCCCACGATCGCCGTGGCGCCGCAGAGCAGCCGCAGGAAGTCCTCCGGGAACATGTTCCGGAAGAAGTGGAACCGCGCGGGGTTCTCACGCTCGCGGAAGACACGGATCCCCTTCGACGTGCCGTCGGATCCGGCGTCCACGTTCGGCCAGAACCAGAGCACGGGCAGGCCCGTGTCCTTCACCGCGTAGAGCGTCTCGTCCACCTGCGTCCGCGCTTCGTCGTATTCGGTCGTGACCGGGTGCTGCAGCACGACCAGGTACCCGCCCGACAGGTCCTCCCGCGGACCGACCCCGCCGTACTTCCCGAACGGATCGAAGTTCAGCCCGGGCTCGGCCGCCACCTCCGCCGCGATGTCGATGGACGGACAGCCGGTCAGCAGCACGGTCGCGGGATCCTCGCCGAGCCGGATCACCCGCTCCCGGGCCTTCTCCGTCGCCACGAGGTGCAGGTTGGCGAGCTTGGTGACCGCGTGGCGCACCTTCTCGTCGATCGAACCGGTCACTTCGCCGCCCTGCACGTGGACGACCGGGATGTTCATGTAGGACGCGGCCACGGCGGTGGCGAGCGTCTCGTACCGGTCGGCCACGGTCACGACGGCATCCGGCGCCAGGTTGTCGAACACGGTCGCGAGTTCGACCAGGCCCAGGCCGGTCGACTTGGCGGACGTGACGAGGTTCTCCCCCTCGAGCACCATGTAGACGCGCGCCGCGGGACGGAACCCGTCGCGCTCGATCGCCTCGATGGCGTTCCCGTACCGATCGAGCAGCGCAGAGGCCGCAACGACGAGCTGCAGCTCCAGGTCGGGGTGCCGCTCGATCGCCTGGAGGGCAGTCCGGATCCGCGAGTAGCTCGGTCGCGCGGTGACGACGACACAGATCTTCCGTCTCATGGCTCCCGGCTCAGGGCTCTCAGCCCAGGGCCGGCTGAAGCCGGCCCCCACAACCACATCACTGGAGGTCCTCCACGACGTTCATGCCAGGTCTTCCTCACGGATCAACTCGTCGGCCGCGACGGCGCGCGCGAGCGTGCGGCCGATCACGTCGCCGGCACGGTCCGGCGGCAGGCCGGTCCCCGGCTTCTTGAACGCCAGGTCGGCCGCGTCGATCCGATGCCCTGCCGGCAACCCACCCCGCGCCACGATGCTGCGCGTGAAGATCGCCTTCAGCGGCCGCGTTGACTCGGCCGCCAGATCCTTGTCCACCGGGCTCTGCACCATCCGCTCGATGAAGCGGACCCCGTCCACCAGCTGCCGCAGTTCGCCGGTCGTGACGGACGCGGGCACGTCGGGCCCGAACATCTCGCGGCTCAGCGTCACGTGGATCTCCAGGATGTCGATGCCGACGGTGGCGGCAGCCAGGCCTGCGTAGATCGTCGCGGAGTGGTCGGAGAGCCCGACCCAGCAGCCGGCGTACCGGCTCCGGAACCCCGGAATCACGTTCAGCCCGACGCGCTCGGGCGGGCACGGGTAGGCCGTCGTGCACTGGAGCACACCGGCCGTGCAGCCGCCGGCCCGCACCCGCTCGACCGCGGCATCGATCTCCGCCATCCCGCTCATGCCGGTCGACAACACCACCGGCAGCCGCGTCGCGATCATCCGATCCAGCAGGAGCCGGTTGCCGGTCTCGCCGGACGGCACCTTCCAGAAGGGCTGGCCGATGCGCTCGAGCAGGTCCACCGCCTCCACGGAAAACGGTGAGCTGATGAACTGGACGCCCCGATCCCGGCAGTGATCCGCGAGCCCGCCCCAGTCGGCCTCCGCGAACCCGGTGCGCTCCCAGTAGCCGTACCGGCTCGTGTCCTGCCGGCTGAACGGCACGCGGAACGGCTCGGCCGGTGTGCTCTCGGCCGCGGCGATGTGCGTCTGGAACTTCACGGCATCGGCACCGGCGGCGGCAATCGCGTCGATGAAGGCGTGAGCCAGCCCCAGGCTCCCGTCGTGCGTGAGCGCCACCTCCCCGATGATGAAGCAGCGGCCATTCCCGATCGACGGCGGCGTCAGAGCGGTCATTTGTCCGTCACCGACGGCGGCTCGGCCGGCGCCCGCCGCACCTCCATGCCGGCCGCTGCCTTGATCGCCGTCTTCACCGCGGCCACGACCCTGGCCCGGCGCCGCTGCCACACCATGGCCCGGTGCTCCCGGCGCTTGTGCGCATGGCGTCGGGCCCGCTCCGCGCGCGCCCCGGCCTTCCCTTCGGCCTCACGCGCCCACCGGGGATCACCGAGCCAGGCCAGGCCGATCGATGTCCGGAGCGCCACTGCCAGCACACCCACCATCGCTCGCGCGACGACTCCGGCAGACTCCTCGATCGGCTGGCAGGTCACGGCGGCGGTCGACTCCACCGCCTCGACGAAGCGGGGCGTGGCAGCCACGTCGCGGCCGAACGGCCGGACGAACGCCGCGACGAAGGCGTCGTTCCGCGCCGACGCGCTCTCGCGCAGCCCCGTACCGAGCTGCCGGACGTGGTCGTGAAGCGAGCGCGCCACGTGCAGGAACCCGCCGCCCACGTCGAGCAGGTACCGGAAGTGCAGCGTGCCTTCCTGATGATCCCGGTACTCGGGGAGCAGGACCGTGAAGACCGGCCGATCCACGATGGCCGACTCAATCAGGGCGCTGGTGTTGAGGCCGACAACCGCCGAGGCGTGAAACATCGAGTCGAAGTAGTCGCCCCGGCTCGCTGAATCGAGCGGCGCGGATCCGAAGCATGACACATCGGGGTATTCGCGTTCGAGTGCCACGCCATCCCACTCGGCCGCCCGCTGCGGGTGCGGCCGGACGAGCACCGCTGCGTTCCGGACAACAGGGTCGTCCGCCGCGCGCAGGGCCCGCAGCCACTGGCGGATGAAGGCCACCTCCGGCGGGCCGCCCTTGAAGAGCGACGAGCAGACGTAGAGGACGAACGGGCGCGTGTCCTTCAGCCCGGCTCGCGCACAGAACGCCGCCCGGTCGCGCGTGGGCACCCGATCGAACCACTGGTCGAAGTTCTGGGCGCCGGTGACGACGATCCGGTCGGCGGGCACGCCGTGCAGCCCCTGCGCCTCGCCGCGCTGGGTGTCGTTCCACACCAGGACGCGGTCCGGCATGACGCGGATCCGGGCCTTGCTGGTGAGGTGGTCCCAGCTCCAGACCGCCAGCGCCGTCGGCACACCGAGCCGCCTGGCAGCGCGCAGGTAGTCGAGCTGCGGTGCTCCCAGTTCGATGAGCGGCGTCAGCAGGACGAGATCCGGCGCCTGGGCCCTGAGGAACGCGTCCACCTCCTCCGGTGGAGGCACCGCTCGCGCGAGCGCCTGCAGCCAGGCGTCGGCACGCTCGCGACCGAACCGGTGGCTGGCCCAGCGGGCGGCGGCTGGCGCCCGCTCCTCGGCACGCTGCCGGATGCGCGGCGCATCGCGGTAGCGGTCCTCTTCATACTGCAGCGCGTCGAGCCCGAGACGCAGCGCCGCCCCCACCTGGCGGGAGGGTGTCTCCGGCACCAATGGCGTCGCCCCCACGGTGACCCCGTCGCACTCCGTCGCGAGCCGGTCGGCCAGTGCCCGGTGATCCTCGCGATCGGCCGCCAGGTGGACCCGGTGCCCGCGAGCCGCCAGCAGCCGGATCGCATCCTCAAAGTTCCGGAAGTACGTGTAGTGCCGCGCGAGAAAGAGGATCTTCACGGCAGCAGGTCCAGCGCGCGGAGATCCAGCGGGCAGAACTCCCCCGCGCCGTCCAGCCGATGGCACGCCCTGAGCGCCACGGCCAGGTGCGCGTGCAGGAACTCGGGATCCGCGAGGACCGCGGCGGTCCGCACCCCCAGCAGCGGCGCCAGCCACGTCAGACTCCCGCACGTGCCGACATACGCGCGGGCGTTCGCGATGATGTCCGTCTGCGCTCCCAGGTTGGTGCGCGGCTCCAGCAGGTGGCGTGCGCTCATCACCCCTCCCGACACGTCGAGCGGATGGTCGGTGTGGTCATCCACCGTGAGGCCGGTGTCGAGCAGGACCACCGGCGCCTGCTCCGCCAGCTCCGCCACCATGCGCTGCAGGCGGCGGCGGATGGCCGGCGTGTCGGGCAGCGATCGGGCGGCGTAGAACTTGACGGCGATGTAGTCGTCCGGCAGGTCCGTCCGGCGCACCACGCCCGGCGGGCGGTGCAGGCGGAAGCGGGTGTGCACGTCGAGGAACCCGGTCGCGCGGTGCCCGGACCAGAACAGCCGGAACAGGCGGAACATCAGCTCCGGACGGAGTACGCGAGCCCCCGACACCCCATGGACCCGGGCCGTCTCGGTCACGAGGTCGGCCTCCAGCCGCGACGGCAGGATCTGCTTCGCTGACGCGACGTGCTGCTCGGCGAACACCGCCGGATCCACGTGGTCCCAGACCTCCTCGTAGGCCGCGGCGACGTCGGCGTACCACGACGCCACGCCGCCGCGGGACACGGCGACGACCCGGTTCGGATCCACGCCGTAGCTGGCCGACACCCAGCGCAGGAACGGAATCCAGTAGAGCACCTCGTAGCCGACCTCGCCCAGCCACGGGCCGACGATGATCGGACCGTCGCCGTCCAGCAGCCGGTCGAGTTCGCGCTCGACCCCCCACTCGATGCGGTTCCAGCTCCGCTGCTCCCGGAGCTCGGCCCGACGCTGCCGCACGAGGCGGACGGGACGGCGCACGGCCCGATAGGCGTCCTTGCCGGCGTTGATGGCGGTGTTCGACGCCCCTTCCCGCACGCGACCCACGGCGTGCACGGCGTCCTTCACCGCCTCGAAGCAGACCTTCCAGGTATAGCGGGCCCGGTTGCGGGCTCGACGGGCCTGCTTGAGCGTGAGGTTGCGGGCAGCGGCCAGACCAGCCATGTCAGGGGGTCGCGAAGCAGGGCAGGTCCAGCGGCTCGAACGTGCGGACGGGCTGGAGGCCGTTCCTTGCCAGCACCGCCAGGGGCCGTCCCTCCGTGAACAGGTCGTCCCGCGCCCGCACCGAGGTGACGTCGTGGTAGTGCTCGCGGATCCACGCCTGCACCACTGGGTGGCGGCCGAACACGTCCGTCTGGCTGCCAACGGGCCGGATGACGATCAGCGGCACGCGATGCCGCTCGATCCACGCCAGCGACTCGCGCTCGGGGGTCGCGCCGCTGCGGAACCCCGCATACCAGAACAGGTGCTGCACGACGCCGCGATCGGCATAGAACGGCGTCGCGAAGTTGCCCGTCGGCTCCCAGATCCGATCGCTGGCCTCCGTGCACTCGCGCAGGTATCGCACGATGGTGCGATCGTCCCGCGCGCCAACCGGTGCGAACACGTCGATCGGTCGATTGGCGGTGTGCGCGCTCCAGAGGCGCGCGGTCCGCGCCCGCACCGCGCCGGAACCCTCGAACAGCTCCGACTCGTCGAGCAGGTCGCCGGCGCGGGCGGCATCCAGTCCGGTCAGACTCACCACCGCCACCAGCACCACCGCGGCGCCGCGCAGCAGCGGGGTCGTCACGACCGCCGGCAGCGTCGCCACTCGCGCCACCCACAGCTGATGCGCCAGCCACGCAATCAGCACCAGGTCGATCGGCACGGTTTCCACCACCTGTCCCGGGCGGCGCACGAGGCCGTAGTGCGCCGCGGCGAGCAGCACGGCGAGCGGCAGGATGCGCCGGCGGTCGCGCACCGCGGCATCGTCCGCCCGCCCGACACCTGCACCGACGGCCAGCACCAGCAGCGCCATCCAGGGCGCCAGCACGAGCACGCTGTACAACACCTCCGTGGACGCCGCCCTGCCCAGCACGCGCGGGAGCGGAGCGAACCCGAGGTCTGCGAGGCGATTCCGTGCCGCGACGATCGTCCCACGCGGGTCCGCAGGGCGGTAGGTCAGTGCGTCCACGCCGCGGACGGCGAGCACGTCTTCGCTGCGTACCAGTGCCCGCACGGCCTCGCGCGACGAGTCCTCCAGGGCGTACGCCTCCGTCGAACCGCCCAGCGGTTCCAGCTGCAGCCGGGACTCCTCGCTGCGCCGCGCGGCGGCCGTGAGGCCGTCGCGCCACTGGACACCGACACGGACGGACCAGTCGTCCGCCCGGCCGGCGAGCGGCCAGGCGGACGCCAGCGTCGGAGTCATCCGTTCACCCTGGATGCCCAGATAGCCCGCCAGGGCGATGCGCGACGTCAGATAGCTGGTCAGCCCCTCCCGGCTCTGGATCATCGCCAGGAGCGGCAGCAGCGGCAGGGCGACCGCCAGGCCGAAGACCACCGCCCGCCGCACCAGCGGCTGCGGCCCCCCGGCGATCACCAGCGCCGCAACCGCAGCCAGCCCCACGTACGCCCCGTGGTCGTGCCGCACGAGGGCCGCCGCCGCTACCAGCACACCCAGGACACCCGTCCGCCACGGCGTTGGCCGATCGGCGAACCACCAGAGCACGGCCACCGCCACGGGATAGAGCACGACCTTGGGATACGAGTACAGCTGCCCGGCGATCGCGCACGCCGCTGCCACGATCCCGGCCACGAGGGCCATCACGATCGAGCCGGTCGTGCGGTAGACGAGTCGCGAGGCGACGAGCACACCCACCGTGTTCAGCAGGATGGCGATCGCCACCTCTCCGATGACGCGGCCTCCCGTCACGCTCAGCCCAAGGGCCGACAGCCACCAGAGCCCCGGCGCGCCGGCGTCGAACACGTCGATGTAGGGCTGGTCACCTCGCAGGAACGCCTGCGCCACCCAGATCGAGAAGCTTTCATCGGCTGACAGGTTCGGATTGGTGACCAGGTACGCGACGTACGCCAGGCACGGGAAGGCCACCGCGACGGCCATACGCCCGGGCCAGGGCTCCCACGGGGTACCCCGCACGGCCCGGGCGAGGGATCGGCCGGACAGCGCCGCAAGCACGAGCAGCACGAGTGGCAGCACACCCGTGTGCCAGGGGCTCGCGAGCAGCCGGACGCGGAAGGTCGTGAAGTCCCTGCGCGTGCTGACGGTGAAGGCCTCCCGATCCACCCCGTGCGTGTCGGCCGCGGCCGGATCCTGCACGAGCCGGCGGACGTTGCCCCGCGACACGTCGAGCAGGGTGTAGCCCCAGGTGTCGGGAGCCGTTCGCTCCGGATCGGTCAGCAGGTACGCCCGCTCGAGCGCCTCGCGCTCCGGGACCGGCATGTCCCCCACCCAGCGCACGTGCACCGCACCTGCCGGTGCAGCCGTCAGCCACATCGCCGCACCGAGCAGCGCGAGCGTCCCGGCCGGCAGCCAGGCTCGTCGCACGCGGATGGCGGTGGCCAGCGCCACCACTCGTTCACCTGGAGTCAACAGCCGCTTCGCGACGCGCCCGGCCGAACACGGTGTGCAGCCCGCGCAGGTGGCGCACGTCCACTTCAGAAAACCCCCCGCCTCCGAGCCCGGCGAAGACCCGCTTGGCCACTTCGAGGTGATCCCACCGGAAGCCGCCCGGGTCGGAGTAGAACGTCACGGCGTCGGTGCCGACCAGCGGCGCGAGGTACGAAAACCCCCCGTAAGTGCCGACGTACGCCGAGGCGCCGCGAATCACCGCCGTCTGCACCGCCAGGTTGTGTTTCGGCTCCATGAGCGCGTCGATGGTGTGCACGCGCGGACCGGACGGCACCGGGAAGTCCCCGTGGTCGTCGTACCGCGCACCGGCGCCGAGCACGACCACGTCGTGTGTCGCGGACAGCTCGGTGACGAGCGCTTCCACGATCCGCCGGTTGTCGGGCGTCGGCGGCAGCGCCACGTTCCCGTAGAACTTCACGGCCACGTAGGAGGGTGGCAGCTGCTGCCGGATGGCCTGCTCCCCGGCGTCCTCGGGAATGAGGCCGAAGTGGGTGAACAGCTCGACGAGCGTGACCGGCTGGTGCTGGCGCCAGAACAACTGGAACAGGCCGTACATCAACGACGGGTGCAGCAGCGCGGGGTCGCTGAGGCCGCGCGCGGTCACCACCTTCTCGACAATGGCCCGATCGAAGCCCGCCAGCTGCACGTGCTTCAGCACGCCCTTCTGCTCGGCCACGCGATCGGCGTTCTCGGCCTGGAACGCCTCCGGTGTGAAGTGCGCGAAGACGTCGTCGTAGTGCCCGGCGAGGCCGCGATACCAGGACGCCGTGCCGCCACGGGACACGACGAAGAGGCGCGACGGATCCAGGTGCGCGTAGCGCTGTGCCCACGCCACGAAGGGGATCCAGTACAACAGCTCGAAGCCGGCCTCCGAGACCCAGGGCCCGACCAGGATCGGCCGGGAGCTGTCGTTGAGGCGCAGCACGGCGTCCCGCACGGCCTGCGCCTCGGGCGTCTGGCTGCCCGCGAGTACCTTCTGCTCGCGGACCTTGCCCACACGCGGCGCCAGCGCCGACACGCCGCCGATCGCCTCGACGCGCGCCCGCGACGCCGCC
>VFZH01000061.1 GCA_016871255.1 Acidimicrobiia bacterium | reverse complement strand
CTGCTCCCTCCTCGCGCCTGGCGATCCGGGCGCCTCGCCGCCCGGGAGTCGGCAACCGTATTCCGGCCAGGGCCCTAAGGGCCAGGCCGGCCGGCGGCCGAGGTCTTTTACTCCCCAACGATGCCGCTGACGATACGCTCGGCTTGCTCACGCGAGTAAGCGCCAGTGATGATCGCCGCCTCGCCGATGGGGCTGCGGACAACCGGCGCCGCCACCACCTGGCCATCAATCAGCACGGCCATCGGCCGACCGACGTGCCCGGCTGACGCCGCGCGGATCTGTTCCGCGCCCGTTGCTGTGAGGGCGATGTCAACTCCGAACTGCCCGTCACCGTCACCCGGTTCGAGGCGTGCCGACGCGATGTCGCCGTTGGACACGACGACGTCCGAGTGCAGATAAACCGTTCTTCCGGAGTCCGTCGCAACCGCGGCCGTCAGCCCCGCAGCCGGCGCGTGCTCGGCAAGGCGCACCTCGAACCGCACGGCAGCCTCCACGACTCCACCCGGCCACACTCGCCAACCGAACAGCGCCACAAGGAGCACACCCAACGTCCCCGCCGCCAAGACTATCCGGCGTGTTGGCCGCGAGTGCACTAGGGGCGCCGCCAGCACCCGCTGCCGTACTCGCAGGCGATCGGCCGCTGGCCAGGCCGGCTCGCACCGGATGGGATCGGACTCACGTAGCAGTTCCGGGATCGTCGTCGTCGTCATGGCATGCCTCCAAGGCGTTTCAACACGTGCGCCAGTTCCTGTCGCCCGCGGGACAGATGCCACCGCACCGTCACCGCACGAATGCCCAGCAATGCGGCGATCTCGGCCGGCGCCATCTCTTCCAGTTCGTGCAGGACGACCACGGCACGCCGTCGTGGCGGGAGCCGCTCCAGCGCCTGTCGTACCAGGCGCTTGGCGACCACGGCTGCTTCTTGCGTGGCGTTCTCTGCGCCCCGATTGAAGTGCATCACTGACAGTGCCCGCCTGCGCACCGTGTCCCGTCGCCATCGGTCACGTTGGAGGTTGATGAGCACGCGGACTAGCCAGGCCTCTTCGCGCGATGCGCCCTGCGGCACCGATCCGACAGCACCGGCAGCCTTGAGGAAGGTGTCCTGGACGAGGTCCTGCGCCTGGTCCGCGCTGGATGACAGGCGGCGCGCCAGCCGGTACAGACGGCCGTGGTGCGCGTCAAAGAGCGCTCCCAGGCGCTCGGATGGCGACAACAGGTCGCCGGACGCCGGCAGGGCCGACGCCAATGGCTGTCCAGTCATACCCTCATAGACGATCGAACCGCAGACGGTGTTGGCGGGGTGCGGTGACGCTCGGGTGGGGCACCTGTCGGCCCCTGGGCCCGCGACTTGTCTGGTTATGACCGCCGCAGCGCGTCGAGGGGTTCGTGACGAAGCGCCCAACGGGCCGGTACGTACGATGCCGCAACGGCGAAGACGCAGGCCACGAATCCGAAGGTCCGGGGGTCCCTTGCGGTCACGCCGAACAAGAGGCCAGCCAGATCGAGAGCCATTGCCACGAGTGCGGCTGAGGACACCTCGGCGAGATCCGGAAGCGACCGCCCTGGGCGGGCCGTCGCACGATCGACGAGGTACGTGCCCACCTTGATGCCAACCCATCGTCGTCCGTCCGGCTGCCGAATTTGCCACTCGTCCGGGTCGGCGTCACACGGCAGCCGGATCACCTCGGTGACCCACGCCTCGATCGGATCCGGGTAGTCGCCCCACGGTGTCGCCTCCTGCGCGAAGTCGCGCTCGAGCGCAGTGGCCAGGCCCTCGGTGACCACTCGATCGCGCAGACACACGTCGCGCACGGTGCGCCCGCGCACGTGGGCAATATCCGATGCGACGCAGTGCCAGGCCTGGATGCGCTTGTCGCTGTGACCGGGCACGGCAAGGCGCAGTTCGGGGTGCAGTGCCAGTACCTCCTCGATCGCTGTCTCGATGTCACGACCCTGCTCTGTGTCGAGGGCGCTGGGCCGCCTTACCGACGCTGCTACCTTCGGCGACATCGTCGTCGGCACGGCCACGATCGAGCACGACTACCGCGTCCGGTTTGTTGATCACCCGACCCCGTGCCATGATCCTGACGCGGAGCTCCTTCGATCGTTTCAGGCGATCGGCGACCTCGACCCGGCGTTTCGGGTCCACTTCGCCCGCATCGCCAGCGGTGACGGAGACATCATCGAGACCAGCCGGGCCCGGGAAGTCCATGAAGAAACCGGGGCGATCTGTGTGGCCTGGGAAGGCAGCGGCGGGGCCCGTGCCGCGAGACCCAGCAATCGCCGCTTCCTGGAACTTTGGGGCATCACCGACGGCGCCGACGACGACGCCGCAACGCACTATCACGAGAACATCGGAAAGGTCATGCCGAACGTAGCCCGATTACTCCCCGCCAGGCACACCGCCGAGCCTCGGCTGTCGCGACCTGTCTCGCGTCGATTTCGTGGTCCCCGACGACGGCGAGGCCGTGGTGCTCGAACTCAACACGCTCCCGGGGATGACCCCGACCAGCCTGTACCCCGACGCCGCACGCGCGGCTGGCCTTTCTTTTGAAGCCCTGGTTCGAATGCTGGTCGAACGGGCGTGGGCGCGGCGTTCCGAGGCATGACGCCAACGCGACTTGCAAGACGCTCTCTCATGCCGTGGGCGCGCCACTCGCACGAGCCAGCTCGGCGCCCGTGAACGACGCGATGAGCTGAATGCCGGCCGTCGCGAGGTGCTCCCGCGCGGCGGTGTCTCGTTCGACGACGCAGATGGCGTCCTGCACCGTGGCACCGAGCCGACGCAGATCCGCTGTCGACTTCGCGACCTGTCCGCCCGAGGTCACCACGTCCTCGACGATGAGCACCCGACGCCCCGCCACGTCACAGCCCTCGGCCACGCGACACGTGCCGTAGCTCTTCGCCGCCTTTCGTACGAACGCCACCGGCAGACCTGTGGCCTGCCCGAGCACGGTGGCGATGGGCACCCCACCAAGTTCCAGGCCGGCGAGCACTTCGGTGGCAGCCGGTACCAACGGCAGAATCGCTGTACAGATGTCGCGGAGGAGTCTCGGATCCGCCTCGAAGCGGTACTTGTCGAAGTACTCGTGCGACTCGGCACCCGACCGCAATCGGAAGGAGCCCGTGAGGTGCGATGTCTCCCACACCCGTCGAGCCAGCTCGTCCCGATTCGTCATCTAGGCAGCATCGCCCCAACGTAGGACAGGCTGACGAGAGCCGCCGCATGAAACGCCCCGAACGGATCAAGGCCAGAGATTCCATACATGCGCCGCCTCCTCGCGATCTCTGTCAGCGCCGTGCGCGGGCTGCTCCTGGGCAGGTCACACCGGGCCAGCAGGCTTGCGCACGTCCCCCTGGCAGACTAGAGATCTGATGGGGTCAGCCCCGTCTTCTTGGCGATGCGTGCGAGCATCCGGGGAACCAATCTCCGCATCGTCGTGAAACGCGAAGACGACATCCGCCCAGCCGGCCCGGCCGAGTGTTCGGTGGGAACCCGATGTTCGCTTGATGGTCCAGCCGATCCGAAGCAGGCTCGCCAGCACGGGGCGGGCCTTCGCGGAGGGCCACGTGCTCACGCGGCCTGGAACGTGACGTTGACGAACTCGGGAGGGGCCTCACGATGTTCGAGACGCTCAGCGATCACGCGCAACGCCAGCGCCTGGACGCGGGCAACCGCCTCATTCCGGTCGGCGCCGTAGCAGAGCACTCCCGGCAACGCTGGCACGTCGGCGAGCCAGCGGCCGTCGGCCTCCTGCTCCAGTTCAACGCTGAACGTCACGTGCGAAATGTACCACCCCGGCTGGGGCCCAACAAGCCAGCTGTGTCCGAGACGGCCGGCTGTGTCTTCGCCGTGTCACGTTCACACGAGACACGTGCTGGTGGGGGAACGATCGGTTATCAGGGTGCGGCTTGAAAGTCGCCAGATCGCGCTGTCTCTGGCCAGACCGATCGCGGCACGTTTTCAAGACCACCGCCATCGGCCACTCGGCCACCTCTCCTACCTTCGCGAGCTTGCCAGAGACTCGCTTCGGCTGGCAAGCCGATCGATCGGGCAGTTCCGGCCAGGATCCGCGACAGCCCCTGTGCCGGCGCGCGTACGGTCCCACTAATCAGTCGACCGGTCAGGCCGCCCGCGTGTAGTAGTTGAGCAGCCCGCCGAGGCAGGGCCTGCACGGGCCGACGACCATGAGGGCTCCCTGGATGCGCCTGTAGCCCCAGGTCGGGTTCTCCCGCGCCATCCGGAGGATCAAGGCGCGGATCTCCTGCAGAACTGCCGCCCGGCCGGGCCGCCGTGCAGATAGGTCCACTTGCGCGCCACAAGCTGCCGATGCCAGCGCAGGATGGTGTCGGTGGTCACGATCCTGGCCCCCCTACGCCTGCACACGTGCGACTACTTCGCTCCGACCAGAGCCGTAGCACAGCACGCCTGGCGAGGTCGGCACATCGGCAAGCCAGCGGCCGTCCGCCTCCTGTTCCACGTCAACGCTGAACGTCACGGTCGGCGGCCTGATCCGCCAGCGCCTTCGGGCACCCGGCGGAAGACAGCCGCGAGCTGAGGATTCATGGCCGTGGTGTTCAGGCGTGAGCCGAGTCCGGCTGATAGCGACGGACACGAATCTTCGCGGCATCTCGTCGGGCCTGCGCCACGTCGTAGGCAGCCTGCATGCGCATCAGCGTGTCCATGCTGACGCCGAACGCCTTCTCGAGGCGGAGCGCCATTTCACCCGACAGATCCGCATTCCGGTTCAGGAGATTGGACAGCGCAGGACGCGACACGCCCAGCACCTTCGCTGCGGCTGTGACCGACAGCCCATGGGCCTCGATGATTTCGGTCCTGATCAATTCTCCGGGGTGAACTGGTGTATGCATCGCCATGATCCGCTCCGTTCCTAGTGGTAGTCCTCAACGTTCAGTTCGATGATCTCGTCGCCGTCGATCCGGAACGTCAGCCGCCGGTTGCGGGTGACATGCAGGCTCCAGGTGCCCTTACGGTCGCCGGTCAGCACGTGCGCCTTCCACAGGGGAAGACTTCGCAGCTCCTCCGGGTTTCCCATCGCATCGAGAAACGCGAGCATCCTGCGAAGCTTGTCAACGGTGTCCGCGCTCAGGCCCTTCGGCGAATTCTCCCCGTACAGGCGGCGCAGCCCCTTGTGGACAATGCCCCGGATTCTCACCTGTCAAGTGTAGCGTTACGGGCTACGGTGGTCAACGGCGGTCGATCCCGCACTTCAGCCCCCGCTGGCGCAGGGCGGTCAGCGTCGGGATCACCTCTGGAAACGGCGCGCAGAACGATGCGTAGCTCGCCCAGAAGTGCTCCACCAACGCCGTGGCCAACCTGCGCTCAAGTGCGAAGTCCTGAACCACCTAGGCATACGCCTGGTTCTTGTCCCCGAGTCCATGGGCGTCGAGGGCACGCACACGGGCGACGTACTGCTCAACCGGGATCGCCGCGAGTTCGGGAAAGGCACCGTGCTGCGCGATGACCGTCGCACGCACGGCCGCGTCGCGATCCCAGAGAGTGCCGTCGAGGTCAAACAGGAGCGCCTTCACCATCGCTGGGAACCTGCCGCGGAAGGCCGCGTACCCGGCCCATCATCGCGGAGACACACGCGTCGCGGCCGTCGAGAAGTGGACCCCCCAAGAGCCCGTGCTGACGGGTGTTCGCTACGACGGCCGCGGGACGCCGAGGTCCTTCGAGATCCGGTTGGCTTCCAGGATCAGGGCGACGGCTTCCTATAGGTTGGCCCGCGCTTCCTCGAGCGTGGCGCCCTGTGTGTTGGCCCCCGGCAGTTCCTCGACGAAGCCGATGTAGCCCTCGGGCACCTGGCGAAAGACAGCCGTGAACTGAAGGTCCATGGCGTCATCATACGCCGCGGCCGGGAACACGGCCCGTCCGAGTCGGGCCGGCGAGGCAGTGTCTCCGCAGTGTCACCTGCCGACAAGACACACGCCCCCTTTTCAGGTGGCGCACAACGATCGGTTATCAGGGTGCGGCTTGAGAGTCGCCAGATCGCTCTGTTTCTGGCCAGACTTCCTTCGATTCAGGGCAGGTTCGGCGGCGCTGTAATAACCGTCATTGATAACCGATCGCGGCACGTTTTCAAGACCACCGCCATCGACCACTCGGCCACCTCTCGCACCTTCGCGAGCTTGCCAGAGACTCGCTTCGGCTGGCAGGCCGATCGATGATCGAGGGCACCCGGAGCCAGCGGCCTTTCGAGCGAGGAAAACAATTACGGGTCACGTAAGGGCCCTGGCCGGAGACGACTGGCCGCCTGAGGCGATTTCTAGAACTTCCTGGAGATGTTGAAGCCCAGCCGCCAGTCCCGCTGCGGAGCTCCGCCTCGCGCAAGCTGTCCGAGGGTCGTCCCGAGGGAGTCGGACACGTTGATCTGGAAGACGTGACCACCGGCGAGCTTCTCGAACGCCACGGCGATGTGGCTGACCCCAGGTGCGTACCCGGCCACCCTGGGAGCCGCTTCAACGACGAGGAAGGTTGACCGACCGATCAGGACCCGCGCCCCGAGGCCGACCATCAACGTGTGGTCGGCGTCGACGCCGGCTTCGAACGGGTTGGTGTCTCCGACGAACATCGGCTCCGCGTAGGCGATCACGCGGCCGGCCAGTGCCCGCGACACGACCAGGCCGACGGCAGGCGAGTACTCGTCGCGGAAGTTGTTGGTGCCCTCGAGGCTCATGAAGACGGTGAGCGCAACGGGCGCGGTCGCCTGCTGCACCACGCCGTAGCGCCCGAAGACGGCAAGCGTCCGGTCGCTCGTACGGTGTACGCCGATCTCTGCCCGCGACGTCAGGCCGTACCGATACTCGAGCCCGATGCGGGCACCGCTGTCGAGACCGAACAGGTCGCCGACGAGGTCGCCAACGCTCCCCGCCCCGAGGGGCCTGAGAAACCGGTGCGTGACCCGGAACGCGCTGCGCCCGCGCGCCAGGCGCAGCCCGGTCGGCAGCGCGACCAGCGTGTGATCGATCTCGACCGCGGACACGCGCGCGCCCGCCGGCGCAGGCGCTGGCGTCGAGGGTGCCGGAGACGTCTGCGCAAGCGCCGGGGCAGCCGCAGCGCACGCCAGCACACCCGCGATGAACCCGATGCGAACCCTGCCGGGAGCCGTACGAATCACGAAGCCTCTCCTGCCCGGAAACCGGAGCTGCAAGACGCGGCGTGCTTCCCTGCAAGGGCGATGCCCTGGGACTCGGCCCGCCGGGCGCGCGCGTCAGTCGTCCGTGTACTTGGCCAGATAGTAGGACAACGCGCGCTGGCTGATGCCCATGATCTCGGCCGCGTCCTTCTTGACGCCGCGGGCGCTTTCCAGCGCACGCCGCATCGTTTCGCGCTCCACCCACTCGACGTTCGCCCGGAGCTTCAGCGAGGGCAGTTGTCCGGTCGCCGCCGCGGCGGGCCGGCCCAGGCTGACGTCCGGCTCCCTGATCGTGGCGCCCTCGGCCAGCACGACGGCCCGCTCGAGGACGTTCTCCAGTTCGCGGACGTTGCCGGGCCAGTCCCACTGCGTGAGCAGCCTGAGCACGCCCTCGTGGACGCCTTCGATGCGCCGGCCGACACGCTGCGCGTGCTTCTGCACGAAGTGATCGACCAGCAGCGGGATGTCCTCGCGCCGATCCCGCAGGGGCGGAATGGCCAGCGGAATCACGTGCAGACGATAGAAGAGATCCTCCTGGAAGACACCCTGGTCGACGAGCTGCCGCAGATCGCGGTTGGTGGCGGCAATCACGCGCACGTCCACGCGTTCGGTGCGATGGCTGCCAAGCGGCTCCACCTCTCGTTCCTGCAGCACGCGCAGCAGCTTCGACTGGAGCAGGGGGGCCATCATCCCGATCTCGTCCAGCAGGATGGTGCTCCCGTTGGCGAGACTGAACTTGCCCTTCTTCGTCGAGCTGGCGCCGGTGAAGGCACCCCGCACGTGCCCGAAGAGCTCGGACTCGAGGAGCGTCTCCGGAATGGCGGCGCAGTTGACCTTGATGAGGGGCCTGTCCCGCTGGGCGCTCCTGGCGTGAATCGCGCGCGCCACCAGCTCCTTGCCCGTGCCGGTCTCGCCCATGATGAGCACCGTGCTCTTCGTGCCGGCGACGATCTCCGCCTCGCGCATGATCTTCCTGATGGCGGCGCTGTCGCCAACGATGCCGTAGCTGTCGAACCGCTCGTCCCGCTCGCTCAGCAGGTACCGCCGGTCGGTCCGCAGGCGCTGGAGCTCGAGCGCGCGATCCACGATCAGCAGCAGCTCGTCGATCTCGAACGGCTTCTGGAGATAGTCGAACGCCCCCAGCTTCATGGCCTCGATGGCGTTCGAGACGGTGGCGTGCGCCGTCATCATCAGCACCTGCGCCCGCTCCTCCGCAGGGGTCGTCGCCAGGTAGTCGCGAATGAAGTCGATGCCCGACATCTCGGGCATGAGGTGATCCACGAGCAGGATGTCCACGGCCCGGTCGCGCAGGACGCCGCGGGCCTGAACGATGTCGGCGGTCGCCACGACGTCGTGGCCGGCCTCGCGGAGCGCACGGCCCAGCGTCTTGAGGATCTTCTCCTCGTCGTCGATCAGCAGGAGGAGGCCGCTTCGCGCCGACATGTCAGGACAGCGGGAACACGCACCGCACCTCTGTGCCGCGGCCAGCCTCGCTGGACACGGCGATCGTGCCGCCGAGCCCCTCGACGATCTTCTTCGTGATCGCGAGCCCCAGGCCGGTGCCGCCGCGCTTCGTGGTGAAGTACGGATCGAAGATCCGGGGGAGATCCGCGGCGGCGATCCCGACCCCGCGATCGCTGACGGTGACGATCGCGCTGTTCTCCTGCCGTGCCGTCGCCAGCGTCACCGGCGCGATGTCGCGCCCGCCCTCGGACGCGGGGTCCACTCCCGCTCCCGCCGCGGCGTGCCGACCGTTCTGGAGGAGGTTGAGCAGCGCGAGCCGCAAACGCTCGGGGTCGCTTCGCAGAGGGGGAATCACGGGATCCAGCTCCAGCCTCACGGGCGGGCCGGGGCTGGCGGCTTCGGCCACCTGGGCCGACTGCGTGCACAGCGCGTTCAGGTCCATCGGTTCCAGCTCGAACCGGATCGGCCGCGCGAAGTCGAGCACCTCGTTCACGAGGCGATTCAGCCGGGTCACCTCGCCGTCGATGTCCCCCGCGACCTCGTCGGGATCATCGCCGCGGCGCAGCCCGTGCAGGGCGGCCTTGATGATCATCAGCGGGTTGCGGATTTCGTGCGCGATGATCGTGGACATGCTCCCGAGCGACGCGAGCCGCTCGCGATGGGAGCGCTCCTCCTGGAAGCGCTCGATCGACATGGTCAACGAGTCGAACGCCTGTGTCAGCACTCGGGCCTCCTCATCGTCCCACCTCCCCCGGGGCAGGGCAATCGGCCGGGCGAGGTCGCCGGTCTGCGCCATCTCCCGCATCACGCCGGCCAGCGCGGCCAGCGGACGGGTAATCGTGCGGGCGACGGCAAAGCTGAGCACGACCGCCAGTGCAACCGCCACGCCGGCCGTCGCCACGAGGCTGGCCTGGAGCGCGTTCAGGAACCGGAGCTGTTCGGTGCGCGAACGCAGGATCAGCACCGTGGCCTCCTGGTCCCCTGCCTCCTCCGCGCCGCTCAGCGGACGCCGCGAGACCACGAAGTCCGTGCCGCCCAGCACGGTCTGCGATACCGCATCCCCGGCCAGCAGGCTGGCGGCCTCCGCGCGTTCGGCCTCCGGCAGCGTCGATGCCAGGACGCGGCCGTCCAGCGCGAACACGATCTCGCTCTGCGTCGCCGTCTTCAGCTGGATCGCCAGCTCGTCGTCCAGCAGGAAGCCGAGGCTCAGGCTGCCGAGCACCTCCGGAGACCCGAGCCCGAGGAGAATCGGCACGGTGACGAGCTGCAGGATCCCGTGGACTTCGGGCCACAGGCTGACGCTCTCGCCGCCCGCCAGCGCCCGGCGCACGGCCGGATCCGCCGCCATCGTGACAGCCGACGCCGGAGAGGAACCCACCCTCGCCAGCGCGTCACCCGACTCGTTGGTCACGAGCAACAGCCCCGCGCCGAGGGCCGTGCCGATCTGCTCCTGGTAGCGAATGGCGATCGCCTCGACCGTCGGCGGATCGTTCGTATCGACGGCCGCCTTGATCTGCGGGATGTCCGCCATGAGCCGCGCCGTCGAGAGGAACGTCCGGGTTCGCGTGTTGCGGAGCTGGTCCACCAGGTCCCCGGTCGCCTCCACCTCCCTCCGGAGCACACCCTCTGCTTCCCGATTGACCCGCGCGTTGACCAGATAAAGCGCGACGCCGCTGGACAGCACCGCGAGCAGGGCGCTCGCCAGGAAGATCCGGCCGTGAAGCGAGGAGAGAAAACTCATCTCACCTGCAGGTCGAGTGCCACGGCGTCACGCGGCCGCACGACGACCCGTGCCGGATCCGACAGGTCCCCTTCGTTCCAGGCGCGGACGTCGTGCGTCCCGGGCGGGATCCCCTCGAGGCTGAACGTGCCGTCGGGTCCGGTCAGGGTGAAGTACGGGTGGTCGAAGACCAGGATGAACGCGCTCATGTGGGAGTGGATCTCGCAGAACACGCGCACGCCGCCGGGGCGGTCGAACCGGACGGCTTTCGACTGGCCGGTCGGGTACCGCCCCAGGTCGAAGCGCGCCGGCTGTGAAAGCGAGAACACGTTGTGGTAGATGTGGTCGCTGTTCGGGAAGTTCACGGTCGTGCCGGTCCGGATCGCCAGCACGTGCGGGATGAACGTCTCGCCGCGCTGATCCATCGTCACCGGCTTCAGCGGCGCAGGGGCCGGGGGCGTGCCCGCCGGCGCCGTGGCGAGGTAGACGACCGACACCCGCCGATCCGGAAGGCTGCGCCCGGCAGGGGCCCCGAAGCTGGAAACCGACGGTCTCCTGGCCAGCGGCGCGCGCTCGCGCGGCACTTCCACCCGTCCCCGGATCACGCCGCCGGCCTGTGAATCGAGCAGGGGCGCTCCCCCACCCAGGCCCACCGCCAGAGCCGCCGCAATCAGGATCGGCAGGCCGCGCGGATGTCTGCTCGCGCCCGCGGAGCCTGGTGGCCGAGTGCCGTCCGCCACGATCAGAACCAGAACACCAGCTGCGCAGCGCCGAGGGACTGGCGCCGGACACGGCCCCCGTCCCTCACGTTGTGCTGATACGCCAGCTTGAGGAGGAGATTCCGCTGGAGCGAGTAGCCCCCTCCGACTTCGACCCGCGTGACCGGTGCGTCCCAGGACGCGCGGCCTGCCGAGCCGGTGACGTGGCTGAAACCGAGGCGATCCAGGCGGGCTGCCGCGTAGACCCCCGGCGCCACCTTGTAGCGTCCCTCGACCGACACCGCCGTTGCGGTCAGCGGCAACCTGAGACGCGGCTCGCCGACGAGCGGCAGCGTCCAGCGGCTGACGATCGTCTCCAGCCGCATCAGGTAGTGTCCGCGCGCGTATTCGGCGTCGACGCCCCAGGCAGTCTGCGTGAAGGCGCCGGCGGTTTCTCCTCCCGTGGCAGCGCGGGCGGCGGCGGCGCCGACGAACGGACCGCGGGAAGCCGAAGCCCCCAGCACGAGGCCGAACACGGGTCTGACCTCCAGCCGCCCGGCAACCTGCGGGCGGCCGTTGTCGTCGCGGACCAGTGGCCGGGCCGGCGTTCCGGTCGTCACCGAGATCGTGCCGTCGATGGCCGGACCGCCTGCATGGACCTGCACACCGGTGTCCCAGCGGAACGCGCTGACCAGCGGGACACCGGCCATGGGCGTTGGCTCGCCAACGGAGAAACTGGACAGCCAGCCGCGACCTCGCATCCCGACAAGCTCGTCGGCGTTGCGCGGCACGGCATCGGCACGGAGCGAGGTCAGGTACTGGTAGCCGAGCGGATAGCCGATCAGCGGGTTGTCGACGGCGTAGGTTCGGCGGCTGTAGGACCCGAAGGTCTGGGGGACGCGCCCCACCTGGATGTCGAACGGCCGCTCGGCCCACGGCCGGAGCCTGACGTAGAACGCGTGGGGAATCGGCCGTTCGCCGTTGTCGCTGCGAAGGGCGCCGAGCACCGTGACGTGGCGGCCTGCCGTGAGCGCCGCTGTCAGCTCGAGGCGCACCGTGCGCAGAACGGAGCGCTCGTACTCGGTGTAGTTGAAGAATCCAAGGTCCTCGCTCCCGAACGACGCGGCCACGCTGCCGCTGATGGTCAGATTGCGATCCGCGAGGACGATCGGCGAGTCGGGCAGCGTCTGCGCGCTGACGGAACCTGCCCAGCAGAACAGCAGGGCGCAGACGCCGACGATGCCGCCTGCTTCGAGGGACGAGGGGGAGCGCCGCTTTCCCTGGAGGGAACTGCCCACGGCGTCATCATACGCGGCGTCCGGACCGGGCCGGTTCGACCGCCGGGCGACGTGACACGGCGCTCCTGCCGGCGACCGCGCGGGGTGCGCTACTGCACGCCGACGTCGACGGTCACGCCGCCGTAGACTTCCCGGCCCGGCGAGGGATCGTAGTACCGCCCCCCGAACCCGTTCGTGATCGTCCAGGCGTTGTAGCGCTGGTTGAACACGTTGTCGATGCCGAGGAACGGCCGGATCCCGCTGCTGCCCAGCCGCCGGTCGAGCGCGACGCGGAGGTCCACGAGGGTGAATCCCCAGTTGGTCGCCGTGTTGGCGTTGTTCACGAAGTACTCGTCATCCCATCGCAGCTGCACGATCGACGTCAGCCCGTGTCTGGTGCGATGGGTCAGCCCCGCGGCGATCCGGTGTGGCGGAGCGCCGGGCTCGACGTTGCCGGAGAAATCGCTGGCGCCCAGCACGAAGGTGTCGAAGGTGAAGTCCGAGTAGGTGTAGGCCAGCCGGGCGCTGACGCTCGCGTGCGGGAGCCATTCGAGGGCCAGCTCGAGCCCGTTCCGCGCGATCTCGCCGGCATTGGTGAAGAACACCACGCCGTCCGGGCGCTCGAACGGGACCAGCCCGTTGGTGACCTGTGCGGTGTAGAACGCGAGCTCGTACCGAAGCTGCGCGGCCGCGGCAAGCCCGCGCACGCCGATCTCCCAACTCGTCAGGTGTTCGGGCTCGAGTCCCTGGTTGAACCCGCCATGTCCCTCGGGCCGGTTCGACAGTTCCTGTGCCGTCGGGGTTTCGTACGCCGTCGACAGCGCGCTGTAGACGTTGACACCCGCCGCCGCCAGGAAGGTCATGCCGATGGCCGGGCTGACGGCGCTCATCGTACGGTCGCCCGACTGGTCGCCATCATCGAGCTTCCGGTCCTCGGCCGTGAAGGTGTAGTGGTCGACCCGCGCGCCGCCGTTGATCCGCCAGCGCGGGTGCAGTTCGAGCGCGGCGTGCACGAACGGGCCCAGCGACACGATGGACTCCTGTTGATCGACCAGCAGCCTGCCTCGCGACGAGAAGCCGCCGGGCGTCCGGTTCGGGACGAGAACGGACTCGCTGCGGTCGTCGCTCTGCGTGGACAGATCGAAGCCGGCCGTCCAGACGAGCGGCCGCCCGCCCACGCTGACCCGGTCGAGCGCTTCGGCCCGCAGTCCCCCGCCGCCTCGACCAAGGTCGATGATCTGACCCGTGCCGTGCGCCTCGAGGGTGCGACCGACGCCCCAGCCGGTTGCGCGGAGCCGGGGGCCCGCCTCGAACTGGTGGTCGAGCGTCACGCCGCCCTGCGCCTGGGTGGTCGCCTCGAACCAGTTCTGCGCAATGGCGATCTCGCGTCCGGCCCGGGGCCTGTTGCGGGCATCCGCCGCCTGGAGAAAGCTCGGCGCGCCAGCGAACGGGCTGTCGTAGTAGTTGAACACCCCGCGAAGCTCGGTGGCCGCCGACAGCTGGCGCCGAACCACGACGTTGCCCTGGCGGATGATGGCGTCGCTCTGCCCGCGGAACCCGTCGGTCTCGAAGCGGCTCACGTTCACCAGGTAGTCGGTACGGCCCTCGCGACCCGTGACCTTCAGCTGCTGCCGGTTGTGGCCGTACGAGCCGAACTGCACGTCGGGCTCGAAGGTGATCCGCCGTTTCGGGCTGAACTCGGTCGTCACGTTGATCACGCCGCCGGCGGCGTTCCCGTAGAGCACCGAGCTCGGGCCGCGGATGACTTCGATCCTCCCGGCCGAGCCGATGTCCACGTTGCCCGGTTCGGTGGTGCCGTCCGCTGTGGTGATCGGCACACCGTCCTGCAGCAGCGCCAGCCCGCGGATGCCGAAACGGGACTGCGGCCGGCGGATCGCCAGCCCGACGCCGCCGGACACCGTGTAGCTGCGCCGGTTCTGCACCAGCAGACCGGGAACACCGCGCAGCGCCTCCTCGAGCGAGACGCGCTTCTGGGCGATCTCCAGCGTGGCCTGGTTCACGACCGTCACAGCCTGCGGCACCCCGGCCAGCGCCTGCTCGGTCCGGGTCACGGTCACCGTCTCGGCCAGGGGCGCGACGGCAAGGACGACATCGAGGCGGCTCGGACCCTCACCGACGGTCACGGCGGTGGAACCGGTGCGGGCGCGAAATCCCGCGAGCACGGCCTCTACGTCGTAGCTGCCCGGCGCGAGGCGTGTGATCCGGTATTCGCCGCGGGCATCGCTCACGACCGAACGCGACTGCCCGCTCGGCGCGTGCGTGGCCGTCACGGCCACGCCCGGCAGGACGGCGCCGGTCTCGTCCGTGATGGCGCCTTCAATCGAGCCCCCGGGCTGGGCCCTCACCTGTGACGCGAGGCCGAGGCACAGAAGGATCGTCCACAGAATCCGGCCGGGCCGGCCCAGTGCGTGCCGCCGGACGGTGGGAACAGGGGCGGGTGGATTCTGCACGCGGGAGAGTCTACACCGTGCGGCGGGCGCCGGCCTGTCGAGCGTCCCACTGACGGCAGGTGGCCGGCTCGCCGTACAATGTGTCGGACTCCACCCCATCCACGCGCAGGTTCCATGTCCTTTCGAGCCCCGGTCGTCACGGCGTGCACGCTCCTCGCCTGTCTGCTGTTGGCGGGCACGCGGCCCGACGCCCAGCGAAGCGGCCTGTTCCACGGCTCGGCGAACGACCCCGGCATCCAGTACATGTCGGCGCCGCTCGACAACCCGGTCGACCGGCTCAACCGGCAGCTCGAGGCGGGCACCGCGACGCTGACGTTCGAGGGGCGCAGCGGGTACCTGCGCTCGACGCTCGACGCGCTTGGTCTGCCGATCGAGTCGCAGATGCTCGTGTTTTCGAGGGGCAGTCTGCAGGCGCGCCAGATCACCGAAGACAACCCGCGCGCGATCTTCTTCAGAGACGACGTCCAGCTGGGATGGGTCCGCGGCGGCGACGTGATCGAAGTGGCGACCCAGGACGCGCGCGTCGGCATCGTCTACTACACGCTCGAGCAGACGAAGTCGGCTGCGCCCCGCTTCGAACGCGGCACGTTGTGTCTCGGCTGCCACATGGCCGGTGACACGGGGGGCGTACCGGGGCTGCTGATGTTCAGCACGTCCGAACCCGGTCGCCCGTTCGGGGCAGCCGAGTTCATGACGCAGACCACGCCGGCCGCCAGACGCTTCGGAGGCTGGTTCGTGACCGGCCGGTCGGTTCCGGTGGCGCACATGGGCAACACCGCGGCCGCGCTCGCCGGCGTTCGGGGCCCGATCGACACGACCAGGGGGCTCTACGACCCGGACGGCTTCGTCATGCACACGAGCGACATCGCCGCGCTGATGACGTTCGCGCACCAGGTACACGCGGTCAACGCGCTCGTGCGCGCAGCCTGGGAAGGGCGCGCCGCGGACCCGGCGGCGCACCCGGGGGCATCGCCGGAGAGAGCGAAGGTCCTGGCGCCGGTCCTGGCGGCGGTTGCTGCCGACGTGGTGGACAGCCTGCTCTTCATCGACGAGGCGCCGCTCGACGGGAAGGTCGTGGGCTCGTCCGGCTTCGCCGAACACTTCGCCTCGCTTGGGCCGAAGGACGGGAAGGGCCGCTCGCTGCGAGAGCTCGACCTGACGACGCGGCTGATGCGCTACCCGTGCAGCTACCTGATCTACTCGCCGATGTTCGACGGGCTTCCCTCGGCCATGAAGGATCTCGTCTACCAGCGCCTGTGGGAGGTGCTGTCCGGCGCCGAACGCGATCCGCGCTACACGAAGGCGCTGAGCCTCGCGGACCGCCAGGCGGTGGTGGAGATCCTTCGCGACACCATGCGCGACCTGCCCGCATATTTCAGGCCCGTCACCCGCTGAGGGCCCACTCCCGGTGAGGAACGCCGTCACGTGAGCACACCTTCCACCGTTCACGACGTCTACAGAGAGGCCGCTCTGCAGCCGCAGCCGGGGTTGTGCTGCACGACCTCACCCGTGTGGGAGCTGCCGGGCCTGTCGATCCCGAAGGTGATGATCGAGATGAACTACGGGTGCGGGACGACCGTGCACCCGCGGGACCTCGTGCGATCGCCGCAGGTGCTCTACGTCGGCGTGGGCGGCGGGATGGAGGTGCTCCAGTTCGCCTACTTCAGCCGGCGGCCGGGCCGCATCATCGGCATCGACGCGGTGGACGAGATGCTCGCGGCCTGCGACCGCAACCTCCGCGAGGCCGCGGGCGTCAACGACTGGTTCGATCGCGGGTTCGTCGACCTGCGGCGGGGTGATGCGCTGTCGCTCCCGGTGGAGGCCGGGACGGTCGACGTCGCCGCGCAGAACTGCCTGTTCAACATCTTCCACGACGACGAGCTGCGGCAGGTGCTCCGCGAGATGCACCGCGTGCTCAGGCCGGGCGGCCGGCTGGTGCTCTCGGATCCCGTGTGCGAGCACCACGTCCCCGAACACATGCGGCAGGACGCCCGGCTGCGGGCGCTGTGCCTGACCGGCGCCATCCCGCTGGCCGACTACGTGACCCGGCTGACGGACACGGGCTTCGGCACCATCGAGGTGCGGGCACGCCGCCCCTATCGCGTCCTCTCGCCGCAGCACTTCGACGTGCCGCGGCCGATTCCTGTAGAGAGCGTGGAGATCTGCGCCATCACGGATCCCGTGCCCGCCGACGGCCCGTGCGTCTTCACCGGCCGCACGGCGATCTACTACGGCAGCACGCCCTCGTTCGACGACGGCCGGGGACACGTGCTGGCGGTGAACCAGCCGCTGGCAGTCTGCGACAAGACCGCCACCGCTTTGCTGGCGCTCGGCCGGGACGACCTGTTCGTCTCGGAGTCGACGTTCTTCTACGACGGCGGCGGGTGCTGCTGACGGCGGCCGGCGCCGGCCTGCACGCCGGCGATCACCCCTTCTTCACGACGTACCAGTTGTTCTGGAGGTCGTGCGCCAGCCGCTTCGTCTCAATCGACTGGAATCCGGCGTCTGCGAGATAGGCGTCCTCCCGGCTACGTCCCGCAGAACGTGCGGTACCGCGGGTCGGGCTCGCCGGGGGCGCTGAACTCCGGCAGATCGCGGTCGTGATCATACGGCGCCGTCACCACGTCGAGCAGCCGGGTCAGCTCCGACCAGTCGTCCCGATCGCCGGCAGCCGCCAGCGCGGCCTCGACCTTGTGGTTGCGGGGTATGAACGCCGGGTTGTGGCGGCGCATGAGGGCCCTGGCCTCGGCGGGCGAACGGCCGTCTCGGGCCCGGCGTAGGTCCAGGCGGTCGTGCCAGGCGTCCAGCTCCGGGTCGGGGCTCGCGGACTGCGCCGGGCGCACTCCCGCCGCGAGGGCCCGGAACGTGTTCGTGAAGTCGGCCGATCGCCGCAGCATCCAGGCGAGCAGATCGTCGGCCAGCTGCCTGTCGCCTGGTTCCTCCGTGACGAGACCGAGCTTCGCGCGCATTCCGTCCAGCCAGCGCTCCTCGAAGAGCGCCGGGAAGCGATCGAGCACAGCCGTGGCCCGTGCGACGGCGCGATCGCCGTCCGCGTCGAACAGCGGCAGCATCGCTTCCGCCAGGCGCGCGAGGTTCCAGTGCGCAATCCCCGGCTGGTTGCCGTACGCGTACCGGCCGTGCGCGTCGATCGAGCTGAACACGGTAGCCGGATCGTACGCGTCCATGAAGGCGCAGGGACCGTAGTCGATCGTTTCGCCGGAGAGCGCCATGTTGTCCGTGTTCATCACGCCGTGGACGAAGCCGACGAGCTGCCACCGGGCCACGAGCGAGGCCTGCCGCGCGAGGATCGCTTCGAACAACGCCAGGTACGGCTCGGGCACACGCGCCAGATCCGGGTAGTGGCGGGCCAGCGTGTAGTCGGCGAGCGCCCGCACGGCAGCCCGATCCTCGTGCGCCGCCGCCCACTGCACCGTGCCCACGCGAATGTGGCTGGCCGCGACCCGCGTCAGCACGGCGCCCTGCTGGGGCTGTTCCCGATACACGGCCTCGCCTGTCGTCGTGACCGCCAGGCTGCGCGTGGTCGGAATGCCCAGCGCGTACATCGCTTCGCTGATGAGGTACTCGCGCAGCATCGGTCCGAGTGCGGCGCGGCCATCTCCCCGGCGCGAGAACCGGGTCTGCCCCGACCCCTTGAGCTGGATGTCGAACCGGGCGCCGCCAGGAGCCACCTGCTCACCGAGCAGGATCGCGCGGCCGTCCCCCAGCGCCGTGAAGTGGCCGTACTGGTGACCCGCGTACGCCTGCGCGATCGGGCGGGCCCCGTCGGGCAGGGCATTGCCCGCGAAGATCGCAGGGCCGTCGCCCCGTTCGAGCGCGGCCGGCTCGAGGCCGAGCTCCGCGGCGAGCGGCCGGTTGAACGCCACGAGCCGCGGCTCCCGGACCGGCGTCGGTGCAACGTCGGTGTAGAAGAGCGGCGGCAGGTCGGTGTAGGTGTGCATGAGGCGCCAGCCCCCGATTCCGGCCGCGTCCTCCTTGCGCTCGCTCACGACCCCTTCTTCGCCTCGACCACACTGACCGGGCTCCGTGTCGGGTGGACGCGCACCAGGGCGAGGCCGGCTTCCCTGAACAGCGCCGCATACTCCCGGACCGTCCGCTCGCAGCCGCCCTCGGTCATGGCGAGCATGTTGACGTCCATGAACTTCGCAGGATGCGCCTCAGGGGCATCGGGCATCACGGTCTCGATCACGAACACCCGGCCGCGCGGCGCGAGGGCCCGGGCGATGTTCGACAGCAGGACGACACTCTGCTGATCGCTCCAGTCGTGCACGATGTGCTTCAGCAGGTAGCAGTCGCCACCGGCGGGCACGCCCTGAAAGAAGTCACCTCCGACGAACGTCACGCGGTCCACCGGAGGGGCCGTCTCGGCGACGCCAGGCAGGTCGAAGACGGTCCCAGTGGCACGCGGGGCAGTGGCCAGCACCGTATCGAGCAGGTAGCCGTGCCCGCCTCCCACGTCGACGATCGATCGGAACCGGCCGAAGTTCACCGCCTCCGCGACGGCGTGCGCCGTGCCCATGGAGAAGCTGGTCATCGCGTCGTTGAAGATCTGCCATTCGCCGAGGTTCTCCGGAGCCTGGAACCACGTGAAGACGTCCGTCCCGAACGCGAGACGCGGGCCACTCTCGCCGGTGCGCAGGACATCCGCCAACCTCCCCCACGGCAGCCAGTGCGACCGCGCGGTGATCATCACTGCCAGGTCACGCATGCTGCCTGGCGCGTCCGCCCGCAGCAGCTCGGACACGGGGGTCAGCGCGTAGGTCCCCGGCTTCGCCTCCGTGAAGATGCCAACGCCGCTCAGCATGCGCATCACGCGGTGCAGGGCACGCTGGTCTGCGCCGACGGCTGTCGCCAGATCCGTGTAGTACAGCGGCCCGTCGCGCAGGGCGTCCGGTACGCCGAGCTCGGCCACGGCCGAGACACTCCTGGTCACCATGACCCCGAACAGGGCCTGCATGAGCACCGCCTGCGGCGGCTGATCGGGTGGGCGGCCGGCAGGCGCCTGGATGGCCCTGCGCCGGCTCCGGGACGCCGCCTTCCTGACCGCCTTCTTCGCCCGCGCTCGAAGGCTCTTCGAGGCTGCCGGTTGCCTGGGACGCTTCGATCGGGCTGACGCAGATCGCGCCATCGCTTCCTCCTGTTTCGCCGGCACGAGCAGACGCGCCTGCACAGGGATTCTACCTGCTGCGAGGGAGGAGGCCTCGATGCCCGGGGCCCTGTCCGGTCAGGCGAAGGGCGCCTGGCGGGGCGGAGGGGCAGGTCTCCCGTGGACGCGGCGAGGGCGAAACGCCACCAGGAACGCCAGGTGGCGCGGCATCCACACGGCCCACTTGTGTGCCTTCGTCCACCGCCTGTCGATGGCACGCGCCGTGTCGGTCAGGTCTCTCTGCCGCTTCCAGTCCGGATGTTCGGCTTCCATGACATGTGACGGGATCACAATCGTCGTGCCAGCGAACTCCATGCGACGTCAAGGGACGTCACCTGACTGGAACGGCTGCCCGGGCGCCCCTGCGCACAGGTGTGGCACACCCCCTGCGCCAGCTTCGTCCTCCGCGGGCCACGTGGCGCCCCCTGTTGGGCCGCGTTTGCGCCGGAGGTGGCGTTGACCGGATGATGACGACGCGCGCCCGATGACGCCGCCCCTCACCCTGGACTCATGACCGCGACCATCCCGATTGGCGGAGCGGCCGCTCGCGATGCCAGCCGCGCGCTGCAGGAGATCCTGGCCCTACTGCAGGAGCGGCAGCCCTGGCCTGCCGATCCCGGACTGCCCGCCGCGCCGCGCGCAGTCGAGCCGATGCGCTGGCAGGACCTGGAGGCGATGTGGCGCATCCTCGACCGGCAGATGGACGGTCTCGGACGCAAGGTCGCCCTGGACATGGGGACGGGCGACCTCCGCCAGTCGCTCTACGCGACGCTCGTCGGCCAGCTGCAGGAGGCGCACGCCGTCGAGCCGGACCCGCGCGTGTACCGGCTCGTCACCAGACCGGTGTACGACCTGGCCAGGACCCACGGGATGGCCGATCGGATCCACCTGTTCGACCCGTCCGACGCGCTGGAGCTGGAGTGGCAGCCCTATGACCTGGTGGTCGTCACGGGGACGGAGTCCGCCGAGCCGTTTCTCGCAGAGCCGTTCCGGGCCCGGATCGCCCGGAAGCTCTCCGAGTCCCCGGGCACCGTGCTGGCCGTCGCGACGCGGCAC
>VFZH01000060.1 GCA_016871255.1 Acidimicrobiia bacterium | reverse complement strand
GAAGCGGCGGCTCGTGGACAGCGACGAGCAGGCGACCACCGTGAACGAGGCGACGATGACTTCAATCCCGGACACCAGCAGGATGGCCGGCACGACGTACAGGTGCTCGCCGAGGAACGAGGGGCCGTCGAACGCAAGCTGCACGATCGCGAGCAGGAGGGCCGGGACGACGGTGACGGCCGCGAGGAACACGGCCGGCACGACCAGCTTCCCCGCCAGGTACTCGGCGCGCGTCAGGGGCCTGGCGAGGTAGATCTGCAGGGCGTGCGAACGGCGGTCGTCGGCGACGAGCCCCGACCCGACGTACACCGTGAGGAAGAACACGAAGGGCGCCTGTTGCGCCAGGAAGTCGTGGAACAGGCGTGGCGACACGGCCACCAGCGCGGCCGCCTCCGGCAGCGTGGATGCGACGTAGATCTGCACCGCGCGCGCCAGGAACGGCAGCCAGGCGATCAGGAGCAGCCCCAGGCACAGGCGGGTCTTGACGCGCGCCACGATCGCCGCGCGCGCGATCACCCGCCACGCGAGGCCGGCCGGCAGCCGCTCACCTGCGTAGCGTCGATAGCTCTGGTCGTGGATCGGCATCGCAACGCGCCGCCGGATCAGGCCGGGAACGAAGGTGCACTCAGCACCCGCGCCACGGCGTCGTCCAGCGTCTCGACTGCCGGCCGGAAGTGGCGGATGTCGGCGCCGGCGGCCGCCGCCGCCTGGAACACCTCGCGGGTGGTGCACCCCTCCGGCAGGAACACCCGCAGCCGATCCGCATCCTCGAGGCACTCGATGCCAGCGGCCGCCAGGCCGGCCACGAAGCGGGTGCGGTCGCCACGCGCATCCACCTCGTAGTGACGACCCGCAGGCGTGGTGAACCCGCCGATCGGACCCTCGGCGACGAGACGTCCGCCGCTCAGCACGACGACGTGATCGCAGGTCGCCTCGACGTCGTGCAGCAGGTGGGAGGACACCAGCGTGCTGATCCCCTTGTGGTGGGCCACGTCGTGAATCAGCGCGAGCATGTCGTCACGGCCCCGCGGGTCCATGCCGTTGGTCGGCTCGTCCAGGAGCAGCAGCGACGGGTCGTGCACGAGCGCCTGCGCCAGCTTCAGCCGCTGTTTCATGCCGGTCGAGTAGGTCTCGACCGCGCGATAGCGCGCCTCGCCCAGCCCGACGTAGTGCAGCACCTCGTGCGCGCGCTGCATGCCCGCATCGCGCGGGAGGCCCGACAACTCTGCGCAGTAGGCTGCGAAGAGCACGGCGGACATGCCCGGGATGAACGCGTCGTTCTCGGGCATGAAGCCGACTCGGGCACGGATGGCCAGCCCCTCCTCGCGGACATCGAGGCCGAACACCCGGACGCGCCCCTGATCCAGCCGCACGAACCCCAGCAGCGCCCGGAGGAGCGTGCTCTTGCCCGCGCCATTGGGGCCCAGCAGCCCGACGGCGCCGGCGGGCATGGTGAACGACACGGCGTCCAGCGCCACGCGCGGTCCGTACCGCACGGTGGCCTGCTCCACGTTCACGGTCGGCTCCGCGCGATCGGGTCCCGTCATGCGATCAGCGAGGCACGCCGGGCGCGAGCCCGAGGGCGAACGCGCGCTCGATCACCGCCGTGGCCTTCGCCGTCAGCCGGTACGGCGCCAGTCGGTCACGCGGCACGAACCGGGCATCGTCCACGTCGGACCCCGCCTGCAGGGTGCCTGACACGGGCCGGCAGAGATAGTCCACCAGGACGAAGTGGTAGCGCACGCGCCTCGTCTCGTCGAGCATGATCCGATCGAACACCTCGACCACGGCCCCCACGTCCACCACCAGGCCGGTCTCTTCGAGCATCTCCCGGGCGACCGCGGCCTCGAGCGTCTCACCCAGCTCCAGCGTGCCGCCGGGCAGGCTCCACTGCCCCGCCAGCGGGTCGTACCGGCGGCGCACGAGCACGACGCGGTCCGCCTCGACGATGACGCCACCCACGCCCACGATCGGGCGCTCGGGATACTCGCGTGTCATGCGGCCGCCGGCCCCACACCCATCACCTTGACGACGACGCGCTGTGTTGAACCAGAGGTAGGCGGGGTGAGAGAGCATTGGTGATTGGTGATTGGTGATTGCATTGATGATTGAGGATTGAGGATTGAGGATTGAGGATCGGCGATTGCCCCGACGCGGGCGCCGGCCTGGCAGGCCGGCAGCCCATCGTCAACGAATCCGTCAATCGCCAATCGCCAATCGTCAATGCAATCCCCAATCCTCAATCCTCAATCCTCAATTCCCAGCGCCGCGTCCGCATTGATCCGCAGGTCCGACGTTCCGCCGGCCCTGAACCGGCGCAGCCCGGCGGCCGCGATCATCGCCGCGTTGTCGGTGGACAGCCGCACGCTCGGCAGCAGCAGCGGCAGCCCGGCTGCCGCCGCCCGCACCTCGGCTTCGGCACGTAAACGGCTGTTCGCCGACACGCCTCCGGCGATCCCCACGCTCGATGCCCCTGCGGCCGCCGCCGCGTCGAAGACACGATCGAGCAGCGTCAGGACCACGACACGCTGAAACGCCGCGGCGATGTCGGCCGTCTCGCGATCCGGGAGCGGTGCCCCCTCGGGCAGCCCGAGCGCCTCGCGGCGGGCCGTCACGTGCCTCAGCACCGCGGTCTTGAGGCCGCTGAAGCTGAAGTCCCAGGTGCCGGGGCGGTCGGGCGCGTTCCGATCGGCGTGCGTGAGCCGCGTGCGCGGAAACCGCACGGCCCGATCGTCGCCGAGCGCCGCCAGCCGATCGATGACCGGCCCGCCCGGATAGCCGAGCCCCAGCAGCTTCGCCACCTTGTCGAACGCCTCACCCGCCGCATCGTCACGCGTCCGGCCGAGCAGGGCATAGCGGCCGGGCTCGTCAACGCGGAACAGGCTCGTGTGCCCACCCGACGCCACGAGCACCACCGCCGGGTACGACGGCTCGCCGCACTCCAGCACCAGGGACTCGATGTGACCCGCCAGGTGATGGACGCCGATCAGCGGCACGCCCTGCGCCCAGGCCAGCGACTTGGCGAACGACACGCCGACCAGCAGTGATCCCACCAGCCCAGGGCCGCGCGTCACCGTCAGGGCGGCGCACTCGGCGAGCGCCAGGCCGGCGTCGGCCAGCGCGCGATCGACGACGGGACAGATGTCGCGGATGTGCTGCCGGGCCGCCAGCTCGGGCACGACGCCGCCCCACTCCGCGTGCAGCTGCACCTGCGAGGCCACGACGTTCGACCGCACGCGCCACGGGCGCGCGGGATCGCCGGTCTCCTCGACGATGGCCGCGCTCGTCTCGTCGCAGGACGTTTCAATGCCGAGGACCGGGAAGGACATTGGAGATTGACGATTCGCGGTTAAAGATTGAATCGAGGGATTGGCGATTGGCAACTGATCGACGATCGCAGCGTGACACTCTGCGTTGGGCTTCGGGCGTTGGGCCTTCGCTTGGGACGTGGTCTCTGGGTTCGGGATTTCGCGTCCGCGCTACTCGATCCCTCCCAGGCTCTTGATGAGTTCCGCCGTTTCCGGATGCTGGAAGAACATCTGCGTGACCTCGATCCCCAGCGCGATCCGGTACGGCGTCAGCCCTCCGTGGTTGCGGGCGTTCAGCTCGGCGCCCCGGCCGACCAGCAGCCGCACGATGGAGTCGTAGCCGAGGAACGCGGCGCCGTGCAGCGGCGTGTTCCCCTGGCCGTTGACCTGACCGACGTCCGCGCCCAGATCGAGCAGCAGCCGGACGGCGTCGAAGTGCCGGCTCTCCGGGATGCGCGTCTCCGATTCCTCGACACCGAGGCCGGCCCCGGCGATCAGCGCGGTCGTGCCGTCCCCGGTGGTGATGGACGCATCCGCACCGTGCGCGAGCAGCAGGCGCATCGTCTCGACGTCGCCGGACATCGCCGCATAGAAGAAGGGCGTCGCTCCGAAGGCCGTGCCGCCGCCGTGAACCTTCCACGCCGAGGAACCGAAGCGGGGCGGGTTCCGGCTCGCCCTGGCGTTCGGATCCGCGCCGTGCGCGAGCAGGGCGTTCACGAGGCGCACGCGCGCCTCGCCCGACAGCCCGGGCAGCGCCGTCCACTCGCGTACCCGATAGTCGCGCGTCGTCGCGCTCTCCCAGGTGCCGGCAGCCCAGTGCAGCGGCGTGTAGCCCGTGCCCGACGCGTTCGGGTCGGCACCGGCGTTCAGCAGATCCAGCGCGAGGTCCAGGTGGCCGCGCACCGTCGCCATGAGAAGCGCCGTCGTGCCGTCAGCCGCGGCCTCGTTGACGCCGGCACCACGGGCGAGCAGCAGACGGACCGTGTCGTGGCTGCCCTGGCGCGCGGCGAACAGGAGCGGCGTGTAGCCCGACTTCGAGCGGGCGCCGACGGCGGCACCGCGATCCACCAGCAGGCGCACCACCGCGTCGTGCTGCTCGGCAACCGCCCACATCAAGGCGGTCTGCCCGAGGTCGTGCTCGGACGCCTCCAGGCCGGCGCCGCGATCCAGGAGCGCCTCCACGACGCGCGGGTTGCCGCTCCGCGCCGCCGTCATCAGCGCGGTTTCGCCCGTCGGGCGGGTCGTGTTCGGATCGGCGCCTGCCGCCAGCAGCAGCGCCACCATCGGCTCGCTGCCGTTCGTCACCGCGAAGAAGAGCGGCGTGATGCCGTAGTCGTTCGCCAGGTTGGCGTCCGCGCCCGCCGCCACCAGCAGCTCCGCGGTGGGCACGTGGTCCCACTGGGCCGCCCACAACAGCGCCGTGGCGCCGTCGGGCTGCCGGACGTTGACGTCAACAGTCTTCGACAGCGTCCGCACGTCCGCCCATCGGCGCTGCCGCGCGGCCTCGATGAGCCCGACGTCGGCGGCGGCACCGGCCGGAACAGAGGCGAGCAGGGACACGGCGAGCAGGGCGGACCGCAAGAGACCGTCGTGCCTCTTCATCACTCTCCCTCTGAAACCGGTCGGACTCCCCGGCACCCGTGCTGCGGGCCCTGTCGAGCCGGAGGCGCCCCACGCCGAAAACGGCGCCCTCGGCTCCGCGCAGCCTCTCACACACGTCCCGGTTCCAAGCTCTCCCTGGGAGGAGAATCCCGCCCGGGCTCGCAGACATTATAATTCCCGTGATTTGCTCCGGTCCGAAGCAGGCCGGCTGAGTTATGGTGCAGGTGCCCATGTCCTTCTCCCGATGCGCGAGCCGCGCCGCGGGCGCGATCCTGGCGCTGCTGCTCCCCAGCCCCGCAGCGGCCGCCGATGCGGCCGTCCCGAAACCGGATAGCGGGCTGGTGACGCGGTATTGCGTTGGGTGCCACAACGACCGTCTGCAGACGGGCGACTTCTCGCTCGAGGGCCTGGACCCGCAGGACGCCTCCCGGCACCCGGAAGCCTGGGAGAAGGTGCTCCGGAAGCTGCGTGTGGGGCTGATGCCGCCTGCCCGCGCGCCGAAGCCGGACGAGGCCGCCGTCCGCGGTTTCATGACGTCGCTCGAAGCCGTGCTGGACAGGGCGGCGGCAGGCGATCCCAATCCCGGCCGGCCCGCGGCTCACCGGTTGAACCGCACGGAGTACGCCAACGCTCTCCGCGACCTGATCGCGCTCGACGTCGACACCCGGGCGCTGCTGCCGGCCGACGATGCCGGGTACGGGTTCGACAACATCGGCGACGCGCTGTCGGTGTCGCCCGGGCTGATGGAGCGGTACCTGGCGGCCGCCGAGCGGATCGGCAGCCTCGCCCTCGGCGATCCATCGCTCGCCGAGGAGAACTACACCTACCCGGTGTCGCCGGGGCTGCAGCAGGAAGTCCGCGCGAACGACGACCTGCCGGCCGGGACGCGCGGGGGCGCCGCCATCGACCACTACTTCCCGCTCGACGGCGAGTACCGCATCCGGATCAAGCTGCAGTCCGACCCGCAGTTCAGCATCGTCCGCGGCCTGGACTTCAGCCACGAAATCGACGTCCGCCTCGACGGCGTGCGCCTGGAGACGTTTCCGATCGAGGCGCACACGCCGCCCCGCTCGCAGGAAGAGGGACAGACCGCCGACGCGCACCTGGAGGTCCGGGTGCCGGTCAAGGCCGGGCCGCACCTGGTGACCGTGTCGCTGCACGACGGCCGCTGGTACATGGAGACCGTCGGCCCCGAGCGCCTGCCCACGACCAGCTTCGCGTACGGGGGCGGCACCCGTTCCGACACCTCGCGCGGCAAGCAGCTGATGGGTGTGGAGAGCGTCCGGATCATCGGGCCGTTCGACGGCCGCCGGCCTGACGACACGCCGAGCCGCCGTGCGATCTTCGTCTGCCGGCCCGGGACCGCTGCCGAGGAGGCGCCCTGCGCCGGCCGGATCCTGCGGACGCTCGCCCGGCGTGCGTTCCGGCGCCCCGCGACGGCGGGCGACGAACGCGAGCTGATGCGCCACTTCGACGCGGGCCGGGCCGGGGGTACCTTCGACACCGGCATCCAGCGGGCGCTCGAAGCCATCCTCGTGGACCCGGAGTTCCTCTTCCGGGTCGAGCCGGATCCGCCGGCTGCGAAGGCGGGCAGCGCGTACAGGCTGGACGATCTCGCGCTGGCGTCGCGCCTGTCGTTCTTCCTGTGGAGCAGCATCCCGGACGACGAGCTGCTCGACGTGGCGGCGCGTGGCGAGCTGCGCCGGCCCGACGCGCTCGACGCGCAGGTCCGGCGCATGCTGGCGGACCCGAAGTCCGCGGCGCTCGTGGACAACTTCTTCGGGCAGTGGCTCTGGCTGCGGAACCTCGATACCGCCAACCCCGACGCCCGGGAGTTCCCGGAGTTCGACGACTCGCTCCGCGCGGCCTTCCAGCGGGAGACGGCCCTGTTCCTCGACAGCCAGGTCCGCGAGGACCGGAGCGTGCTCGATCTCCTGACAGCCGACTACACGTTCGTCAACGAGCAGCTCGCCCGGCACTACGGGATTCCCGGCGTCTACGGCTCGCACTTCCGCCGTGTGCCGCTCACCGATGGCCGGCGCGCCGGCCTGCTCGGCCAGGGCGCCATCCTGACGATCACGTCGTATCCGAACCGCACGTCGCCGGTCCTGCGCGGCAAGTGGCTGCTCGAGACGATCCTGGGCGTGCCGCCGCCCGCGCCTCCGCCCGACGTGCCGCCGTTCCCCGAGAACGACGGCGCGAGCCTGCCGAAGTCGGTGCGGGCCCGGATGGAGCAGCATCGGCAGAACCCCGTGTGCGCCACCTGCCACGCCCAGCTCGACCCGCTCGGCTTCTCGCTGGAGAACTTCAACGCCGTCGGGCAGTGGCGCTCGCACGATGCGGGCGAGCCGGTCGACCCCTCCGGCACGCTGCCGAGTGGCATGAAGTTCTCGGGACCGACGGACTTCCGGGAGGGCCTCGTCCGCCATGCGGACGCCTTCGTCACCAACCTGACCACGAAGCTGCTCACCTATGCCCTCGGTCGAGGCGTGGAATACTGGGACATGCCCGCCGTGCGGTCGATCGTCCGTGAGGCGGGGCGGTCTGACTATCGCTGGTCGTCACTCGTGCTCGCCATCGTCAACAGCACACCGTTCCAGATGAGGTCCGCCAGACCATGATCATCAGCCGGAAGACCCTGTCTCGCCGGACCATCCTCCGCGGCGCCGGCGCCGCCATCGCGCTGCCGCTGCTCGACGGCATGGTGCCGGCGCTCACGCCGCTTCGCCTGACCGCCGCCGCACCCGTGCGGCGCCTCGGCGTGCTGTACGCGGCCAACGGCATGGCCATGGACTACTGGCGTCCGAAGGCCGAGGGGCGGCTGGAGCTCACGCCGATTCTGCAGCCGCTGGCCGACTTCCGGGATCGGATGACCGTGGTGAGCGGCCTGGGCAGCCGCATGGCCGAGGGCAAGGACACCGCCGTGCACGCGCGCATCCAGGCGACGTGGCTGACCGGCTGCAGCGCCAAGCGGACCGAGGGCCCCGACATCCACCTGGGTGTCTCGATGGACCAGATCGCCGCGCAGGCCTTCAGCCGCGAGACAGAGCTCGCGTCGCTCGAGCTGGCCATGGAGTCCTCCGACCTCGCCGGCGCCTGCCTGCCCGGCTACAGCTGCGCGTACAACAACACTGTCTCCTGGCGGGATGCCACCACCCCGCTGCCGATGGAACACAACCCGCGGGCGGTGTTCGAGCGGCTGTTCGGGTCGAGTCCGGACACGAGCCCCGAGGCGCGGCTGGCCGCGATCGAGAAGCGCCGGAGCATCCTGGACGCCGTGACCGACAAGGTGGCCCGCCTCGAGCAGGATCTCGGCCCGGTCGACCGCGCCAAGCTCGGGCAGTACCTGGACGCCGTCCGCGACGTCGAGCGGCGGATGGACAAGGCCGAGGCCCAGGCCGCGCGCGAGCTCCCTGACGTGGAGAAGCCGTCGGGCTCGGTGCCGGAGCGGTGGGACGAGCACGCGGCGCTGATGTTCGACCTGCTGCAGCTCGCCTGGCAGACGGACCTGACGCGCGTCTTCGCGTTCGCGCTGGGCCGCGAGCTGAGCGTCCGCACGTTCAACGAGATCGGCGTGCCGGACGCGCACCACCCGCTCTCGCACCACCAGGAAGACCCGACCAAGATCCTCAAGCTGTCGAAGGTCCAGACCTACCAGATGCAGGGCTTCGCCCGGTTCCTGCGCCGGCTCGCCGAGACGTCCGACGGAGACGGCACGCTCCTCGACGGGTCGGTCTTCTTCTACGGCGCCGGGATCAGCAACTCGAACCTGCACTACCACTACGACCTGCCCGCGCTGGTCGTGGCCGGCCGCAATCTCGCCGTGACCGGCGGGCAGCACCTCGTGCACACGGACGAGCCACTGGCCAACCTGCAGCTCGCCCTGCTCGACAAGCTCGATCTGCCGGTGGCGCGCTTCGGCGACAGCACCGGGCGCCTCAACCTCCTGACAGGACTCTGACCTCGATGACCCGTACACGCGCGCTCGTGGCGGCGCTGGCCCTCGCCGCCACCGCCACCCTCACGGCCGCCCCCCAGCTCGCCTCGCGGACCGCCGAGGAGTGGATCAAGACGCTCGACAACCCGGCGCGGCTGGCCAACCTCCGCATCGACGACATCATCGGCCGGCTCGGCCTGAAACCGGGCGACACGGTGGCCGACATCGGCGCGGGCTCGGGCACGTGGGAAGGTCCGCTGGCCGCGGCGGTGCCCTCGGGTCGGGTGTACGCGGTCGACATCGACCAGGGGCTGCTCGACGCCATCAACGCGCGGGCGGCGAAGCTCGGCGTGCGCAACGTCACGACCGTCCTCGGTGCCTTCACCGACCCGAAGCTGCCGGTGCGCACGGTGAACCTGGCCTTCATCCACGACGTGCTGCACCACATCGAGGATCGGAACGCCTACGTGAAGAACCTGGCCGGCTACCTGGCGCCGGGCGGCCGTGTGGCCGTGGTGGAATTCGAACCGGCCACCAGCCCCCACCGCGACCAGCCGGCCATGGTCATCTCGCGCCAGGACGGCGACGCCCTGATGGCTGCCGCCGGGCTGACGCCGGTCGAGGTCGTCGAGATGTTCGACGACAAGTGGTTCGTGATCTACGGGAAGCGGTAAGGGCCCTGGCAGGAATAAGGTTGCCGACTCCCGGGCGGCGAGGCGCCCGGTGGTCGGGCCCGCTGCCCGACTCCCCGCGTTCCGCGCTGCGTCGAGGTCCCGGCGGAGCCTTCGGCGAAGGCGGAAAGCTGGCCCCCACGAAGGTCTCTGCGGGCCCGTCCGGCCTGAATCCACCCTATCCGACCCCCCGCACCCCGGCGCACCCGTCGCAGTGGGCGGCGATTCGGTCGGTCGGTGAGAAACTCGGCATCGGAACGGAAGCGTTGCGGCGCTGGGTGCGCCAGGCCGAGCGCGCAGGGTAGGGCCTGCTCTCAATCGTCTGCGTGAGTTCGCGCATTGTCGCGCGCGGATGGTAGCAGCAGCCTCGGAGCAAGGGCGGGCCCCCCGGACCCGCCCTCTGCCTACTGCCTCCTAGCCGCGGACGCAGGCGCACGCGGTCGGCGTGCGGACACGCGGGCGGTTCTGGGCCTCGGTCTGCTCCAGGACCGGGGTGAACGACTCGATCGAGCTCCTGGGAATCTCCGTCGTCGTCGCCGCCGCAGCCGCCAGGGCCAGGGCCATGATGATGGTCTTCATCGCATCCTCCTCGTAACCGGCGGCGTCATTGCCGCTCAACAGCTACTTACCGGCCGACTGCCGGATGCTGCGCGACCGCATACAATGCCCGCCATGAAATGCGAGCAATGCGGCGGAGCGGTCGAGCGCGGCACGCCGGCCGGGCTCCAGGGCGGCTGGGTCAGCTTCGACGCACGTTCGTACGAGGAGCTGGCCGGCGTCGCCTGCCGGTGCGAGGGATGCCGCAAGATCCTGTGCGGCGGCTGCTGCCTGACGAGGGGGGAGTTCGCCAGCCGGATGACGTGTCCGTCCTGCCAGAGCCGCGCCGTGGAGCTCGACGTGCTCGCGTATGAGACGGCGGTTGCGGCCTGGAACCGCGACCACAATCCGCAGAAGCGTGCTGAAGCGATATTCGGAGTCGCGGTCGTCGCTACCCTACTGGCGATCGGCTTCCTGGTAAACAGCCAGGTACCCCTGGGCGTCGTGTTCGGCGCGGTCGCCGCCTATTTGTGGCGCAAGGGCATGACGGTGGGCAACGCGCCTGAGAACTGATCGACGCGGGTGATGTTTCCGATCACTGACTGGGAGCGCCTGAAGGTGCTGCGGCAGGGCGCCGAGACCAACAAGCCGGCGGTCATCGGCGAGCTGTTCGCGCGCTACCGCGGGCCAATCCTCGCCTTCCTGCGTCGGCGGGGCTACTCGACTGAGCGCGCCGAGGACCTCGTCCAGGACTTCTTTCTGTACTGCCTCGACGAACGCGTGTTCGAGAAAGCGGATCCGGAACGCGGCCGCTTCCGCAACCTGATGCTGCGCGCGCTCACGTTCTTCGCCGCCAAGCAGCATCGGCACGACACCGCGCAGATGCGCGCGCCGGACGGCGGGTTCACGTCGATCGAGTCGGGCGGCGGCGACGGCGAGCCGCTGCAGGTGCCAGCCGACAGCGCCACGCCCGAAGCCGAGTTCACCCGGGCGTGGGCTGAGTCGCTCATCACCCGTGTGCTGACGACGCTGCGCGAGAAGATGCAGGGTGACGGCCACGCGGCGCACTTCGATATCTTCCTGCACCGGATGATCGAGCCGGCGTTGTCAGGCGCCGTGCCGCCGTCGCAGGCGGAGCTCGCGCGGAAGCATGGGATTACCGAGAAGGAAGTCAGCAACCGGCTGGTGACCGCCAAGCGCGCCTACCAGCGGCGGCTGCGCGCCGAGATTGCGACCTACGCGCGCAGTGAGGACGAGATCGAGGACGAGATTCGCGAGCTGTTCCAGGCGCTGGCGGCATGAGTGGCGGGCCTGACAGCGCCCGCCCTACGTGTTGAACAGCGCCTGCGCCCGCTGCAGCTGCGCATCGCCCGGCTTCAGCGCCAGCGCGCGGGCAATGCTCGCGCGGGCGTCCGCCACGCGTCCGCTCTGAGCCAGCGCCGTGGCCTTGGCGAGGTACGGTCCCGACAGCAGCGGATCGAGCGCGATCGCCTGGTCGGCCGACGCGATCGCATCGTGCCACCGCGACAGCTCGACCTCCGCGGTGGCGCGATTGCTCCACGCCTTCGCATACGCCGGATTGACCGCCAGTGCCTGCTTCGCGCTCTCCAGCGCCTCGGCTGGACGGTGGGCCCGGCGCAGCACGATAGCGCGGTTGTTCCAGGTGATCGCCGCACGCGGGTTGGCAGCGAGCACGCGGTCGAGCAGCTCGATCGCCTCGTCCGGGGCGAAGAGCTCAGCGATGAGCGACGACGCGCCGTCCATCTGCCCCCACGCTCCTGTCATCGCGACCCGTTCGAGCGCGGCCATCAGCAGGCGGCCTGCCTCGTCGCGGTCGCCAAGGTCGCCCGCCGACAACGCGGCATTGGCGACAGGCATCATCTCTGCCGCGTCGATCGCGTGCGCGCGGCGGAACGACTCGAGTGCCGCCTGATGCTCGCCCGCTTCACGGTGGACCAGGCCGAGCGCGTTGTGCGCACGCCAGCCGCCCGGGTCTTGCGCGATCGCCTGTTCGGCCAGCGCGCGTGCCTTGTTCCACTCCCCGACGTTGAGCCACGACTGCGCCGCGTTGCGCAGCGCGTCGGCTGATGCCGGCAGGTCGGGCACGGCATCGGGCGGTGCGGGCGCCCCGGTGACCGCGGCATGCACCATCTGCAGGCGCTCGAGGATGCTGGCGAACGACGACGGGCGCGCATTCGCTGGCCGTTGCAGGCACTGGGCAATCACCTGCGCGAGACCCGCCGGCATCCCGGGCGCGAGCGACTCGATCACGGACGGCGGCAGCGCCCAGTACATCTCCGGCACGTCAGCCGACTGGCCGGTGGCGCATTCGAACAGGGTGACGCCGAACGCGTAGATATCCGCCGCCTGTGACGGCATCGGACTCCCGGAGCTGAGCTCCGGCGCCATGTATCCCTGTGTGCCGACGACCCACCCTTCGCGGACGCCGCGTCCAGACACCAGGCTCTTCGAGAAGCCGAAATCGGTCACCTTGCTGGCGCCGGCCGGCGTCACCATGACGTTGGCCGGCTTCAGGTCGCCGTGACTCAGGCGCCCGGCCTCCTGCGCATGCGCGAGGCCGCGAGCAATGCCGATGCCGGCACGCAGCGCCAGCTGCCACCGGTGCTCCCCCTTCTCGATGGCATCGGCGAGCGTCTCGCCACCCTCGACGTACTGCATGACGATGTACGGAAGACGGGCGTGCAGCTCCACGCCGTAGGCCATGACGATATTCGGGTGTGGCGGCAGGCTGATCCAGTTCACCGCCTCGTCGACGAAGCTATCGAGGACGTCGTCCTGCGCAAGCAGCGAGGGAATGGGCGTCTTCAGCGCGCACCGGCTGTCGCCACGGTCACAGGCGGCGCCAAACTGATCGCAGATGTAGACGCGCCCGAGGCCGCCCTGCGCAACCGCGCGGACCTGATAGCGTCCACCGATGACATCACCGGGCGCGATGTCCGGCGCTGGAGCGACGCCAGTGCTGGAAGGAGCGAGCCGGGGCTCGCCGCCGGCCATGCTCGAGCGGAATAGCGCTGCGAATGCCGCGCGGCGAACGCGCGAGAAGCCCGAAGCGGCCATCGGCGGACAAGCATACGCTAAGGGCCCTGCGCCTCATGCCTCGAACCCTGGGCTTTGCCGCGCCCGGCAGATGGCGATACGCGATCGCCGATAGCCCGCATCACGTGGGTCCTTCCCGAACATCATGGGCCTCATCCGACACCGGGCAGATCACTTGGACCCCTGATTATCACTCCTGCCCGTCGATCTGGAGCGCGCCTCCACAGCCGTCACGGCCTCCTTCGGAGTTGGGCAGCGTGTTCCGGCCTCCAAAACGGGAGGGCCGCATGGGAATCCGACGAATCGGTTCACCACCATCAGCGGCCATGACGATTGCCGCACCCTCGACGAGAAACGCGAGCAGTCGTCCATCCGGCGACGGCACCGGCTCGGACGCGGTAAGTGCCTCTCTGGGCGTGACCTGGCGCGAGCGGCCGCTGGCCAGGTCCACGACCCAGACAGCCAGGGAACCGGAGAGCCCTGAAATGTAGTGGACTCGGGGACGACAGGAAGCATTAGCCAGCACACCGCGGGACAAGGTCGAGCGCTGGGCTGGCGTTTCGAGCATCTGGCGGCGATCGTCGCCGCGCTGGACGGCTCGCCACGCCTCGGCGTCTGCCTCGACACGTGCCGCCTGCTCGCGCCCGGCTACGACATCGCCACGCCCGAGGGGTACGAGGGGACGTTCGCTGCCTTCGCACGCGTCGTCGGCCTCGAGCGCTTGAAGCTCTTCCACGCCAACGACTCGAAGAAGCCCTGCGGCAGCCGCGTGGATCGCCACGAGCACATCGGCTCGGGACACGTCGGCCTCGACGGCTTCCGCCGCCTGCTCCACGACCCGCGCTTCCGGCAGCTCGCGCTGCTCATCGAGACCGAGAAATCGAAGGGCCGCGAGCGGGCGCCGGTGGACCACGTCGACCCACTGGACCTCCAGAACCTCGAGGCCCTGAGGGGCGCGCGAAGCCTCCGGTCGTGCCCAGCGTTCCGACGGGGTCAGACCCGGGTCTGACCAGGGTCTGACCCCGCACTAGAAATCGACCTGCGCGCCGACCTTGAACAGCCGGGCGCTCAGGATCGACGTCGGGTTGCGCCACGCCGGGCCGTAGGCACCATTCGACGTCAACACCGTGGCGGCGTTGAAGACGTTGTAGACGTCGAACATCGCCTGGAGTCGGGACCGTCCGAGCCGGAACAGCTTCGTCACGCGCAGATCGAGCTGCGTGATGCGTTCCTCGAACAGGATCTGCGGTTCCACGATCGGAATCTGGACGACCGCGTTGCAGGCCGCCGCTGTCCCGCACGCGCTCAGGTTGCGGCCGAGTGACGGCGCAATCGCAGCGTTCGTCACGACGTGCGTCGCGGTCACCGGCGCTCCCGGCAGGTTCTGGAAGACGCCGCTGAGCCGGAAGCCCTGCGGCAGCGGATACATCCCCGAGAACTTCACCTGCGCGCCAGAGGACCACGGCGGCGTCACCCGGCAGAAACCGGGGCGCGACGGCGCATCGATATCCTGGTCGCAGGTATCCGTGACCGTCCGCCCGAACGCGACGCCCCCGCGCAGCAGGCCGCCGTCCGCGAGGCGGGCGTTGATCGCGGCTTCGAAGCCGTTGTACGCCTCGGTCCGGTCGCCGAATCTCGACGCCACCGTGACGACGTTGTCCACCTGGCCGAACTTCGCCAGGGTCACGTCGTACAGCCCGCAGAACTGCTGGCCGCCCCCGCCGGGAAGGCGCGAGTCCTGCGGCGCCGTGATGCAGTACTGCTGGAAGTCACTTGGGCCGACGGCCACGTTGTCCGTCGTGCGGAAGTTGCCGTACCAGGTCCTGAAGTAGGTGGCGTCCAGCGCCATGCCCGGCCGCAGTTCGTGTTCGACACCAGCCGAGTGCTGCCAGTGGTACCCGCGCAGACCGAACCCCTCCAGGAGGTCGGGATCCCACACGCTCGACGGGCTCACCGTGCCGAACTTGTTGTTGTTCATCGCCCCGCACTCGCCGTTGGCCGCCGTGCTCCGCAGGTTGCAGTCCGGAACGTAGTCGCGGTTCAGGTCGTTCCAGGTGCGCGTGACCAGGCCGACGATCTGGTTCGACGGCGTGTTGTCCATGGCCGTCGCAACCGTCTCCATCTCGACGTACCGACCCAGAGAGACCTTGAGCGACGTCTTGCCATCGCCCGCCAGGTCGAACGCGGCACCGACCCGCGGCGACGCGTCGTTCCAGTTCGGAATGTTGTCCGTCTCAGAGAACACCCTCTCGGGCACGAACGGACCGGCGGCCACGGTGTGGGCTGGCGCGTAGGACCGGATGTGGTCGAAGCGGACGCCCAGATTCAGGGTCAGCCGCTGCAGCGTCCATTGATCCTGTGCGAACAGCCCCAGGTTCGGGCTCGTCTTGATCGTGTTCTCATTCGGCGACGCGCTCTGGACGATCTGCGCCGGCACGCCGAACCTGTACTGATAGCGAAGCGCCCCGTTGTGCGTCACGATGAAGTGGCGGAGGCCGTAGTACAGGCTCATGCCGACCTTCAGCGCGTGCGATCCGGTGACATACGACATCGCGATCCGATTGGCGATCTGCTTGTTGTAATCCCCGCGCTCGTTGCCCTTGCCCTCGTACTGGCTGGCAACCGTGACGCTGGTCATGAACGCGTTGTAGCTGAGGTTGGTCGACAGCTCGACCATCGCGTAGTCGGTTTCGCGAACCGCCGGATCCGGCTCGTGCGTCTGCGCCGAGTAGAGGTACGTCGAGCCCCCTTCGAAGAGCAGCCGATTCGTCGCCGGATAGCTCCAGGTGCCCTGGGTGATGATCATGGGCCAGTACTCGATGTTCGGGCTGGCCTCCGGCGACCGATTGGCCGACACGAAGGCCCCGCACAGGCAGGCGGTCTGGGCATCCTGCGAGAAGGCGATCTTGTGCTTCGCGTTCGCCTGCCAGGTCAGCCGGACGCTGTGATCCCGATACGGGACGTCCCGGTAGGCGGGTCGGCTGAGGTCGGGCGTGAACACGGGAGTGCCATGGGTGGCGTTCCACCACATGTTCGGAATGAACTCGCTCGTGCCCCACTTGCGGTGGGGCGTGTAGAACCAGAGCCTGTCCCGCTTGATCGGCCCGCCCAACCCCAGGCCGAAGTCGTACAACTTCCGGATCCCCGGTGGCTCCCGGAGTCCGAGCGCCTGCAGTTCGTCGGTGAAATTCGTTCCCTGCAGCGCCGGTCCGGATGCCGTCAGGTTGCCGTACACGCTGAAGGTGTTCCCGCCGTCCTTCGGAACGACGTTGATCTGGGGCCCGCCGGTTTCGCTTTCGGCGGACATGCCGTTGGTCTGGATGGTCGTCTCCTGCACGCCGACCTGATTGACCATGTTGATGCGACACCCGGCTTGGCCATCACACTCCATGCTCGTGTACACCATGCCGTCTTTCAGCATCCGGGAGTCGTTGGCCGACGTTCCGTGCACGCCGAACGACCGAGGGGCCTCACCCTGGTTGCCACCCACATCCTGGCCGGCGCTGGTGGCGCCGAGCGTGAGCGCCGAGAAGGCCTGCATGGTCTTCCCGCTGGGAAGGGTGTCGAGGACTTCCTGGGACAACACGACCTGAGTCCGTACGTTCTGCACGTCGACCACCGGGCTCGCGCCCGTGACGGTGACCGTCTCCTCGATCGATCCCAGGCTCAGCTCCGCGTTCACCGGGGCCGTGAAGCCCGTGGTCAGCTCGATGCCTTCCCGCCGGAGCACGGAGAACCCCGTCAACGTGAAGGTCACGGAGTACATCCCCGGGCGGAGGTCCAGGATCTTGTAGTTGCCCTGCTCATCCGTCACCGCGATGCGGACCTTCTCGATCAGGGCGGGACTGGAGGCCTCGACCGTCACGCCGGGAAGAACGGCGCCGGTCGTATCGCGCACGACTCCAGCAATGCTCCCGCTCACCGCGCTCTGGCCACCGGCGATTCCGGGGGCCAGACACAAGCCGATTGCCACCAGGCACGCATTCATCCGCGACGTGACCATTGGTTCCTCCTTCCCGTGACCTGCCAGTCGGTGGGGACCGCCCGCACCGGCCCGAGAGACCGACGACCTACCAGCCAGATGCGTTCAACCGCACCCGGTACAACGCTCGTCCGCCCGTGGTGTAAAGACTCCTGCCGTCGGCGTCACCGAACTCGACGATCGCGTCCAGCGCCGGATCGAGCCTCGTGACCGCGCCAGGTGCCGTGCCTTGCGCTGAAGCGTCCGCTCCCCCGAGCAGGACGAGAAACGCGGCCATCGGCGCCTTCATTGCGCCTCCCGTGGCGAGGCCGTTCTCGGAACGTTGCCGTGCATCCTGAACGCTGTCAGCTTCCACTGGGATATCTCCCGGGGCACGGCGGCACCGGCGTTGCCTGGCGCACTGGCGTATCCGGCGTCAGGTTCCATGCCCACCTTCATTCCGAACCACAACGTGCCGTCCTCGGCCAGTTCGAGCTTGGGCGCGTGGGCGACCAGGTCTGGATAGGGGACGTAGGTGTACCGCCGCGCCTGCTGGTCGAACCGCACGAGCGAGTTGTAGACGTCGTTCGTGACCCAGAGATTGTCCTCGGCGTCCGGCCAGACCTCGTACGCACTGCCGTACTTGAGCGGCATCGGGAACTCGGTGACAGCACCACTCGCCGGATCGATGCGGGAGAGGGCGTTGCCGAAGTGCTGGCACGCCCACACGATGCCCTTGGAGTCCACGGCCAGCCGCCGAGCCCCCGACGAGATCGGATACAGCTTCCACGAGTCGCGTTTCGGGTCGTACATGCCGATCCCGGGGGTCGACAACCCCACGGCCCAGACGCGATCCTGCTGGTCGACGGTCAGGCCGTATCCGTTCCAGCCGGGCACCCGCCACCCTTCCAGGGCGTCGTACTCGACGACCTCCTTCGACGACGTGAGCACGCCAATCCGGCTGGCACTCGTGAAATTCGAGAACCAGACGTTCCCCTGCGAATCGGCTCGTAGCGTGTGCTGCCAGGCTCCCCGGGTGGGCACGGGGTACCGCGTGAGGTCGTCGGTCGCGGGATTCAGCTCACCGATGTGTTCGCCCGCGATCTCCGTCCAGAAGACCCGCCCGCGGTCTTCGACGATGCCGTGGACGAACACCCGGTCGTCCGGCGGAGGGATGCGCCACGCCTTGACGCGATCGATGAAGTCCGGATTCCGCGTGTCGATCGCGACCACGGCGCCAAGGGTCCCGGACACCCACACTCGTCCCGGGGTCACGCTGCTCGGGTAGGCATCGTGAATGTTGTAGCTGGCGGGAAGCTCGTACTGGACGTACACCGCCTTCGACAGGGCCTCTTCGTCGCGCACCAGCGGATCGAGCTTGAGATCCCGCTGGGTCGACCCCGGCCCGAACAGCCTCGTCAGATACTGGACGATCGCTTCCTTCTGCGGGGGCGGCACCATCGCGTCGGACACCAGGGGAAACCCGCTGGGGCGCCGGAACATCCTGTCCACGGCAGTGCGCCACTGCTCTTCCGTCCGTGGTCCCAGACGATGCCACGCGCTGGTCGCCCTGCCCAGGTGCCCCTTGCCTGCCGAGGAGTGGCACGGGAAGCAGGTTTCTAGCATGACGTCGCGCGCAGGACTCGGCGGGTAGAGTTCGTCGAACTCGACCAGCTCCGCGTCGGCCGGGGCAGGCCGGATTCGCACCGCCAGATCGGCGCCCACCGAGCTACCGGCCTCCACCGCGATCGTTCGCGGGCGCGATTCCACGTTGTCCTCAACCACCTGCAGCTCGTAGGTGGCTGCCGGAAGGTTGAAGATCTCGTAGCGTCCGTTGTTCGTAAACACGGTGTACGAGATCCGGCTTGCGGCGTCGCGCGCCCGAACGCGGAACGCGCGCACCTCTCCGCCCTCCGCGGTTACACGCCCATGGACCGAACCCCCACCGCCGACGCCCTGTGCCCCTGCGCCTCCGGACCATGCCGCCACCGCCGCCCAAAGCGCTGCGACACACGCGAGCGCGAACCATGGGCCGCGGGGACCATGCGTCGCCGGAACGGAACCAGTTCCCCAGAATGGCATCCGTGAATCTCCTCAGACGTCGGACAGGTATTCCAGGCGACCGGTGCTGTCACCAAGGCGTTCCGTCTGAACACCAACGCGATCCAGGAGGGACAGATACAGGTTCGTCAGCGGCGGATCGCCCATGTAGCGAACATGGCGCCCGCCTGCCAGGCCGGCGCTCCTGCCGCCCACGAGGACGATCGGGAGGTTGTCGTAGAAGTGGGTATTGCTATCGCTGATCGCGGCCCCGTAGAGGAACATGGAATGATCGAGCAGAGAGCCGTCACCATCCGGAATGGCCATCAGCTTCTCGACGAACCGCGCGAACAGCTGGACGTGAAACGTGTTGATCTTGGCCAGCTTCGCGAGCTTCTCGGCATCGTTTTGATGGTGCGACGTCGGGTGATGGGAGTCGGGCACGCCGATTTCGGGATACGCGCGGCCGCTGATCTCCTTGGCCAGCATGAACGTGCTGACACGCGTCAGGTCGCTCTGGTACGCCAACGCGAGCAGATCGAACATGACTTCCGCGTGCTCGGCGTAGGTGGGTGGAATCGCCGCCGGCTGCTCGACGGCCGGGATGTCGCGGCCCGCCTGTTCCTCGGCCCTCTGAATGCGCCGCTCGACGTCGCGAACGGCATCCAGGTACTCGGACAGCTTGCCGCGGTCCCGAGGGCCCAGCCCTCGCTGGAGGCTGGCCGCCTTGTCCGCGACCGCGTCGAGCAGGCTTCGCTCGGTGGACAGGCGCGCACGCCTCTCCTCGGGATCAGTCGTGTCGCTGACCCCAAAGAGACGCTCGAAGACCGCACGCGGGTCGTTCTCCATCGGCAGTGGCGTCGTCGGACTGCGCCACGAGATGGTGTTCGTGTAGGCGCAACTGTACCCGGCGTCACAGCCACCGAGGATCTCGACGGACTCGAGGGCCAGCTCGAGCGACGCGAGCTGCGTGTTCTGGCCGAGCGTGCGCGCGGCGATCTGATCCATGGAGATGCCGGCCTGGATGTCCGCCCCCTCTGTCTTCCTGATGTGCACACCCGTCAGGAACGTGCCGGACGCCCGGGCATGTGGTCCCGCGCCGCCCCCGCCGACGGGAGTTGCCGAACGATCCGCCAGACCGCTCAGAACGACGGCGTATCCCCTGACCGGGGCCAAGGGTGCGAGAATCGGCGAGAGTTCGAAACCCGACCCCTCCGTCGACGGCGTCCAGTGCGGCATCATCATGCCGTTGGGAACGTACACCACCCCCAGGCGACGAACGGCCCTGGCGGCCGTCTGGTTCAGGGCCGTCAGCGGCGGAACCATACAGTCCAACAGGGGGAGGGCTAGGATGGTCCCACCACCCCGAAGTACGGTGCGGCGCGACAGCACCCTTTTCGTGAGAATTCCACTCATCGTGCCCTCGCTCCGGAGGTCTCGGCGGCACCCGTCGGCGCACCGCCGGCCTGCCTCATCTGAAAGGGAACGCTCTCCACGATTCCGGTGATCAGCGCCGACCATCGGTAGTCGTGCTCGGCGGCGACCCGCACGATTGCGCGTACGGCTGGCGCATCGTGGGATTCGAGGCCGCGTCCGAGGGCATAGGTCATGAGCTTCTCGGTGACTGCCGAGGCGATCCGGTCACTCCGGCGGAGGAGCACCTCGCGAAACTCCTCCGCGTTCCCGAAGGCACTCCCATCCGGCAGCGTGCCCGAAGCGTCGACAGGAGTCCCGGCCTCGGTCGTCGCCCGCCACCGTCCTATGGGGTCGAAGTTCTCGAGGGCGAAGCCAAGAGGATCCATCTGGGCGTGGCAACCCGCACAGGTGGGGTTCTTCCGATGCTGCTCAAGGCGTTCGCGGACCGACGTCGGTGGTTCCCCTTCGACGTTCTCCTTCAGGTCCGGAACATCGGGAGGCGGTGGTGGTGGAGGCGTGCCCAGCAGGTTCTCCAGCAGCCACTTCCCGCGCAGCACGGGGGACGTGCGCGTCGCGTACGACGTCACGGCGAGCACACTGGCCTGGC
>VFZH01000059.1 GCA_016871255.1 Acidimicrobiia bacterium | reverse complement strand
GGCGATTTCGCCGCCGCGGCATCGATCGACGTCTCGAGCCAGGCGGCCAGGCCCTGTGCCCGAGGTGACGGCGGGGGCGGAAGGCCGGGAGGGGGCATGGCCCCGGTGCGGAGCTTCTTGATGACCTTCTCCCAGGTCTCCGCTCCGGCGGCCACGCGCTCCAGGCTGATCGCGTCCAGCGCCAGATTGCCGACCCTGCGCCGCTCGTTGTGGCAGGTCACGCAGTACCGATCCAGGAGCGCCCGCGACGACGCGGCAGTCATGGCCTCACCGACCGACCCGCCGTCCCCGCGAACCGTCGCCGTCTGGGCGCGAGCTGCCGCGCCGACACCCAGGAGGAGCGCGGCGACCGCCGGAACGACGACCGCCCGACGGCGACGACAGGACCATCCCATGAAGTCTCTCTGCATAAAGCGGGCACGCATCGACCCGGACTTCCGAGCCAATGCCGTATACAATAGGAACCCACACAGTCGAATGCAAGCAGATCGTTGTCGCCAATCGTGACAGCGCCGGTCGTTCGCATCATCATGAAATCGTCCGTGACCCGCCCCGTACGCGTGCCTGTGGCACTCCTCGGCCTGCTCGCGCTGCTGCCTGCGCCCGGCCCGGCATCCGCGCAGAGTCTGAGTCTCCTGGAGGCGGCGCGGCGGCACGACCGTGCCGCCGTCACGGCCCTGCTCGCCGGGCAGGTCGACGTGAATGCCGCGGGGCCTGATGGGACCACGGCCCTTCACTGGGCCGCGTACCACGACGATCAGATCCTCGTGGACCGGCTCCTGCGAGCCGGGGCGGTCGCCGACGCCGCCAACGACTACGGCGCCACCCCGCTGTCGCTGGCCTGTACGAACGGCAGCGCGCCGGTGGTCGAAGCGCTGCTGCGGGGCGGTGCGACGCCGTCGCTCGCCCTGCCCTCCGGACAGACCCCGCTCATGACCGCTGCCCGATCGGGCAGCGTCGAGGCGGTGAAAGCGCTCCTCGCCAGTGGCGCAGTGGTCGACGCGCGGGAGGCGCTGAAGGGGCAGACCGCCCTCATGTGGGCGGTCGCGGAAGGTCACGTCGCAGTCGTGCGTGCGCTCATCGAGCAGGGCGCGGACGTGACCGCGACCTCGAACAGCGGCTTCACTCCCTTGCTCTTTGCGGCGCGGCGCGGCAGCCTCGAACTCGTCCGGCTCCTGCTGGACAGCGGCGCGCACATCCAGGAGGCCGGTCAGGACGGGTTGAGCGTCCTGCACATCGCCACCGTCCGGGGGCACTCGTCGCTCGCGCAGTACCTGCTCGACCGGGGCGCCGATCCGAACGCCGCCGCCGCCGGCTACACGCCGCTGCACTGGGCGGCCGGCCGGTGGGAAACGTCGATGAACGATTACCAGCTCGCCGAGGGCTGGGCAGTGCTCATGGGCGTGACGGAGGACAAGCAGGGCCTCATCAAGGCGCTGCTGGCGCAGGGCGCGGACCCGAATGCCCGGATCACCAAGGCGCCGACCCTCTTCGGCACGGGCCTCACCGGGCAGTCGCTGAGGGTGCTGGGCGCCACGCCCTTTCTCCTGGCCGCGCGGTCGGCTGACGTGGACGTGATGCGTCTGCTCGCCGCCCACGGTGCCGACCCGACCCTTGGAACGGTCGATCAGGTGACGCCCCTGCTCGCGGCTGCGGGCACCGGCCGGTCCGACGAGAGCCATATCACGGGCGCCATGTCGGTCGAGGCGGCGAGGCTCGCGCTCGAGCTGGGGGCCGACATCGACGCCGTCGACGTGAGCGGGGAGACGGCCGTGCACGCGGCCACGTACAACGACGCCGCGGAGATCGTGGCGTTCCTGGCCGCCCGGGGCGCCGACCTGAGCGTGAAGAACAGGCGCGGGGAAACGCCGCTGAAGATCGCCGAGGGCGTGATCCGCAACGCCATGTTCACGCTGCGTCCGAAATCGGCCGAGGTGCTGAAGCAACACGGCGCATCGTCGCAGTGAACGCACGTCGTCCCGACGCGCCCCGCACGGCCCTCCGCGAGCGGCCTCGCCTGCCGGTCCCGGCGCTCACCTCCAGACACTCGTGGCGGCCGGGCGGTCCCTGCAGCAACACCGATGCGCTCCGGGGATAACATGTCCGGATCATGGAGGTGCGACTCTTTCCGAACCGGAGCCGGCCCGGCGTCGGGCTGCGTCCGAAGCGCGACGCCCAGCGCCCGCTCCTCCCGCAGCACGCCCGCCACTGCCCCGTCCTCGAGGCCGGTAGCGCGCTCGGGTTCCTCGTCTACCCCCCGCTCGAGCCGCACGAGTCCTTCTACATCGACTACCAGGGGGAGGGACGCTACCGGTTCGTCTTCTACGGCAACCAGTCTGGCCGATGGGAGCCGCTCTTCGGCGTGACCATCACCCAGCCGGTCGGCGCGACGGGCATGATCAGAGAGGAAGTCTTCTTCGCCACGCCGGAGCCCGTCACGACGCCGGACCGGGCCACGAAGATGATGCGCACGTTCATGGTCCCCGAGGACCTCGGCACGCCGCCGGGCGCGCTCACGCTTCGGGGCGCCTGGAACTTCCGGACACCCCAGGGCTGGGACACGGTGTACACCCCGATCTTCAACGCGATCGAACGGCCGATCACGCCGATGCTGGTCATCCGCGTCGAGACAGACTGGTACGCACACGAAACGGAGTTCCGCTACGTGCTGCAGCCCGGCGAGGGGGTGTCGGGCTCGCACAACCTGCCGATCGGCCAGGTGCTGTTCGTGCCGCGCGAGGACGTCGAGCTGGCGGACTGCACCGGGGAGGAGGTGGAGGCCATCCGCCAGTCGCAGGAGAAGTTCGCCCGCGAAAAGGCCGCCGTGAAGATCACCAACCCGCTCGGCCTGTCACACAGCCCGCACTATCTCCGCATGAGCCGTGCCGGCAGACGTGACGACCGATCGACGCCGCCCGTCTTCTCGCACCCGATCGCGGCGGCCGGTGAGGCTCCCCGTGAACCGGCGGCCGAAGCCAGGGTCGGGCGCAACGATCCCTGCCCCTGCGGCAGCGGGCGCAAGTACAAGCGCTGCCACGGGGCCGGTCGGTCGCCCACCGTCTGAGGGCCTGGGGCCGAGCATCGGCCCGTGCGCGGGGCCCTGACTCGTTGGCGGCGAAACGCCCCCGGGGAGCCGCCCGGTGCGCGGCTTCGGGTTTCTACTTCCTGCGGGCGCGTACGTACTCGAGGCGAATTCCCTGAGCCGCGGAACGGTGAGCCCCAGCTGAACCGCTTCGTCCGTGGCCCGTTCGACATCCCAGCCGTCGACCATCACCCGCTTGACGCCAGGTCGACCTCACGGCCAGCTCAGTCCAGCGGTTCGATCCGGATGAGCTGGGCGAGATTCTTGTTCGGCAGCCAGACGGTGGTGTTCGCCGTCGACGGGTCCACGACCACCTTCCGGGCGTCGTAGTACACCGGCATCAGGTATTCCGTCGTCTCCCCCGTCTGCGGGTTGATCCGCATCACCCGATCGGAGCCGGTGCTCGACGCCCATCCCTCGCCGCGGGCATCGGGCGCCGCCGCGTAGGCCGACATGTACTTCGTCGAGAACGGGAACTCGCGGATCGTCCCCGTCGCGAGGTCGAGCATGGCCGCCTTGTCCCCCCAGAACTCGCCGAACCAGTAGCGGCCCTCACCGTCGCCACGCCCCCGACGGGGCGCCGCATGTGGTGTCGGTGTCGGGAAGATCGTGGTCTTCCCTGTCTTCGCGTTCACGCGAATGATGTTCGAGCCATAGAAGTCGTTGCACAGAAAGTTGTCCTGGGCATCGCGCGCGATCTGGTAGCAGAACGGCCGGGCCGACGACATGCCGTAGACGTCCAGGCGCATCGGTCCCGAGAAGTCCCGGCCCGACGCGTCCACCATGATCGGGAAGCTCGCCTCGACCTGCCCCGTCTTCGCGTTGAGCCTGTAGGCCGTCAACGGCGCGGCGTTTCCGCCGTCCGGGGGCCGGCCCGTGGTCCAGACCGTGTCTGCCTGACCCTTGTGGAACGAGGGGAGAAACGCCCAGACGCCGCCGGGCATCTCGAACTCCTTCCAGGCTTCACGCGCCGGGTCGAAATAGGCGAGCGTCTTGCCACCGAGGGCCAGCACCGCCCACACGCGTCCGACGGCGTCGACCTCGACATCCTGGACCCCCAGGACCCGCTTCAGGCCGGCCTGCGGCTCGGGCCAGCGCTGCGGCGCTTCGTACTCCTTGAAGGTAGCGGTCTTCGGCTCCAGCTTGCCCAGGTACCCCCATCCGCTGTCGCCGTACCAGACGTGCCCGTTCTGATCGACGGCCAGATCGTGTATCACGTTCGGCTGCCGCGGTATCGGGAATACCGTGACGATGGCCCGCGTGGCCCGGCCCTTGGGCCGCGGCATCGCCTTCAGCGGGAAGTTCCAGGTCTTCCGGCCGCCGCTCAGGTTCACGGAGGCGAGGTATTCGGCGAGCAGCCGCGCGTCCGCGCCCCCGTAGGAGAGGCCCTCCGGCGGACGCGGCACCGACTGCTGCTGGTACCGCCCGCTGGTCTTCGCGTCGCAGATGAGCGCGCTGCCGGGGCCGCAGGCCGCACTGTTGTCGGCCGCGTAGGTGGCCATCCGCGAGATCACCGGCAGGAACTGGTCGGCCGTGTAGCGCGTCCGGAGGGTGCGCTCCATGTCGTGACAGAAGCCGCAGTTCACGACCTTGCGGACGAGGAGATCCTTCTGCGCCGTGGTGCCCGGCATGCTCATCAGCCAGTCGACCGTCGTGAGCTGGTTCGCCATCTGGTCCGTGGTGGCGTCCAGTAGCGCCAGGTCGAGACGACCCGCCGCCTCGGCGGACACGTCGACCGGGATCGTGCCCGAGCCGGGCAGGACGTATCCGGCGGCGCGGATCGCGATGGTGTACTTGCCCGGCTTCAGGTGGCTGCGCGGGAACGAGTACTGCCCGCGTGCATCGGTCATCACCGAGGTCAGCACCGGGGAGCCGTCGCGCTTCGCGATCACGGCAACGCCTTCCATGGCGCCTTCGGCCTTCGACGTGACCGTTCCGGTGAGCGCGGCCGCCGCGGTCTGAGCGTCGACCACCGGTCCCCGATGGCCGGCTCCGAACAACAGCGCCACTACGGCAAGCAGTCCGATCGTGATCCTGAACATCTCAGCCCTCCACCGGCTCGCGGGCACCGCGGGGCCGGACCCGGTCATGCGGCAGGCGCGGTCACATGAGATCGCCCCACCCGCACGCGCGCTCCTGCACACGGAAACCATGCCTGCGTCGAGAGACGCGCGGCCACTGATGCGGAGGCTAGCGCCCGCCGGGCGACGAGTCAACAGCCAAGTGGCCGCGTTCGCCGCGGGCGACATCCTGGGACATCCCGGGCGGCGGCCATGACAGACAACTGGACGCGATGCCCGGATGCGCCGGAACGGGGATCGGCCTGCCGCTCCCCGGCGCGGCTATTTCCTGGGATATTTGTGCACCATCGCACCCGACGTGAACCCGCCCCACAGGCTGCCGTTCGCGTCGACGACGACGAGTTCCTGGTTCTGGTTCGGCTCGGACTCCTCCGGCACGAACGCCGTCACGCGGCCGTCGCGGGCGCTGCCGATGCGGATGCCGCGCTTCCAGCCGGGATTGGACTTCGGGTTCGAGATCGAGTCGGCCACGTAGATGGTGTCGTTGCGGTCGATGAAGATCTCGCTCGGCGCGCCGAACTGCTTCCATTCCTCCAGGAACTTCCCCTCCTGATCGAAGATCTGAATCCGCAGATTCGTGCGATCTCCGACGAACAGACGTCCCTGCGAGTCGATGGCCAGCGAGTGCGTGTTGTCGAACTGACCGGGGCCCTTGCCTTTCGTGCCCCAGGCCTTGATGAACTTCCCGTCCTTCGAGAACTTCACGATCCGGTCGTTCATGTCGCCGCCGTGTCCGTCGGCCACGAAGATGTCGCCGTTGCGCCCGACCACGACGTCCGAGGGCGTATTGAACGCGTTCGGGCCGTTGCCCTTGACGCCCGCCGTCCCGAGCGTCAGCAGCAGCTTGCCCTCGGGACTGAACTTGAACACCTGGTGTCCCTGAGGCGTGTCGGGAACGTTGCCGCCGTACCCGTCGACGATCCAGATGTTTCCCTCCGGGTCCACATAGAGACCGTGCGGGTGCACGAACATCCCGGCGCCGAAGCTGCTGAGGAGTTTTCCGGAGGGGTCGAACCTGAGGACCGGATCGACGGTCTTTGACGTCATGCACGCCTGGAGCCCTCCCCCACAGGTATCGAACAGCCAGATGTCCCGGCCGTTGCGATCGACGTCGAGCCCCATCACCCAGCCCATCTGGCGTCCGGCCGGCATCGTGAGCGGGCTCCGCGCGGCCGCTCCGTACGGATTCGGATAGGCGTTGGGGTCCGTGGCGCCGGCCTGCCCGAACACGCCCGACCCGTCCAGCGTCACGCACGCAACGACGACGGCGGTGAACAGCCGCACGCGACCCTGATTCGACATGGCGATGCTCCTCTGCGGGATGTCCGTGGCTGAAGACGATCTCAGCCGTGGAACGACTCACGGGCGCGCCAGTGACGGTGACGCGCCGGAACAGTACACCGGCCGATCACCGGCGTCAACCACGGGTGCCGTCGAGTGCCGTCGAGCGGCGCGACGGAAGGGGGGACCGCGGCCAGAGACAACCTGCCACAAAATTCTTCGCGGTCCGGCGTGGATGCCAGGGTATAAAACACAGTCGCGATTCAGATTCAGCAGTCAGGTGATACGGCCACCGAAGGCGGAGTCGCGCGGGTTCGGGATCTCGACGAATCGCGCGCGCCGGACACAGCCGGGAAGGGAGCAGACATGCAGAAGAAGGCACGCTCGGTCGCAGCCGGTGTCGGCGTGGCGGCGGCGCTCACCGTGTCGCTGGTCGTGGTTGGCGCCCGCCAGAACTCGATCGCGATCGATTCCGACGACGTCGGAGGGGTCGTGACTTCGTCGAAGGGCCCGGAGGCCGGTGTCTGGGTCATTGCCGAGACGAGGGACCTGCCAACCAGGTTCATCAGGACCGTCGTCACGGACGATCAGGGGCGCTACGTCCTGCCCGATCTCCCGAAGGCCGGCTACCACGTCTGGGTGCGGGGCTACGGCCTCGTCGATTCGCCGAAGGTCAAGGCGACCCCCGGGCAGCGCCTGAACCTCACGGCCGTCGTGGCTCCCAGCGCGAGCGCGGCCGCCGAGTACTACCCGGCACACTACTGGTACTCGCTGCTGCAGGTGCCGGCGAAGAGCGAGTTCCCCGGAACGGGCGACAAGGGCAACGGCATCCCCGAGTCGATGACCAGCCAGGCGGAGTGGATCAGCCAGGTCAGCACGACCGCGTGCGTGACGTGTCACCAGATGGGCAACAAGGCCACGCGCGAGATCCCCGAGAGCCTCGGCCGGTTCGCCACCTCGTTCGACGCCTGGGCCCGCCGCATCCAGTCGGGCCAGGCGGGCGGCATGATGGTGAGCTACCTGTCGCGGCTGGGCCGGGATCGCGGCCTGAAGATGTTCGCCGACTGGTCGGACCGCATCGCGAAGGGAGAGCTGCCCCCGGTTCCGCCCCGCCCGCAGGGCGTGGAGCGGAACGTCGTCCTCACTGCGTGGGAATACGCCGACCCACGAAAGTACGTCCACGATGGGATGTCGACGTACAAGTCGGACCCGACAGTGAACGCGAACGGCCCCTTCATCTCGGGCCCGGAGGCGAGCTCCGACAACGTCTGGGTACTCGACCCCGTGACGCACACGGCGAGCGCCGTGGAGATCCCGGTCCGGGATCCGAAGATCTCCTCCTCGCCGCACTCTCCCCTCCTCCAGCCGTCGCCGTACTGGGGTGACGAGGTCATCTGGACGGGCAAGTCGGCGGCCCACAGCACCATGTGGGACCGGAAGGGCCGTCTCTGGGCCACCTCGGCCGTCCAGTCGGACATGCCGGCCTGGTGCATGAAGGGTCACCCCTCCGCGAACGTCTATCCGCTCGAGCGGGGCGGCACCCGGAGCACCGCCGTCTACGATCCGAAGACGAAGCAGGTCCAGCTGCTGCACACGTGCTTCGGCACGCACCATCTGATGTTCGGCGACGCCCAGTACGCCAACGGCAAGTACGCCGACTGGCTGTTCTTCAACTCCGGCGGCCAGCACCTGGTCGGCTGGGTCGACACCAAGATGTACGACGAGACGAAGGACGAGGCGAAGTCGCAGGGCTGGACGCCGCTGATCCTCGACACCAACGGCAACGGCAGGCGCGACGCCTGGGTCGAGCCGCAGCCGGCGGCCAGGCGGGCCGCGGCGGCCCCCGAGGCCGAGGTGCTGCAGGACTCGACCGCGGCGAACGCCGTCGACGCCACCAAGGACACGCGACTGGGCGTCGCCTTCTACAGCGTCATCCAGAATCCGGTGGACGGGTCGGTCTGGGGATCGGTCTGGTCGTTCCCGGGGTCGATCGTCCGCATCAACCTCGGCGACAACCCGCCGGAAACGGCGCTTTCCGAGATCTACGACGCGCCGTACGGCTACCCAGGGTTGAGCGGGGAGGGCAACACGGTGCGGGGGATCGACGCCGATCGCAACGGCGTGATCTGGACGAACCTCTCGGGCAGCGGACACCTCGCCAGCTTCGATCGGCGGAAGTGCAGGGCGCCCCTCAACGGACCGAAGGCCACCGGCAAGCACTGCCCCGAGGGGTGGACGGTCTACCCGGTGCCCGGGCCGCAGTTCAAGGGCGTGACGGAACCCGGGAGCGCCGACGGCCTGTATCTCCTCTTCGTCGATCAGTTCGACACCTTCGGGCTGGGCAAGAACGTGCCGTTCGTCACCGGGAGCAACTCCGACTCGCTCATGGGTCTGGTCGACGGCAAGTTCGTCGTACTGCGCGTGCCGTACCCCCTGGGCTTCTATGCCAAGGGCATGGACGGGCGGATCGACGATCCCAAGGCCGGATGGAAGGGGAAGGGCCTCTGGTCGACCCACGGCAACCGCACGCCGTGGCACAACGAGGGCGGGAAGGGGACCATGCCCCAGGTGGTCAAGTTCCAGCTGCGCCCGAACCCGCTGGCGAAGTGACGCTCCGCGAGGGGCGAGGCGAGGTCCCGCCCCGCCCCTCCGCGGCCTCCTACCACACGGGGAGCCAGAACGACGTCTTCACGAGGAGGACGTTCCGCCCCGGCTCCGCGATCGACTCGAAGAGATCGGCCACGCCCACGCGGCCCCCGCCCGCGTCTTCCGATCCCCGGTCCTGCTGCCAGACCGCGTAGAAGGTGCTGCCGGGGCGCCATTCGTAGCGAAGGACCATCGTGCTGCGGAACGATCGCACGTTGAAGTCGCGGTTCGACACCAGGAAGGCGGGACCGTTGGCGGACACGAGGAGGCTGCCGTCGCCCTGCCGGACGAGCGACGTCCCGGAGCCGCCGTAGGTCAGACGCTGCCGCGTGCCCGGCAGGAGCAGTTCGCCGAGGTTGTGGTAGCGGCCCGAGGCGGCGAACGGCTCGGCGTAGACGTCGATCGTGAGGTCCGGTTTGAGCGTGAAGTTCAGCCGGAACTGGGTCGACAGCGTCGTCCGATCGATGTCGGCGAAGATGTATCGGCTGCCGTACGTCTCGGCCCGCCCGTCGCCGCGTGTCGTGACGTATTGCTGGGTGAACGTGGCGCGCTCGTAGGATGGTCTCACCGAGAGCTCCCAACGCGGGCCCGGTCGAAACGAGAGGGTCGCCTGGCCCGACTGCGCCATCCCGCCGTCCTCGTCGCCGGCCGCGACCGCCGTACCGGACCAGCGCGTCTGCGACGCCGCGCTGTTGGCGACCGAGGCGGAGAGACGCCAGTCCCGGGGCGTCTGCATGAGCGGCCCCCCTCGTGTCAGCGTGGCGCTCTGGCCGCGGCGGCCGACGGTGGCCGAGACGGCGCTCGTCCAGAAGTTGCGCCACGTCGCGTTGATCGATGACAGCGTCTCGGCCGACTGGAGGTTCCAGCCGTAGTTCCATTCGTTCGACTGCCGCAATTCCAGCGCGTAGCTCCGGAAGAACGGCCCGGGCTGGGTCTCCCGGTAGCGCACGTACACCCGGGGCTGAATGCCATCGGCCGCCATCAGGAAGCCGATGTCGTTGGAGCTGAAGCCGGGCGAGTCGACCTTCGCCGTGGCGCCGAACAGCCAGTGCCGCCCGCTGATGCGGTCGACGCTCGCCGACCACGAATACCCGGACATCGACGTCCGCGCAGGATCGAACCGTGCGTACGTCCGATCGGGACGCTGGGCGTAGTGCGCGCTCGACCGTTGCAGCCGCTCGAGGGCGGCAGCCCCGCCGCGGACGAGCGTGCCACCGCCGGCCGCGCGGACTTCGTATTCCCCATTCCCGAGACGCAGCAGCGCGTCGCCGGCGACCGTCACCGTGTCGCGGGTGAGCCAGGCCGCAAGGGGATCGCCCGGGGTCAACGCCCGGTGCACGGCTGCGACCAGCACGCTGGCCGTCGACCCCGACCGTCCGACCTCCTGCTGGATGCGAGCCAGCCCGTAGGTGGCCGGTACCGCGACGCGGACCGTCTCGAAGCGGTCCGTGCCTCTGCTCGCCAGCCGCGCGGTCTCTTCACCGGTGACCGCTGCGAGCAGACCGATCGACGTACGCTGGCGGATACGCCCCGTGAGCTTTGCCGCCGCCTGGATCGTGGTGCCGGACGGGTAGTCCACGAAGTCCGCGGACGCCGGGCCGGACGGCCGCGCGCCGATGCGCCTCGAGTACACGAAGTTCGGGTGCGCGATGTTGAGCAGTTCGGAATCGTCGACGAAGAACGGACGCTTCTCGACGAAGCGCGTCGGCACCGCCGTCAGGTTCACCTCGGCCGGATCCGCCTCCACCTGGCCGAAGTCCGGGTTCACCGTCCCCTGCAGGGTCAGGTTCGGGCCCAGCCCCATCTTCATATCGAGTCCCGCGCGGCCCGCCGGCCGGTTGCCCCGGTTGAACGGATCCGCGGCGTCGGCCCGGCCGTCGGCTGTCGACGACCCGGCGACGAACGGGAGCAGCTCCACGCGACGGGAGGGCTCGACGCCTGCGATGCCGCGGAGATCCCCGAAACGCGAGGCCCAGGCCCGTTCGGTTCGCGGGACCAGCACCCAGTAGTCCTCCTCCTCGAGGTGCGGCGTGAACCGGCGCACGTTCAGGCCCCACACCTGCTCGGGGCGGTCGTTGAATCGCAGCTGCGAAAAGGGAATCCACAGCTCGGCGGTCCAGCCCTGATCGTCGATGCGGCTCCGCGCTTCGGACACGGGATCGAAGCCCTCCTCGAAGCTGGCTTCGTCGTCCTGCCTGTGGAAGCGGTCGAGCCGCACACCGGATGCGCTCACGCCGAAGGAATAGGCCGTCCGGCGGTCGAGGAACGTGTCGAGCGAGACGATGATGCTCTCGGACTGCGCGGCGACGTTGTCGCGACGGCCCATCGGCGCCTGGATGGCACCCGGGTTCCGGCTGTACATCCGCGCGCCGATGTACAGCGCGCGATCGTCGTAGACGAACCGGATTTCCATCGCCTCGGTCGGCGGCGCGCCTTCGATCGGTTCCTTCTGCACGAAGTCGGTGATGGGGGGCGCCTCCTGCCACGCCCGGTCGTCGAGGCGGCCGTCGAGCCGGATGGCGCCGGCGGCCACGCGGACCGCCGTGGCCTGCTTGCGGATCTGGCCATCGGGAACGCCCTGGGCGGCCGCGTCGGGCGGCAGCAGCCACACCGCCACGAGCAGGAGGAGGGTCCGGAACGTGCCCACCGCGCGGCGATCGAGCGGTGCGTGATCGGCCCGCAGCCCGCGGTGCACGCGCGCGATCACCGGATGGCAGACTGCCGTCACTCGTCCCCCTCCGAGCGGTCGCACCTCGATCCCCGTCGAGGTCGACCGTGTGATCGGTTTCATCCTGCGGGCGTTCGGAGAACTCGGCGCCCGATGCGTATCGGCGGTGTGGCTCCGCGCGCGGACCGCGGGTCAACGTAGCGGTTCGCCGGCTCCCGATCAAGTGCCGGCCCGGTTGTCTTCAGATGTCTCAGCGTTCGGAAGCGGCGCGGCGTCTGGAAGCAGCCCTTCACCGTGGGCGTAGAATGGCGTCTCACTCACTCAGGCAAAGGAGTCCAGATGACCCTCCGCACCAGATTCGTTCTCACCGGCGCCGTCTGCATGCTGATCGGCGCGGTGCTGTCCACGGCCCTCGTGCGCGGCCAGGCCGCAGCCAAGATCGACGGCAAGTTCACACACATCTCCCTTGCCGTACGCGACGTGGACAAGACGGCCGCGGCCGTGGCCGCGCTCTTCGGCCTGCCGGCGCCGCAGTCGCGGATCTTCAAGGACATTCCGTTTCCTCCGAGCTACGGCAACAAGACGATGGTGGGCAAGGTCGCCAGTGTGAACGCCAACGGCATCCGCATCGAGATCATCCAGCCGATGACCGACAGCCCGTGGAAGGACTTCATCGACGAGCATGGCGAGGGCGTCCACCACGTCGGCTGGGACGTGTCGAACTACGCCGACGCCGTGAAGTTCCTCGAATCGAAGGGGGGGAAATGGGTGCAGGGGAACGTGGCCGTGAACTTCGGCTATGTGGACATGTACCCGGCGGGGGTTCCCTTCGCCATCGAGGTCATCGGCGCGGGAGGCGCGAAGCTTCCACCTCAGGACCGGTAGCCGCCCGGGTGTCGGCCCGAGACCGGACGGAACGGGACGCCGGGGGATCGTCTGGACACGACCGCCCCGGCGCCCGCGCCCGGTTACTTCTTCATCGGGGGAAACACGTGGAAGGCCAGATAGGTCACGCCCTCCGGCACGTCCTTCCACCAGTGCGGCATCCCGACCTGGCACGTGATGATGTCCCCCTTCTTGAGGACGATTTCCCTGCCACCCTCGATGCCGGACCCGCTCCAGTTGCCGTTGCCCAGGTCCTTGGGATCCTTCAGCTTTCCTCCCATGACGACCGTGCCGCCGCCCTCGACGATCAGCCAGGTGTGTCCGAACGAGCCGTGCACCTCGGCGCCGTCCGTTGGCGGCGTCTTGCCTCTCTTGCCGATGCTCGCCCGGATGCCCAGGTCGGTGTCGAGAGGATAGATCTCGTTGCTCCCTCCCTTCGTGCGGCCCGAGATCCCCATGTGCCTGATGATGTCGTCCACGCGTTCGGCGGGAACGTACGCGAAGTGGTCCGGATAGTTCGGGTACTGTTGCGCCAGCGTCGTCGGCGCCAGGAGCATCACGCCGAGCACGGCTGCGGGTGTCAGCAGGGACCTCATCGTAGGAGCCATCCTTTCGGATCGTGAATCACGCGAACTGCCGGCCGATTCCAGGCTGACGGCGGAACATCCACCGACGGGCCGGCCCACCGTCGGGGCGTTTGGACCGACGGGAGCCGCCGCGTGCCGGACCGCCGTTCCGCTCCCGGCCGGATGTCGGCTGCATGCTACACTAGTCGCCCTTTCGGCGTGAACAGGGATTCTCGTGCCGCCGATCGCGATGAGACCAGAACGGCCCCCGGTCTCCACGCGCGATTCCGAGCGGAGTCGGCTCGAATGATGAGGAGGCCAGCGGTGACGAGACGAACGATCGCGCGGCGGACCCGTTTCGCCCCCTGTGCGCTGATCGTGGGGTGTCTCGCGGCCGGAGCCGCGGCCCAGAACGACGCCCCCGCGGGGTGGGTCACCGCATGGGGCACCTCGCAGAACGGCGTGGGCGCCACGAGCCTCAGCAATGCGACGGTGCGCCTGATCGCGCGCGTGACGGTTCCCGGCACGGCTGTCCGTCTCCGTTTCGACAACACGTTCGGCACCGAGAGCGTCGAACTCGGGGCCGTGTACGTTGGACACCGGGCCCTGCGGGAAACGCTTGCCGAGGGATCGAACCGACGGGTGACGTTCGGCGGCGCGGCCGGCGTGCGCATACCCGCGGGGGGCAGCGTGACGAGCGACCCGGTCGCCATGACGATTCTGGCCCGGGAGGACCTGGCCGTCAGCCTCCACGTCCCGGGGACCGACGTGCGCCCGAGCCAGCACGGAGGTGCGCTCGTCACGTCGTACCTCACCGCCAACGGCGCTGGCAACGTCGCCGGCGAAGAGGTCCTGCCCGCGCCCGGGCAGTCGCGGCCTGAGGCGTCGCCGTTCACCGGCACGACGACGTCCACCTTCTGGCTGAAGGCCATCGATGTGCAGTCGCCGACCTCCACCGGCGCCATCGTGGCGCTCGGCGATTCGATCACCGACGGGACGTGCTCGACCGTGGACGGGTGGGATCGCTGGGTGGACTGGCTGTCGGTACGTCTCGCGCTGGCCGGCATTCCGAAAGCGGTCGTGAACGAGGGCATCGGCGGCAACACGATCGGTCGGGCGCACCTCCGTCCGGCGCCCAACAGCGTTCCCGCCCTCGAGCGGCTGGACCGCGACGTGCTCTCACACCATGGCGTCAGCCACGTCATTCTCTTCGAGGGCACGAACGACATCCGCCGCGACGCCTCCGCGGAGCAGGTCATCAGCGGGATGACCGATATCAGCCAACGCGTGCGCGCGCGGGGGATCAGGATCGTCGGCGTCACGATCGTGCCGCGGCACAACCTGCCACCCGCCGGCGACAACACCGGCTGGGACGATGCCAAGTCGAAGACACGCCGCGCGGTGAACGAGTGGATTCGCAGCGGAGGCGCGTTCGACGCGGTGCTCGACTTCGATCGGGTGATGCGGGATCCCTCGGCTCCCGACCGGAACTATCCCTCGTTCCACTGTGACGGCATCCACCCCAACCCGCGCGGCTACTATGAGATCGGGAAGTCCGTTCCGCTGGATCTCTTCGGCAGGTGACGGCCGGCACCTCGCCTGCCTGCTCATGGCCGGGCTGGTGTCCGGCTGTGGTGATCGTCCGCCGGCGGCCGGGGCGCCGTTCATGCCGGTCGCGGACATCCGCCTGCTCATGAATGCGGTGCTGGACCCGGCGGCGGACGTCATCTGGGGATCGGTCGGCACCATCGTCACGGCGGAGAAGACGGAGGAGCTCGAACCGCGAACCGACGAGGAATGGACGGCGGTGCGCAACGCCGCCGTCGTCGTGACCGAGGCGGGCAACCTGTTGATGCTCGAGGGCCGGGCCAAGGACTCCGCCGACTGGATGACCTTCGCGCGCGCGCAGGTCGAGATCGGCGCGCGGGCGGTGAAGGCCGCCGAGGCGCGCGACAAGGCCGGAATCTTCCAGGTCGGCGCCGACATCTACAATGTCTGCTCCGGGTGCCATCAGCAGTACGTGCCCCAGATGCGAGATGCCCGACCACAGTAGTCGAGTCGCGGCCGGAGACCGGCGCCCACCGGGGGCGCGCGCCTGCGGCCTCGCGGCCGCAATCATGGCCGTCGCCGTCTGGTCCGCACTGGCCGGGACCGCCCTCGCCCACCCGATGTCGGAGCAGAACGCGACCTTCGTGCAAGGGTTGCAGGGCAGCGCGGCTGCGCCCTTCGTCTACCTGGGCGCCAAGCACATGGTCACCGGTTACGACCACCTGCTCTTTCTGGTCGGGGTCGTCTTCTTCCTCTACCGCCTGAAGGACGTCGTTCTCTACGTCAGCCTCTTCACGCTGGGGCACAGCGTCACCCTGCTGGCCGGCGTGCTCGGCGGCATCCGGGTCGACGCCCATCTCGTCGACGCCGTCATCGGGCTGTCGGTCGTGTACAAGGGATTCGAGAACATCGGCGGGTTCGAGCGGCTCCTCGGGTTCCGTCCCGACACGCGGATGGCGGTGCTGATGTTCGGCCTGGTGCACGGTCTGGGGCTCGCCACGAAACTGCAGGAGTTCGCCCTCTCGAAGGACGGGCTCGTGACGAACCTGCTCGGCTTCAACCTCGGCGTCGAAGTCGGGCAGATTCTGGCGCTGGCCTTCGTCGTGCTCGCGCTGGCCTACTGGCGCAGGCACGCCGGCTTCGCCCGCTGGGCGCTGGTGACGAACTCCCTCCTGGTATCGGCCGGCTTCGTGCTCGCCGGTCATCAGCTGGCCGGATACGTCCTCGCGGGGTGATGCCGGATACCGCCCCGCAGGCGGCGCAGGAACCGCCGTCGCTCCGCACGGTGGCCCTTGCAACGGCGACGGCGTTTGTCCTTGCAGCGGTCATCCTCGTGACCGCTGTGCTGCCCGCCGAATACGGCGTCGATCCGCTGGGGACAGGAGCCGCGTTCGGCCTGTCGGCCCTGGCGGACACCCGCCCGGGCGTCGTCGCTCCTGCCACGGGCAGCTACCGGTCCGACTCGGCGGTCTTCGTGCTGCGTCCGTTCGAGTGGATTGAGTACAAGTACCGTCTGGAGGAGGGTGCCGGCATGCTGTTCGCGTGGGAGGCGACGGTACCGGTCCGCTACGACCTCCACGGCGAGCCGAACGCCGGACCCGAATACGCCGAGAGCTTCGAGTCCGCCGACCGGCAGGAGGGCCGCGGAACGTTCAGGGCCCCCTTCACGGGCATTCACGGGTGGTACTGGCAGAACCGCACCACCAGCGAGGTCACGATCAGGCTGTGGACGACTGGCTTCTACACCGCCATCCACGAGTTCTTCGAGGGAGGATCCACGTCCCGCACCCTCGACGACGATCGGGCCAGCGGCGGGGACGGCAGTTGACGGACCCGCTGCTGTGGCGGGCGGCCCGGCCGGACGCTACTCGAGGTTCCTCGCCGCCGCGACCTCGACGGGGATGCCGCGCTCCTCCATCAGCCGGCGCAGCAGCGCCGCGGTCTCTACCCACTGGTGGAAGACGCCGGTGATGTTGGAGCCGTCGGCGATGTCCCAGGGCGTCATGCCCTGCTCTGTCTTCGCGTCGAGCGGCACCCCCCTGGCCACGAGCCACTCCACCATGTCGTTGGCCCCGCGCGTGGCGGCGCCGTGCAGCGCCGTGGCGCCGTTCCAGTTGGGGCTCCCGGCCCGGTAGTCGCCGTACTCGACCACGGCCTTCGGGTCGTTGCCCATGTCGGACGCCATCTTGACGGCCTCGAGACACTCGGCGGGCGTCCCCGGATGTTCGCCCTCGTAGAAGCCGATGCCCGACGCGATGAGCAGGGGCGTCACGTTCTGGCGCGTGGGAACGTTCGCGTTCGCGCCGTTGGCCGCCAGGAACCGCATGTACGGTACATCGCAGTTCATCGCCGCGATGTAGAACGGCGTTGAGCCGACGAAGCTCAGGAAGTAGGGGCCGATGGCCAGGTGGTCCGGGCGGTAGATGCCTCTCCTGGCCCGGGGAGACGCGCCCGCACCGCCGGAGACTGGATCCTCCCAGTCGGTGCGTGCGTTGATGCGCGCACCGTGCGCGAGCAGCGACTTGCCGAGGTCGAAGCTGTCGAACGCCCCAGTGGGCGTTCTCACCAGGATGTCCGTGAGGCTCCGGTTGACCGCGCTCCGCAGCCAGGTGAGCACGAACAACGGGTATCCGTGCGGATCCTTGACGTTGGGATCCGCGCCCCATTCGAGGAGGTTGTGGGCAAGCTCGAAGTTCGCGTTCAGGATCGCCAGCACGAGCATGCTCGTGCCGTCGGCGGCCCGATCGTGGATGTCGGCGCCGGCATCGAGCATCAGCCGCGTCGAGTCGATGTCCGAGGCGCGAATCGCGAACATCAGCGGCGTGATACCCGTCTTCGATCGGGCGTGCAGGTCCGCGCCCGCTTCCAGGAGCACCCTGACGACTGAGGGGTGCCGTTCGGCGGCCGCCCACATCAGCGCCGTCTGTCCCCGTACGTGCTCCGCGGTGTTGACGTTGGCTCCGCGGGCCAGCAGCGCGCGGAGCACGTCCGCATGGCCGGCGTGCGCGGCGATCATCAGCGCCGTCTCGCCGCTCTCCCCGCGCACGGCGTCGACGTCCGCCCCTGCGCCCAGAAGGCTCTCGACGACACCGGGGTTCCCGTTCGTCGCGGCCAGCCACAGCGGCGTCACGCCGTACCGATTGGCGAGTCCGGGCTTCGCGCCCTCGCGAAGCAGGAGCGTCACCAGCTCCGGCCGGTCGTGATACACCGCCCAGTGGAGCACCGTCGCGCCGTCGACGTCGGCCGCGTTGACCGCGGCGCCCTTCTGGAGGAGGGCGCGAACACCCGCATCGTCGCCGCGCTTCGCCGCCTCGACAAGGGCGTCATCATCAGGACCGGCTCCGTGCGTGACCGAATGTCCCCCGATAGACGTGACCGTCTGTCCCAGAACGACGGCCAGCGCCACGTGTCCGAGGAGTCCCCACCAGCGTGCACGCTCGAACTTCATCTCGTTACTCCCACTGCGAAAGAAGCCCTCGACGTAAGTACCATTGTTCTATACTTAAATCCAGTTTTAGTTTGCCTGGAGCGCGCGCGAATCCGAGGCTCCTCTGTCCGTTCTGGAGGAACGCAATGATCCGAAGGCTGGGCGTATGGCTCGCGTCGACCGTTCTGTTGGTGCTCCCCTCGCAAGCCACGGCGCAGCAACCTTCACCGTCCCGTGTCACGTCGAGCGCCGATGCACGCGCCTTGATCGATCGGTACTGCGTCACGTGTCACAGCGACCGGCTGAAGACCGGCGGCTTCTCGCTGCAGGGCGTGGACCTGACCGACACCGCGGCGAACGGCGAGCGGTTGGAGAAGGTGGTACGCAAGCTCGAGCTGGGCGCGATGCCGCCGGCCGGACTGCCCAGGCCCGATCACGACGCGTACACGGCGCTCACGTCGTGGCTCGAGCGGGAACTCGATCGCGCCGCGGCGGCACGGCCGAATCCCGGACGCACAGAGGCGCTTCACCGTCTGAATCGCGCCGAATACCAGAACGCCGTCCGTGATCTGCTGCGTCTCGAGGGGATGGACATCGCGCTGATGTTGCCTCCCGACGATGCGAGCTACGGCTTCGACAACATCGCGGGCATTCTCGGCATGTCGCCTACGCACCTGGAACGGTACGTCGGCGCGGCACGGAAGATCAGCCGAGCCGCCATTGGGGATCCGACGGCGCCCACCGAGGGCGAGACGCACATGATTCGTCCGGATCTCTCGCAGGAGGACCGGCTCGAGGATCTCCCGTTCGGCACGCGGGGCGGGACGCGCCTGCAGCGCTTCTTCCCGGTCGACGGCGAGTACGTCATCCGCTTCCAGGCGCACACCGGCGTCGGAACCGCCGAGAAGGAAGCGAACCACATCGAGCTGACGGTGGACGGCCGGCGGGTCTTCTTCGAAAGAATGGACCAGAAGCCCGTGGCACACACGGGCAACGCCTCGGACGTCAGGGCCGACACGGACTGGGAGGTCCGTACGCCGATCCGGGCCGGCCTCCGCGACATCGCGGTCACCTTCGTCAAGACGACGTCCGCTCAGGCCGAGGATCTCCTCCGGCCCTACCTGCGCCCGCCGGGCGTCTCGTCATTCAGGCTCACGCGCATGGGCGGGTACAGGGGGCCGTACGTCGCCCAGATTTCGATCCTGGGCCCGTTCAACCCCACCGAGGCCGGCGACACGCAGACCCGACGCCGGATCTTCGTGTGCCGCCCGACCGGAGCGGCGGAGGAGCGTCCCTGTGCGCGGAAGATTGTCGCGACCCTCACGCGCCGCGCCTACCGTCGCCCTGTCTCGGACACGGACGTCAATCGGCTGCTCGCGTTCTATGACAAGGAACGGGCCGCGGGCGGAACCTTCGACAGGGGTATCCAGATGGCGCTCGAGCGCCTGCTCGTGAGCCCGGAGTTCCTGTTCCGCATCGAGGTCGATCCGCCCGGCGTCGCGCCCGCCACGCCCTACCGCATCAGCGATCTGGAGCTGGCCTCGCGGCTCTCGTTCTTCCTGTGGAGCAGCCTTCCCGACGACGAGCTGCTGGACGTGGCGGAGCGGAACGAGCTGCACGAACCGGCGGTGTTCGAGGCGCAGGTGCGCCGGATGCTCGCGGATTCGCGCGGCCAGGCGCTGGTCGAAAACTTCGCCGGCCAGTGGCTGCGTCTGCGCAACGTGCAGGGGACGGACCCGAACACCCGGATGTTTCCCGACTACGACGAGACGCTGCGGCAGGCGTTCCGACGGGAGACGGAGCTGTTCTTCGGCAGCATCGTGGAGGAGGATCGGAGTGTGCTTGACCTCCTCGATGCCGACTACACGTTCGTGAACGAGCGGCTCGCCAGGCACTACGGCATTCCGAACGTGTACGGCAGCCGGTTCCGACGGGTGCAGCTCACCGACCCCCGGCGGCAGGGACTGCTCGGCCACGGCAGCATCCTCACGGTCACCTCGCACGCCACGCGGACCTCTCCGGTGCTCCGGGGCAAGTGGGTCCTGGAGAACCTGCTCGGGGCGCCGCCGCCGCCGCCGCCGCCCGACGTGCCCGCGCTCGAGGACACGGTGCTCCAGGGCACCCTGCGCCAGCGCATGGAACAGCACCGGAAGAATCCGGTGTGCGCGTCGTGCCACAAGATGACCGACCCGCTCGGTTTCGCTCTGGAAAACTTCGACGCCGTCGGCGCCTGGCGGACGCACGACTCCGGCCTGCCGGTCGACGCGTCGGGCAACATGCTCGACGGCACGCCCTTCGACGGGGTCACGGGCCTCCGCTCCGCGTTGCGCGACCAGGCCCCGGACATGTTCGTGATGACGCTGACGGAGCGGCTGATGACCTATGCGCTCGGCCGGGGCGTCGAGTACTACGACATGCCCGCGATTCGCCAGATCGCCCGCGAAAGCGCCCGGGACGGCTACCGGTTCTCGTCTCTCGTGCTCAGCATCGTGAAGAGCGCCCCGTTCCGGATGCGGCTGTCGGAGGCACCCAGTGAAGCCGTAACCACCGCGGCGGCCCGCTAGGCCGCCATTCCGAGGACTACAAGGAGACTGGAGTCATGATCATCGTCAAGAAGGCGTTGGAGCGTCGCACGATCCTGCGGGGGATGGGAACGGCCCTGGCGTTGCCGCTGCTCGACGCGATGGTCCCCGCCCTGACGGCGACGGCCAAGTCCGCGGCCGCGGGCGTGCCGCGTGTCGGCTTCATCTACACGCCGAACGGCTACATCCGCAAGCCGTGGGTCCCGGAGGCGGCCGGCGCCGAGTTCGAGTGGACTCCGACCCTCACCCCGCTCACGCGATTTCGAGACAGGTTGATCATCGTGTCCGGACTCGCCCAGAGGCAGGCGTTTCCGCTGGGCGACCCCCCGGGCACGCACTCCCGGTGCAGCGGGGCCTGGATCACGTGCGTGCACCCGAAGGCCACTGAGGGCGCCGACGTCCGTGCCGGCATCAGCGCCGACCAGGTCGCCGCCAGGGCGATAGGCAAGGAGACGGTCCTGCCCTCGCTCGAGCTGGCGACCGAGCAGAACGAACAGATGATCGGCAACTGCGAGGCCGGATACAGCTGTGTCTACCAGAACACCGTGTCCTGGC
>VFZH01000058.1 GCA_016871255.1 Acidimicrobiia bacterium | reverse complement strand
GTCGTGTCTCACGCACCCCGGGCACGCGCGCTCCCGCGCATGCCGATCGCCACGCTGCTCGCGGGCGCGGCGACCGACGATCGTCCCGAGCTGTCCGAACGCCGCCGCGCGCTGATGGTCTACACGAGCGGCACCACCGGGCGTCCCAAGGGCGTGGTGACGACGCACGGCGCACTGGCGGCGCAGGTGTCGGCGCTGGTGAGCGCCTGGGGCTGGACCGCCGAGGACCGCATCCTCCACGTGCTGCCGCTCCACCACGTCCACGGCATCGTCAACGGACTTCTGTCTGCGCTGGCTGCCGGCGCCGTCTGCGAACTGACACCGGGCTTCGATGCCCGGCACGCGTGGACGCGGTTCGCGTCCGGCGAAGTCACCGTCTTCACGGCCGTGCCGACGATCTACAGGCGCCTCATTGCGGCCTGGGACGAAGCCGCTGAGGACGAGCGCCGGACCTGGTCTGACGGCGCACGGCGGCTCCGGCTCATGATGTCCGGGTCCGCAGCCCTGCCGATGGCCACGCTGGAACGGTGGCGGACGTTGACCGGCCACACGCTCCTCGAGCGGTACGGCATGACGGAACTGGGAATGGCGCTCTCGAATCCCCTCACGGGTGAGCGCCGGGCCGGGTTCGTCGGCACCCCACTCCCGAACGTCGAGGTGCGGCTGGTGGACGAGGCCGGCGCCGCGGCGGCCGCGGGCACGCCGGGTGACATCGAGGTGCGCGGCCCCAACGTGTTCCTCGAGTACTGGCGGCGGCCCGCGGACACGCGCGCCGCGTTCCGGGACGGCTGGTTCCGCACCGGCGACGCGGCCGTGCTCGAAGACGGCGCGTACCGGATCCTCGGACGCAACAGCACGGACATCATCAAGACAGGCGGGTTCAAGGTCTCGGCGCTCGAGATCGAAGACGTGCTGCGCACCCATCCGGCAATCGCCGATTGCGCGGTGGTCGGTATCGAGGACCCTGAGTGGGGTGAGCGCGTGTCGGTCGCGGTGGAGCCGCGAGCAGGCGCGACGCTCTCGATCGACGAACTGCGGACCTGGGCGAAGCCGCTGCTCGCGCCCTACAAAATCCCGCGCGCGCTCCTGATGGTGGACGCGCTGCCCAGGAACGCGATGGGCAAGGTCGTCAAGCCGGACGTGGCGTCACTGTTCGCCGGGCCGGCCGACCACCTCTGATCGAGCCATCGGGCCAGCCGACGCCGGCCCCTCCGAGGAGCGTGGAAACGCCGTGAACCCTACTCTTCATACCTCCGCTCGATCCTCGCGCCGATGCGGCACAGGATCTCCCACGGGATGGTGCCGACGGCCGCGGCCATCTCGCGCGCGTCGATCCGCTGCCAGCTCTCGTCGCCCTGACGCCCGATGATCACGACCTCGTCTCCCGGCTCGACGTCCAGGCCGGTGACATCAGCCGTGAGCATGTCCATCGAGATCGCGCCGACGATCGGCGCCCGGCGGCCGCGGATGAGCACGTGGCCCCGCCCGCCCAGCCTGGTGTCGAGCCCGTCGGCGTACCCCGCCGGAATGACAGCCAGCGACGTCGCCTGCTCGGCGACGAACCGCCAGTTGTAGCCGGCGCCCTCACCTGGACGCAGCCCTTTGACGGCCACGACGCGGCTCGTGAGGGACAGCGCCGGCTCGAGCGGAATCGTGCTGGCGAGCGGAGGCGGCACCACGCCGTAGAGGAGCAGGCCCGGCCGGACGGCGTCGTACCACACGCGCGAGTCGCGCAGCATCGCGGCGCTGTTGGCCGCGTGCACGATCGCGGGCCGGACGCCCAGCCCGGCGAGCGTCTCGATCGCGGCATCGAACCGCACGCGCTGCTCGTTGAAGAGATCCCGATCCGCATCGTCGGCCGTGGCGAAATGCGTGTACACCGCCTCGATCCGCAGATGCGGGCTGGCAATCACCGCGGGCATCGTCCAGGGCAGGTTGTCGTGGCGGAAACCGAGCCGGTGCATGCCGGTGTCGATCTTCAGGTGGCACCCGATCGTCGTGTTCCTCGCCGCCGCCGCCGCTTCCACGGCGCGGGCGGCACCCGGAGACGAAATGGTCGGGGTCAGGCCGTGCGCGAAGGCCCCTCCCAGGTCGCTGACGCTGAGCGCGCCGAACACCAGAATCGGCACCCGCACACCTGCCCGCCGGATCTCGACGCCCTCCTCGATGTCCGCGCAGGCCACCATCGTGGCGCCGGCCGCCTCCAGCGCGAGCGCCACGCGCGCGGCACCGTGTCCGTAGGCGTTCGCCTTCACGACGGCCACGACACGCGCAGCCCGGTGGACGGTCGCCGCCTCGTGCTCGAGGAACGCCTGAATCGCGCGGAAGTTCCGCGTGAGTGCGGCGAGATCGACGTGGGCGACGGTGATGCGCGTCATGCCTTGTTATGATCCGGGCAATCCGTGCGCGCCCCGATCCTCCTGATCCTCCCGTGGATGCTCGTTGCCGCCGCCCTGGCCCAGGCGAAGCCCGACTTCAGCGGCACCTGGCAGCTCGACGTCACCCGCTCGCCGGGCGTCGCGCCCGGACGCAGCGACACCTGGATCGTCACGCAGGCCGCCGACACGCTGACGCTCGTGGACCAGTGGTCCCGGGCCGGGGCGCGCGTCTACCGGCTGGACGGGACCCCCACCGAAGAGGTCGATCTCCTCACGGGGCGCTGGGTCTACCACGCGATCTGGATCGGCGATCGTCTCGTCATCGCCTCCGAGGGCGAACGCCCCGGCACGGCGAGCACCGAAACCTGGTACCTGGATCAGGAGGGCCGCCTCGTGATCGAGTGGCAGCGCAACCCCGGCCCGCGCGGCCGTCCGCTGCTGGTGCATCGCTACACGAGGGTGGTCGGCGACGCGGGCGGGACGGTGCAACCGGACTAGGTCCCGGGCGCGAGGTTGGCGAAGCGCGTCTGCTCCTTGAGGAACGCGAGCTTCACGGTTCCGGTCGGACCGTTGCGCTGCTTGGCCACGATCAGCTCCGCGATGCCGGCGTGTTCGGCATCGGGATCGCGGTTGTACGCGTCCTCGCGGAAGATCAGGATCACGAGATCGGCGTCCTGCTCCAGCGCGCCGGACTCGCGCAGGTCTGAGAGTTGCGGCCGGTGATCCGCACGCGACTCCGGCGCGCGACTGAGCTGCGAGAGCACCACCACGGGCACGTCCAGCTCCTTGGCCAGCCCCTTCAGCGACCGCGAGATCGACGCCAGCTCCAGCGTCCGGTTCTCGAACCGCCCACGCCCGGTCATCAGCTGGATGTAGTCCACCACGATCAGGCTGAGCCCGTGTTCGGCCTGCAGCCGGCGCGCCTTGGCGCGCATCTCCAGGGCGCCGATGCCCGCCGAATCGTCGATGAACAGGCGCATCGCGCTCAGCGTCTCGAGCGCGTGCGAGATGCGCGGGTAGTCGCGCTGGCCGATGGCGCCGCTGAGCAGCCGGTGGCTGTCGATCTGCGCCTCCGACGCGAGCAGGCGGAGAAACAGCGACTCCTTCGACATCTCCAGGCTGAAGAACCCCACAGGGCGATCGGGCTGCGCCGCCACGTGCTGCGCCGCGTTCAACACGAGGCTCGTCTTCCCCATCGACGGCCGGCCAGCCACGATGATCAGGTCGCCCTTCTGGAAGCCCCGCGTCATCTCGTCCAGATCCACGAACCCGGTGGGCGTCCCCGTGATCAGCCGCTTCTGCTCGAACAGCGCCTCGATCTTCGGGTAGCTGTCGGCGACCAGCGTGTGCATCGGGACGAACCCGCCGCGAAGCCGGTCGCCGGCCACGGCCAGGATCGCCGATTCGGCTTCGTCGAGGATCAGATCGGGTTCCTGATCCGCCTCGTAGGCGTTGGTCAGGATCGTGTTCGCGGCGTAGATCAGGCCGCGCAGCGTCGCCTTCTCCTTGACGATACGCGCGTAGTACTCGACGTTGGTGGCGCGCGGCACGCCGTCGGCCAGCGACGTGATGTAGGACGGCCCGCCGATGTCGTCGAGCGCGCCCGCCCGCCGCAGCTCCTCCTTCAGCGTGACGAAGTCGATGGCGTCACGGCGCTCGCTCAGCGCCACCATGCTGTCGAAGACCCGCCGATGAGCGTCGCGGAAAAAGTCGGTCGAATCCAGGATCTGCGCCGCCAGGTTGAACGCCTGGTTGTCCACCAGGATCGCACCCAGCACCGAGCGCTCGGCGTCGAGGTTGTGCGGAAGAGTCCGCTCGGCTACCGCAACGGCGTCGGGCATGAGGGTGCGTTCGACATCGACAGTGCCAGGAGGGATCGAAGCGACCGAGTGTACCAGAACGGGCGGGTGGCGAACGGGCAAAACCGGCGTCGTGAGGCGTGCGGTCACACGCCCCACGACGTGATGGATCAGGTGGCGCGGATCAGACCTCTTCCTTGACGACCAGCACCTTCAGCACGGTGCTGACCTCGCGGTGCAGCTTCAGCGTCACCGGATGCTCGCCGAGCGTCTTCAGCGGTTCGGGCAGGAGCAGGCGGCGCCGGTCGATCTCGAACCCCTTCGCGTGCAGGAAGTCCGCGATGTCGGCGGCCGTCACCGACCCATAAAGCTGCTCGGTGTCTCCCACGCGCCGGGCGAACTGGATCTCGACGGTCGAGAGCCCCGCCGCGATGGCTTCGGCCCGGCCGCGCTCTTCCGCCTCGCGCGCTTCCATGATCCGGCGCTCGCGCTCGACGTGCCTGCGGTTCCCGTCGGTGGCCGGCAGGGCCAGCTTCCGGGGCAGCAGGTAGTTCCGGGCGTACCCGTCGGCGACCTTGACGACGTCGCCGCGGCGGCCCAGATGGTCCACGTGTTGACGAAGGACGACCTCCATGATCGCCTAGTCCGCGGTATACGGCAGCAGCGCCAGCTGGCGTGCCCGCACGATGGCCGTCCGGAGCTTGCGCTGGTGCATCGCGCAGGTGCCCGAGATCCGGCGTGGCAGGATCTTCGCGCGTTCCGGCACGAAGGGCATCAGCAGCTTGACGTCCTTGTAGTTGATGTCGTCGATCTTGTCCGCGCAGAACTTGCAGATCTTGCGACGACGGAACATCGGGCGGCGCTGGGCGTCCCGGCCCTGTCCACCCGCCTGTTTTCCGCGGCCCCTGCCGCCACTACGGCCGTTCATCGATCCACCTCCGCGCCCTGGGATCCGCGATCGTCGCGATCCTCGTCATCGCCTCGCTGCCCCTCACCCGGCTGCCGATCCGGACTGAGCCCCCGCGCGACGCGACGGCGCCGCGACGTCTCCGTCCTCCGGCTGCGAGCTCGTTCAGCCACGGCGTCGGCTTCGTCCACCCGCACCACCAGGTGCCGGATGATGAGATCGGTCACCTTGAAGCGGCGATCGATCTCCTTCATCAGCTCGCCGGTGCCCACGATCGTCTCGACGACGTAGGTGCCTTCCTTGTGGCGGCCGATCTCGTAGGCCAGCCGGCGGCGGCCCCAGTTGTCGGTCTGCTCGATCCGGCCAACGCCCATGCGTTCGATAATCGCTGCCACCTGGCCGTGGATCTCGGTGACCTGCTCGTCGGTGGCGTCGGGTGACACGACGTACGCCAGTTCGTATCTGCGTTCCATACCTCTCCTTCTGGACTATCGGCCGCTTGAAGCGGCAAGGAGCTCGACCCGGTTGCCCGGTCAGTCGTCCGGCGCCGTGGCATCCGGGTTGTACCGGTTCATCACCTGCTCGATGCCCTCCACGGCGAACATCTCGGCGGCGTCCGCCGCCCGGGCGATGAATGTGTCGAGCTCGGCGCGCTCGCCGGGCTCGAACGTCGAGAGCACGTGGTCCGCGAGATCCCGCCTCGCGTCGCCGCGCCCCACGCCCAGCCGCAGCCGGGCGAATTCCGTCGTCGACAGCCGCTCGATGATCGACTTCAGGCCGTTGTGCCCCCCGGCCGTGCCACGGGCCCGCGCCCGGAGCCGGCCGAACTCGATCGCCACGTCGTCCACGACGATCAGCAGCGCCGCCGGTGCCACGTCGTAGTACCGCGTCAGGCCGGCTACCACGTCTCCGCTGCGGTTCATGTAGCTCAGCGGCTTCGCCAGCAGCACGGGCGACGGGCCGAACCGCTTCGCCACCAGCACCGCCGGCAGGCTGGCCGGACCGGCTCCGAACGTGACGCCGGCCCGCCGGGCCAGCTCGTCCAGCACCATGAACCCGACGTTGTGACGCGTCTCGCGATACTCCCGCCCGGGATTGCCCAGCCCGACGATCAGGGTCATGGCACGACCGGCTCAGGCTACTTCTTGTCCTTGCCCTCCTCGGCGTCTCTCTCCGGCTTGCCCTTCTTGATCACCTCCGGCTCCGGCGCTGCCGCCGGGGTCGCCTCGGCCGCCGCCGCCGACTCCTCCGCCTTCACGGTGACGATGTGCACGATCATCGTCTCCGGTTCGGTCGCCGGTTTCCACGCCGCGGCGGGCGGCAGGTCGCGCACGCGCACGGACTGGTGGAGCATGAGCTGGCTGATGTCCACGGTGACCTGCTCGGGGATGTCCGTCGGCAGGCACTCCACCTCGATCTCGCGGGTCAGGAAGTCCACCATGCCGCCCTGAATCTTGACGCCCGGGGCCTCGCCGGTGAGCACGACCGGCACGGTCACCTCGATGAGCTTGTCCATCGCGAGCGCGTAGAAGTCCGCGTGCAGCAGCGCGTGCGTCACCGGATCGAGCTGGAACTCGCGCACCATCACGCGCGACTCGCCGCCGTCCAGTCTGAGGTTGATGAGCGTGTTCGCTCCGGAGTCGGAGTGGAGGATGCGCAGCAGCGCCTTCGGGTCCACCGACACCGGGGTCCCCTCGGGCGTCGCGCCCCCGTACACCACCGCCGGCACGCCGCCGGAGGCCCGCAGACGGCGCGCCGCGTTCTTGCCGCGCGTGTCACGTTTGACTGCTTCGAGTGTCGCGTCCATCGTCTGATCCTTCGCCTGCGTTCCGCCGGTTCCCGCCTACACGAAGAGCGAGGAGACCGACGTCTCCTCGTGAATGTTCTTGATCGCCTGCCCCAGCAGCCGCGCCACCGACAGCACGACGATCTTCTTGTTCTGCTGCGCCTCGCCGCGCAGCGGAATCGAGTTGGTCACGATCAGCTGATCGACGGGCGACCCGTCGATCCGCTCCATCGCCGGCCCCGACAGCACGCCGTGCACCGCGCAGGCCAGAATCCGCTCCGCGCCCGCCTGCTTCAGCGCCGTGGCGGCCTTCTGAATCGTGCCCGCCGTGTCGATGATGTCGTCCTGGATGATGCAGGTCCGCCCGTCGACGTCGCCGATCACGTTCATCACTTCCGCCGTGCCGTCATCCGACCGCCGCTTGTCGATGACCGCCAGCCCGGCGCCCAGCCGCTTCGCGTAGGCCCGCGCCCGTTCGGCGCCGCCCGCGTCCGGCGCCACCAGCGTCAGGCGTGGCAGGTTCAGCCGCGAGAGGTACTCGATGATCACCGGGGCCGCGAACAGGTGGTCCACCGGGATGTCGAAGAACCCCTGGATCTGCGCCTTGTGCAGGTCCATCGTCAGCAGCCGGTGCGTCCCCGCCGCGCCGAGCAGGTTCGCCACCAGCTTGGCCGAGATCGGCACCCGCGGCTTGTCCTTCCGGTCCTGCCGCGCGTAGCCGTAATACGGCAGCACCGCCGTGATGCGCGCCGCCGACGAGCGGCGGAACGCGTCGATCATCACCAGCACCTCCATCAGGTGCTGGTCCACCGGCGTCGACGTCGGCTGCACGATGAAGACGTCGGCGCCGCGGATGTTCTCGTCGATCTGGAACGACACCTCGCTGTCCGGGAAGCGCCGCAGCCGCGCCTGCCCGGGCGGGATGCCCAGACACTCACAGATCTCCTTCGTCAGTTGCGGGTGGGCATTGCCCGTGAACACCTTCAACTCGCCGAATGTAGTTGGTGTCAGCGCGCTGCCCATCACCGCTCGCTTCATGCACACGCCCGCCCTGAACTGGTTGGGGCGGAAGGATTCGAACCTTCGAATACGGGATCCAAAGACCCGCGCCTTACCACTTGGCCACGCCCCACTGCTCGCTGCTGCTGGTACTGGGCCTCGTGCCGCGCGCACCCCGCCGGCCCGGGCCCGGCCACGGACCCGTGCCCGGACCCCCGCCCCTCGGGGGCGGCGGCCAGCCGTGGTGCAAACGTCAAGTGTAGTCAAGGACCGGCGCGGGCGGCAAGGCAGGCCCGGCCTCCCACCGGGGGCAGGCGGATCAGCGCTTCTTCGACGATTGTGGCCCGGAGCCTGCCGCCGAGGCGCCCTTCACCGACGCCACGCGCGGGCGGGTCTGCCGCAGGTACTCGCCCCGCCCCAAGGACGCCACGGTGAACACCCGCCAGGGCGAGCCCTCGAGCGCCCTGGTGGCCGCCGTGGCGTCGCGCTGCCGGCGGAACAGGCCGAACACGGTCGAGCCGCTGCCCGACATCGCCGCCATCTCCGCACCGACGCGCTTCAGGGCCGCAGCCATCTTCGCAATCTCCGGGTGCCGCAGGGACACGGGGGCCTCGAGGTCGTTCACCATCTGCACCCGTGGAGCCGGCCACATGGAGGGCTCGTGTCCGCTCCCCGCACGCGCGTGCAGGCCCCGCGCCCCATCGGCGTCGTACCAGGTGAACGCGTCGCGGCTCGAGACGCCGAACCCGGGCACGAGCAGCACGACCCAGCGCGGCGGGCGGTCGGCCAGCGGGTAGATCTCGTCACCCCGCCCGAGCCCGAGCGCCGTGCCGCCCCACAGAAAGAACGGCACGTCGGCACCGACGGCCGCCCCGACGTCGGCCAGCTGCTCCGGCCGGGCGTCCACACGCCAGAGACGCGCCAGCGCGATGAGGGCGGCAGCCGCGTCCGCACTGCCACCGCCCAGGCCAGCCTCGATCGGAATGCGCTTCTCGAGGCGGACCAGCACGCCGGCCGGCTCCCCCGGGCGTCGCAGGGCGCGCCAGAGCGCGGCAGCAGCCTTCCAGATCAGGTTCGACGAGTCGAGCGGCACACCCGCCGTGCTGCACTCGATGGCGAACGGTCCGGGGCGCTCGGTGCAGCGCACGATGTCGTGCAGCCCGATCGTCTGGAAGATCGTGCGCAGCTCGTGGTACCCATCCGGGCGGATCCCGAGCACCCGCAGGGCGAGGTTGATCTTGGCGTGCGCCCGGACGGTGACCGTCCTCACGTCTCGTCCCTGAGCGGCCCCGCCTGCCGCAGATCGTCGAGCGTGAGTGGCGTCGCGCGAACGGGCACCGTCACGTCGAACGCTCTTGCATCGATGGCCGCGTTGGCCTCGATCTGGCTCAGCTCGAGCGAGAGCGCCACACGGCGCGACCGCAACTCGATCCGGGCGGGAAACGTCCCCGTCCAGACCGGGTACTCCACCCGCCAGCCGTCGCGTTCGGCCGCGCGCGTCCGCCACGTGTCGCCGTCGCGTTCGACGAGGATCGCCGCACCGCCCTCCAGATGGAGCAGCGCGCGGGCGCCCCCGTAGCCCGCTCCGGACGCCACCTCGCCGTCCGGCACGACGCAGCCAGTCAGGATCGCCTGCAGGTCCCCCGGCCCGAACGGCACACCGGTCAGCGCTTCGAGCACCCGATCCGGGGCCTCGCCACGAAGCAGCCCGCCGTCCCTGGTGAGCAGGGTGGCGGTGCCGTGGCTGGACACGAGGGTGAAGGCCGGTGCCCCGAACGGCGCCACCGCTTCGAGGCGCATCGCCCCGTCCGGCGCGAAGCCCGCCACGACGCGCCCGCGCAGCCGGTCACCGGCCGCGCGGCCCGACAGCGACAGCTCCGCCGTCAGCGTGGACACGCCACGACAGGCGCGCGAGACGTCGGCAAACATCGCGGGGGCGTTGTCGAGCGGAACGCCGGGGCCGGTGGGAAACGACAGGGTTCGAGACGCGCACCCCGGCGGGGCGGAGACGATCAGCAGCAGGAGAACGAGGAGCGCGGGGCGCGTGTCACTGCCGGTTCCGCGCATCGCGGATCTTGGCCTCGATGGCCGCGCGATCGACATCCTCTCCGTCGCCGTTCAGCGCCCGCGTCCAGGCCTCGGTGGCATCGCGGTAGCGGCCGAGGCGCGCGAGGACGTCGCCGTAGTGGTCCTGGACGACCGAGTTCTGCGCCATGGCTCCTGCCGCGCGCATCAGGTACTGCTCGGCCTCCTGGAACCGGCCCTGCTTGTAGTAGGCCCAGCCCAGGCTGTCGAGATAGGCGGGGTTGTTCTCGTCGACGGCCAGCGCACGCCTGATGAGGGCGACAGCTTCGTCGAGCCGCTCGCCGCGATCGGCCAGCATGTAGCCGAGGTAGTTCAGCGCATCCGCATGTTCCGGCTCGCGCTCGATCAGGCGGCTGAATGCCTGCTCGGCTTCGCCGATGCGCTCGGCCTCCGCCAGCAGGGCCCCGCGCTGGAACAGCGGCAGGTCGGAGTCGGGGAAGCGCGTCGCGGCCCGTTCGAGCACCTGGAGACCGTCGTCCACGCGGCCCGCTTCGCCGTAGAACTGCGCCAGCTGCAGGTGGCGCTCCAGCCGGTCGGGATGGGCCTTCAACGCCGCTTCCAGCAGCGTGAGCGCGCGCGGCTGCGCACCGGACCGGAACAAGGCGCTGGCCTGCAGTTCGACGAACCGGGGATCGTCGGGGTGGGCCCTGCCGGCCGATGCCGCGAGGTCCGCCGCCTGGGCGTACCGACCGGCCGCCAGGTACGCCTGGACGATGTAGGTGTCGAGTGCGGCGCTCTCCGCACCGCCCGCCTTCGCCCGCTCCAGCGCACCGATCGCCTGATCGTGGCGCCCGAGCGACTGGTAGGCGGCACTCAGGTACATCAGCAGCGAGGCCGTCTCGTCACCCCGGGCCGCTGCCGCCGTCACCAGCGGCTCGACCTCCGCGATCAGATCGTCGTAGCGGCGCGCCTGTCCCAGAGCCTGCGCCAGCGCGTAGGCCCCGGAGATGTCCCTCGGGTTGATCTCGAGAATGGTCCGCGCCGCCCGTACGGCCGCGTCCGGGTTACCGACGCTCCGATGGGCCTGGGACTGAAGGTACAGCGCCGCCGTATCGCGCGGGTCCCGCTCGAGCACCGACACCAGTTCCTCGAGTGCTTTCTCCGCGTCGCTGCGCGTATTGGTCGCCAGCAGGGACGAGACGTACCGCATCTGCAGATCGCGGTTGCGCGGGTTCAGCCCCGCGGCACGGCCGTAGGCCTCGGCAGCCTGGCGCCGCCGTCCGGCCTGTTCGTACAGCTGCGCCAGCCGGATCGCCAGGCGAGGGTCGTCGTCGGCCACCGGCTCGAGCACGTCGATCGCCTCGTCGTCGCGCCCGGCGGTCATCAGCGCCTGCGCGAGCATGTCGCGCGCCTGCGACAGGTACGGCTGATCCTCGACCAGCCGCGACAACGACTCGATCGCCTTGTCGGTGGCACCCGTCAGCAGGTACGCGCGCCCCAGCGTGAACTGCACCTGGATGTCGGTGGCGCCGGTGGGCGAGGCGGCGACCCGCTCGAGGTGCGCCACCGCCTCCTTCGTGCGCGCCGGCGTGCCCGCCAGCAGGAGGCCGAGCACCCGGTGGGCGATCACCGCGTCCGCGTCGATCGCGAGCGCCGCCCTGGCGGCCTTTTCGGCCTCGTCGGAACGCCGCTGCCACACGAAGTACTCGGCGATCTCCGCCTGGACGGACGCCGAATCGGGCGCGCCGGCCGCGGCCCGCTCGAGCGCTTCGAGGGCGCCCTTGGCGTCGCCCTGCCGCTTGAGCCGGAGGCCGTTGAGGAAGTCGTAGTACGGATCGCGGTCGGTCTGCGCCTCAACGGGCACGGCCATCGAGAGTGCGAGACCTGCCAGCACGAGCAGACGCCAGGAGGGCCTGCGGGCCATGGTCGTGAGTCTAACTCAAGATGCTATAGTTTCGGGGAGTTCCACCCCCCTGGAGGCTCCATGCCGGTCGACGCCGCGCTTCTCGAAATCCTCGCGTGCCCCAACTGCAAGACCCCCGTGCGGCTGGTCAAGGAGGAGACGGCGCTGAAGTGCGACCAGTGCCACCGCGTGTATCCCATCAAGGACGACATCCCCGTCATGCTGATCGAGGAGGCCACGGTCGAGCCCTGATCAGATGAAGACCACCGCGCTGCCGCTGCCGCTCGCGCCTGGGTTCAGCCTCGATCGGATCGCCTTCGGCCTGCTGGCGGTGTTCGTCGGGGCGCTGCAGGTCTCGATCGTCGCAGGGCAGGTCGTGCTGACCCTGCTTGTGGCCACCTGGGCGGCCACGCTCGTCCGCGACCGGGCCAGACCCGACGTGCCCCCCTTCTTCCTGCCGCTGGCCGTCTACGCGGGTGTCACGCTGCTCGTGTCCCTCTTCTCCGCCGACCCCGCCGTCAGCTTCTTCCGGGACAAGCAGCTGGTGCTCTTCGTGATCGTCCCGATCGTCTACACGCTGGCCGGCCGCGGACGTGTCTCGACGATCGTGGATGTCATCGTGTCGGTCGGCGCGGTCGCCGCGACATGGGGCATCATCCAGTTCGCCATCCTGCACTACGACAACCTCGGCCAGCGCCCGCAGGGCACGCTCGGGCACTACATGACGTATTCGGGCGTCCTGATGCTGGTCATCGCGACCGCTGCCGCGCGGCTGCTCTTCGGGAAGGAGGGCCGCCTCTGGCCGGCTCTCGTCATGCCGGCACTGGTCGTCGCCCTCGAGCTGACCTTCGGCCGGAGCGCCTGGGTCGGCACGTGCGTGGCCGTCGGGCTCCTGTTCCTGCTGAAGGACTTCCGCCTGCTCGGCGTAGTGCCCGTGGCCGTGGCTCTGCTCTTCGCACTGGCACCCGACGGCGTGGCCAACCGGATGGTCTCGATCTTCGATCTGCAGGATCCGACCAGCCGCGATCGCGTGGCGATGCTCAGAATCGGCGCGGCGATGATCGCCGACCGCCCCCTGACCGGCGTCGGCCCTGACATGGTGCCCGTCGTCTACCCGGAGTACCGGGTCGAGGGCGCAGTCAACGAAACCAACCCGCACCTGCACAACGTGCCGATGCACATCGCCGCCGAGCGCGGACTGCCGGCGCTGGGCGTGTGGCTCTGGTTCATCGGCACGCTCGTGGTCGGCCTCGTCCGGCTGCTGCGCTCCACCGAGGCGCGGCCGCTCGCGGCGGGAGGTCTGGCCGCCGTCGCCGGCATGCTCGCCGCCGGGTTCTTCGAGTACAACTTCGGCGACTCGGAGTTCCTGATGCTGTTCCTGGTGCTGGTGACGCTGCCCTTCGCCGCCGCCAGACAGGCGAGCGAACCCGCGGACGCCTGACACGGCAGGAATCCGGGACAGATACCCCCGGAAGTTGGCATGTGGCTCGGGATTCGGGCCGTGGGTCCTGGGATCCGAAACCTGCTCCCGTCAGTGCCTGAAGTGCCGTCGCCCCGTGAACACCATCGCCAGCCCGCGCTCGTCGGCCGCAGCGATCAGTTCCTCGTCACGCACGGACCCACCCGGGTGCACGACGGCCGTGGCGCCGGCGGCGGCCACGCCGTCCAGGCCATCCCGAAACGGGAAGAACGCGTCTGACGCGGCCACGGACCCGGCGAGGCTCGTGCCCGCCTCGCGCGCCTTCATCCGGGCGAGATCCACGGCGTCGACGCGGCTCATCTGCCCGGCGCCAATCGCCAGCGTGCGGTCCGCGCTGGTGAAGATGACCGAGTTCGACTTGACGTGCGCGCACAGGCGCCACGCGAACCGCAGCGCCCGCCACTCGTCCTCCGTCGGCGCCCGCTTCGTCACGACGCGCACGCCGTCGCCTGTCGGCCACGCCGTGCTCGCCTCGGCCACGCGATCGCGTGTCTGCACGAGCACCGCACCCAGGATCGAGCGCAGCTCGCGTGTGGTGTCGTCAGCGAGGGTCGAGAAGTCGGCGACCACGACACGCAGGTTCGGCTTGCGTCCCAGCACCGCGCGCGCCTCGTCGGACACACCGGGGGCGATGACCGCCTCGATGAAGGTGGACACGATCGCCTCGGCCGCTTCGGCATCCACGTCGCGGTTCAACCCGACAATGCCCCCGAACGCGGCCCGCGCGTCCGCCTCCCGCGCGCGGACGTAGGCATCGGCAGCGCTGGAACCCGTGGCAGCGCCGCACGGGTTGGTGTGCTTGATCACGGCCGCCGCCGGCTCGTCGAACTCCAGCACGATCCGGGCGGCCGCATCGAGATCGAGCAGGTTCGTGTAGGACAGCTCCCTGCCCTGAAGGACCATGGCGGCCCCGAGACCGGCAGCACCGGCTTCCGCATACCAGGCAGCTGACTGGTGCGGGTTCTCCCCGTAGCGGAGATCCCGCAGCTTCCGCAGCGGGACCGTGAGCTGGGGCGCGAACCGGCTCCCGGCCGATCCGCGCACGAACCCGTCGGGGCCGGCGGTCACCTCGGCCAGCGTGGCGGCAATCGCGCCGTCGTAGGCCGCCGTGTGCTGGAAGGCCCGGCGTGCGAGGTCGAAGCGGAAGGCGGGGGCCGGCCCATCGGGGCGATCGATCTGGGACAGGACCGAGGCGTAGTCGTCCGGCGACACTACGACCAGCACGTGCTGGAAGTTCTTGGCGGCGGCGCGCACGAGGCTCGGCCCGCCGATGTCGATCTCCTCGATGAGCCCGGCGAACGGAGTGGCCGGATTCGCGGCGGCTGCCACGAACGGATACAGGTTGACCGCCACGACGTCGATCAGCCCGATCCCGTGTTCGCTGGCGGCATCGACGTCCTCCGCATGGCCTCGCCGAGCGAGGATGCCGCCGTGAATCATCGGGTGCAGCGTCTTCACCCGGCCGTGCATGATCTCGGGAAACCGGGTCACATCCGAGACGTTGACCACGTCGAGACCGGCCTCGCGAAGGGCCCGGGCCGTGCCGCCCGTGGATACCAGATCGAAGCCTCTGTCGCTCAATCCCCGGGCGAACGGGATCAGGCCGGACTTGTCGGACACGCTCAGCAGGGCTCTCGGTCTGGGCATCGGTGTCGGGGAAGGGGAATTGTTCGCGTCCGGGACCTCGAGACGGGGGATCTTTCACGTTTTCGGGTCACAACCGCGTGACAACCGCTTGACACCCTCGCAGGCCGTGTTTAGGATATCCCAGCGTCAGGGCATTCCCCGGCGTCGAAGTGGAGGCCGCTGCAACTCTGCGGTCTTTTTTTGTGTCCCGAGGCTCGCGGTCGAGGTTCGAGGCATGTACCCCGGCGGCCACGGCTGCGATCGGCGGCAGGCTGCAGGCAAGCAGGAAAGAAGAACGATGCGTATCACCGGCAAGGTCAAGTGGTTCAACAACGCCAAGGGCTACGGATTCATCGAGCGCGAGGGCGGCAGCGATGTGTTCGTCCACTACTCGGCAATCAGTGGCAACGGGTTCCGCTCCCTCGAGGAAGGACAGGCCGTCGAGTTCGAGATCGTCGATGGTCCGAAGGGCCCGCAGGCCGGGAACGTCAGCAAGGGTTAGCGTCCCGTCGAACCACGGCCAGCCCGGCGTCGCGGAGCGGCGCCGGGCCGCCCGCGCTCCCCGCTCCCTCACACCCACCCGCCCCGTCACCACGATCGATCGCGCAGCTGGCGTCAGAAGATCGTGTCGATGGACGCCGCCGCCAGGTCGAGCAGCGCCGTCGGCAGCACGCCCAGGTAGAGGATGATGGCCGCGGTGACGGCCAGTGTGGCCAGCGCGGCGCGCGAGACGACGGGCGGCGCGATCGTGCCGGCCGGCTCGGTCATGTACATCATCACGACCACCCGCAGGTAGAAGAAGACCGAGATCACGCTCGTGAGCACGCCGGCGATCGCCAGGCCGTAGTACCCGGCGCTGACGGCCGCGCTGAAGATGTACCACTTGCCGATGAACCCGGCGGTCGGCGGCAGCCCCCCGAGCGACAGCAGCGCGACGGTCAGCACGCCAGCCACCATCGGCCGCGACTGCCACAGCCCCCGGTAGTCCTGCAGCGTGTCGTTGGCGCGATCCGCGGTCCCGAGCAGCGCGATGGCGCCGAACGCGGCCAGGTTGGTGACCGCGTAGGCCGCCAGGTAGAAGAGGATCGCCTCCTTCCCCACCTGGTTGGCGGCCACGAGCCCCACCAGCAGGTACCCGCCGTGCGCGATGCTCGAGTACGCGAGCATCCGCTTCAGGTTGTGCTGCGCCACGCCGACCACGGTGCCCAGCACCATGGTGGCGATCGCCAGGTACCACACGAGCGGCGCCCAGTCGGCGCTGAACGGCTCGAACGCGGACAGGAACACCCGCGTGAAGGCCGCGAACGCCGCCGCCTTCACGCCGGTGGACATGAAGCCGGTCACCACGGCCGGGGCCCCTTCGTAGGCATCGGGGGTCCACATGTGGAACGGCACGGCCGAGATCTTGAACGCGAAGCCGACCAGGAGCAGCCCCATCGCCAGCAGCACCATCGGGCTGCTGCTCATCGACCGGGCGGCGAGGAACTGCCCGATGCCGTCCAGCCGGGTGGTGCCGGTCAGGCCGAAGGTGAACGCCACGCCGTAGAGCAGGAACGCGCTCGCGAAGGCCCCGAGCAGGAAGTACTTGAACGCGCCTTCGACCCCGCGCGGGTCGTCGCGCCGGATGCCGGTCAGCACGTACACCGCCACCGACATGACCTCGAGGCCGATGAACACGACCAGCAGGTCGTTGGCCGTGGCCATCATCATCATCCCGACGATCGCGAACAGGAGCAGCGCGTAGTACTCCCCCCGCGGGATGCCGTCCCGATCGAGGACCTGTGACGAGAACGCGATCGACACCAGGCCGGCCACGACCACCACGAGCGAGACGAAGATGCCGAAGTTGTCGGCCACGATGACACCGAAGCTCGACGCCTGCTGGTCCCAGAGCAGCGCGAGCGCGATCCCGGCTGCCGACAGGGCGATCCCCCCCAGCACGCCGAGCGGCATGCGTTCGCCTCTGGCCCGCCACGACTCGGCCAGCATGACGACCAGCGCGCCAGCCGTGGCGCACAACATCGGGACGATGGCGTTGAAGGACGGGGAGATCACGGCTCGCGGCTCAGGGCGATCGGCTCGGGGCCACGCACGGCGGCCCGCTCCATGCGCACGGCGTCCAGTCGCTCCACGACCGCGCGCACGGCCGGCTCGGACGGAGACAGGAAGATGTTCGGCAGGACGCCCATGACGATCGCCAGCGCCACGAGCGGCGCCAGCGCCGCCCACTCGCGCGGGCGCAGGTCCGGCAGCGTGGCGTTCTCCTCGTGCGCGACCGGCCCGTAGTAGACGCGCTGCACCATCCACAGCATGTAGACGGCCGACAGGATCACGCCCAGCCCGGCCACCACGACGAACCCGGGCGCCCACCGGAACGCGCCGAACAGGATCAGGAACTCGCCCACGAACCCGTTGAGGCCGGGCAGCCCGATGGACGCCAGCGTGATGATCAGGAAGGCCGCCGTCAGCCGGGGCGCCACCGCCTTCAACCCGCCGTAGTCGGCGATGAGCCGCGTGTGCCGCCGGTCGGAGAGCATCCCGACCACGAGGAACAGGCCTCCGGTCGTGACGCCGTGCGCCAGCATCTGGTACACCGCGCCCTGCATCCCCTGGATGTTCATCGCGCAGATGCCGAGCACGACGAAGCCGAGGTGGCTCACCGACGAATAGGCCACCAGCTTCTTCATGTCGGGCTGCACCATCGCGACCAGGGCTCCGTAGACGATGCCGATTACCGCCAGCAGCGCCAGGGACGGCGCGAAGTAGGCGGCCGCCACCGGGAACAGCGGAAAGGCGAACCGCACCAGGCCGTAGGTGCCCATCTTGAGCAGCACGCCGGCCAGAATCACCGAGCCGGCGGTCGGCGCCTGCACGTGGGCGTCCGGCAGCCAGGTGTGGAACGGGAACAGCGGGACCTTGATCGCGAACGCCACGGTGAACGCGAGGAAGAACCAGAACTGCGTGCGCGGGGCGAGGCTGAGCGTCAGCATCTGCTCCAGGTCGAAGCTGTAGGACCCGGTGGTCACGCTGTGCAGGTACGCCAGGCCCAGGATCGCGACGAGCATCAGCACGCTCCCCGCCATCGTGTAGAGCATGAACTTCACGGCCGCGTACACCCGCTGGTCATACCCCCAGATCCCGATCAGGAAGTACATCGGGATGAGCATCGCGTCCCAGAACACGTAGAACAGGAACAGGTCGGTCGCGACGAAGACGCCGATCATCGCGGCCTCGAGCAGGAGCACGAACAGCGAAAACGCCGAGACGCTCCGCTCGACCGACTCCCAGGACGAGAGCAGCGCGATCGGCGTCAGGAACGCGGTCAGCACGACGAGCAGCAGGCTGATGCCGTCCACGCCCACGGCGTAGCTGATGCCGAACCGCGGAATCCACGGCACCCGCTCCACGAACTGGTACGCGGCCGTCGCCGGATCGAACCGGGCCCACAGCAGCAGGGCCAGCGCGAAGACGACCAGCGAGATGCCGAGCGCGAGCCAGCGCACGACGGCGTCGCGCTCGCCGCCGCGGTTGGGCACGAGGAGCAGCGCCAGGGCGCCCAGCGCGGGCACGGCAATCAGCAGGGTCAGCATCCCGTCACCGCCCCATCGGCCATGCGAACACGCTCGCCATGCTCCTGACGATCGGCTCGATCACCGGGTAGTAGCCGAGCACCAGGATCACTCCGGCCAGGACGAAGCCGGCGTAGGTGCGCACCGACCCGCTCTGGATCCGCCGCAGCGTCGTCGCGGCGGCCGACACGGTCGTCCCGACGCCGTTGACGGCGCCGTCGATCAGCCGCACGTCGAGCCCGCGCCACAACCCCACCTGCGACAGGGCCACGAGGGGGCGTACGATCGCGGCGTCGTAGATCTGGTCCACGTAGTACTTGTTCAGCAGCAGCCGGTACACCGGGCCGGCCCGCTCGGCAATCGCGGCCGCGCGATCGCGCCGGCCGAGCCAGAACCACGCGGCCATCCCGATGCCGAAGAGCGCCAACGCGCTCGACACCCCCATCAGGTTCAACTCCAGACGCGTCGCGTCCGCACCGTGCCCGCCGCCATGGTCGTCTGCGGCGTCGTCCGCGGTCTCGTGATCGGCCACCGTCGCCGTCGAGGCGGTGAATGCCGGTTCGAGCCAGCTGTGGAGGCGGTTCCCGCCCCCGAGCGCGTGCGGCACGCCGACGTAGCCGGCGGCCACCGATCCGAGCGCGAGCAACAGGAGCGCCAGCGCCATGGCCGGCGGCGCATCGTGCAGATGTCCCCCGTGGTCGCGGGCATGGCCGCCACCGTGCGCGTGAGCGTCGACATCCCGAGGCGCCGCCGAGGCGGCCTCGCCGGAGCCTTGGCGAAGGCGGGTGCCGTGGAACGTCAGGAACACCAGGCGGAACATGTACGCCGCCGTCAGCAGCGAGGTCAGCGCCCCGACGATCCAGAGCACCACGTGCCCCCGCGCGAAGGTCTCGAACAGGATTGCGTCCTTGCTGAAGAAGCCCGCCAGGCCGGGCACGCCGGCAATCGCCAGCGCCCCGACAACGAAGGTCCAGTACGTGATCGGCAGCTCGCGGCGGAGTCCGCCCATGCGGCGGATGTCCTGCTCCCCGCCCAGGGCGTGAATCACCGCCCCCGAGCCGAGGAACAGCAGCGCCTTGAAGAAGGCGTGCGTGTAGAGGTGGAAGATGCCCGCGCCGAAGGCGCCCACCCCCATCGCCAGGAACATGTAGCCGAGCTGCGACACGGTGGAGTACGCGAGCACTCGCTTGATGTCGGTCTGCACGAGACCGATCGTCCCGGCGAACAGCGCCGTGGCCGCGCCGACGACCGCCACGATCACCAGCACGTCAGGCGTGTGGCTGAAGAGCACGGCGTTGCGCCCGATCATGTACACGCCGGCGGTCACCATCGTCGTCGCGTGGATCAGGGCCGACACCGGCGTCGGCCCTTCCATGGCATCCGGGAGCCACGTGTGGAGCGGTATCTGCGCCGACTTGCCCGTCGCCCCGATGAAGAGCAGCAGCGTCACGATCGACAGCGCGCCGAATCCGGTTTCAGGCGCCTGCGGCGCCACGGCGCGGGCCACCGCCTGGAAGTCCAGCGTGCCCACGTGCGCGAGCAGCAGCAGCATGCCCAGGACGAAGGCGTAGTCGCCGACGCGGTTCACGACGAACGCCTTCCTGCCGGCGTCGGACGCCGACTTCTTCGTGAACCAGAAGCCGATCAGCAGGTACGAGCAGAGACCGACCCCCTCCCAGCCGACGAACATCACCGGGAAGCTGGACCCGAGCACGAGCACCAGCATGAAGGCGGCGAACAGGTTCAGGTACGAGAAGTAGCGCGCGAACGCCGCGTCCGGCTCCTCGTGCATGTACGCGATCGAGTAGACGTGGATGAGCGACCCGATGCCGGTGATGACGAGCACCATCACCGCCGACAGCGTGTCCAGCCGGAACGCGAGGTCGATCGCGATGTCCCCGGACGCGATCCACGAGTAGAAGGTCTCGGAGATGGCGAAGGCGCCGGGGTCGAGCCCGGCCAGGCGCCGGACGGCCGCCGCCGCCACGGCGAACGACGCCAGCATCGCCAGCGACGCCACGCCGCCCGACACGCCCTTCGGCAGCCGGCGCCCCAGCGTCGCGTTGACGAGGAACCCGGCGAACGGCAGCAGGGGAATCAGCGACAGCACCGGAACATCCAGGCCAACGGAACGGACGCCCTCACCATCGGAGCGACGTGAACCCGTCCGGGTTCAGCGATTCCCTGTGCCGGAACAGCGCCACCACCAGCGCCAGGCCGACCGCCGCCTCGGCGGCGGCGACGGTCATCACGAACGCCACGATGATCTGGCCGTCCACCGTGCCGATCTGCCGGCCGAAGGCGACGAACGTCAGGTTCACGGCGTTCAGCATGATCTCGATCGACAGGAGCACCGTGATCAGGTTCCGGCGCATGAAGACGCCGGCCGTGCCGATGCCGAACAGCACGGCCGACACGAGCAGGTAGTTGCCCAGCGGGATCATCGCGATCCCTCGCGATGCGCCAGGTACACGCCGCCCACCAGCGCCGCCAGGATCAGCACGGACGTCGCCTCGAAGGCGAAGACGTAGTCGCTGAACATCACCTGGCCGATGGTGCGCACGGAGGCGAGGCTGCTCGTGTCACCGGTGAACGCCCCGAGCGTCCCGCTCCGGACCAGGGCCCAGCCGAGCTCGACGACCAGCAGCGCCGCCAGGATCGCGCCGAGCCGCGCCAGCCCGGGGCGGCGGAGCGGGTGCGTCCGGTCCCATTCCGACGCGTCCTCGCGCGGCTGGTTCAGCAGCATGACGACGTAGAGGAAGAGCACCATCACCGCGCCGGCGTAGACGATGATCTGGGTCACGGCGACGAACGGGGCGTCGAGCTGCACGTACAGCCCCGCGCTCGCCCCGAAGGAGGCCACCAGCAGCAGCACGCTGTACATCGGGTTCCGCTGTCCGATCACGAGCGCCGACGCGAGGATCGCGACGAGGGAGAACGCGTAGAAGAGCAGCCACTCACCCATTGACGGACAGCACCCCCACCGCCGTGAGCAACAGGTTGAGCACCGCGAGCGGCAGCAGCCCCTTCCACCCGAACTGCATGAGCTGATCGTAGCGGTAGCGCGGCAGCGTCCAGCGGATCCAGACGTAGAAGAACAGCAGCGCGCCGACCTTGATCAGGAACCAGATCCAGCCGTACGCCGGCGGGATGAACGGCCCGTGCCAGCCGCCGAGGAACAGGCTCGTGGCCACGGCCGACACGGTGACCATGTTGATGTACTCCGCCATGAAGAACAGGGCGAAGCGCATCGAGCTGTACTCGGTGAAGTAGCCGGCCACCAGCTCCTGCTC
>VFZH01000057.1 GCA_016871255.1 Acidimicrobiia bacterium | reverse complement strand
GCGCGGGCACCTGGCGCGGATCGCCGGCGAGGTGCTGCGGATCCCGCCGGAGCGCTTCACCGTCGACGCGCCGCTGACGGCGCTCGGCCTCGATTCCCTCATTGCCGTGCAGGTCAAGAACCGGCTGCACAAGGAGTTCGGGTTGACCCTTCCACTCGTGAACGCCCTCCGCGGCGGCACCGTCTCGTCGCTGGCCGTCGACGTGCTGGCCGGCCTGCGGCTGCCGGGAGGGGAGTCCTCCGGCGACGGCACGGGTACGCTGACATCGGCGGCGCCACGGGTCCTGGCGCGATGACGGTTGCCGAGCTGCTCGACGACTGCAGACGTCTCGGGATCGCGCTCTGGGCGGAAGGCGACAGGCTGCACATCCGCGGTCCGGCCGCGGCCGCGACGCCGGCCCTGCAGGACGCGCTGCGGCAGCACAAGCCGGAGCTGCTGCGGCACCTGCTGGCAGCGGGAGGTCCGGCACCAGCCCCTGCGGCCGCCAGCGACGCGCCGCTCCCCCTGTCTCCTGGACAGCAGGCGCTCTGGTTCCTGCACCGGCTCGATCCCGAAACGCTTCCGGCCTACAACATCCGCAAGGCCATCGCGATCGACGGGGCGCTGGACATCGATCGCTGGCAGACCGCGTTCCGCGCCGTGGTCGCGCGGCACGAGGCGCTCCGCACCCGCTTCGACAGCCCGTCCGGACACCCGGTCGCACACGTCGAGCCGATCCCCGACGCCGAGGTCGACGTCGTCAAGCTGACGTCGCTCGACGCGGGCGCGCGAGAGTCCGAAGTGGCCCGCCTGGTGGACGAAGAAGGCCGGCGGGTGTTCGACCTCACGCGCGCGCCGCTCTTCCGCGCGACGCTCCTGCGCGTCTCAGACACGCGGTCGATCTTCCTGCTGAACGCGTGCCACCTGGTGGCCGACGCGTGGTCGGCAGGGGTGATGCTCCGCGAGATGGCGGACACCTACGCCGGCCGGGCCGTGGAAGCCGCGCCGGATCAGAGGTTTGCCGACTACGTCCGGTGGCAGCGCCAGCGTGCGGAACGGGGCGGCTTCGACGCGGGCGCCGCCTGGTGGAGCGAGCGCCTGCACGACCTGCCGCACCTCGATCTGCCCGCCGACGCCCCGGCCCGCCGGGCGGCGGACTACGCGGGCGACTCGGTGTCGTTCGCGCTGCCGGCGGATCTGTCGCGGCAGATCCGTGCGTTCAGCCGGGAGGCCGGCGCAACCGTATCCGGCACGCTGCTCGCCGCGTTCGCTGCGTTGCTGTCACGTTTCACCAGGCAGACGGACGTGCCGATCGGCACGTCGGTCGCCGCGCGCACGCGAACGGAGCTCGAAACGGTGGTTGGCTTCCTCGCCAACGTCATCGTCACGCGCGTGGATCTCTCGGCGCGCCCGACGTTCCGCGAGGTGGCGGCCCGCGTCCAGCAGCTCGGCGCCGAGACCGTCGAACAACAGGACGTCCCCTTCGATCTGGTCGTCAGGGCGGTGCGGCCGGAGCGCGCGATCGGCGCGAACCCGTTGTTCCAGGTGCTGTTCCTGTTCCTTCAGGACACGCTCGCGACGCTCGTGGTTCCCGGCCTGTCGTTCCGCGAGCAGCCGCTCCCGAGCGTCACGTCGAAGTACGACCTCAGCCTCCACGTCACCGACAGCGGCAGGGACATCGGTGGGCTCATCGAGTACAGGACGTCACTCTTCGCGCGCGGGACGATCGAACGGCTCCGCGACGGCTGGCTGGCGCTGGTGGGCGCGGCGATCGCCGACCCCGATCGCCTCGTGGCCGACCTCCCGATCCTCGGCGGCGAGGCGCGCCACGCGCTGATTCACGGCCGCAACCAGGTCGAACCGGCCGTGCCGCCGCACCCGACGCTGCACGAGTGGTTCGCCGCACAGGCGGCCCGCACCCCCGACCGACTCGCCGTGGACGCGATGACCTACCGCGAGCTGGACGACCGCTCCCTTCGCCTGGCGCGGTCGCTGCGGGCGCGCGGCGTCGGCCCGGAGACACGCGTCGGCCTGCTCTTCGATCGCTCGGCCGAGATGATCGTGGCGATCCTGGGCGTCCTGCGGGCCGGCGGCGCATATGTGCCGCTCGACCCCGGCGACCCCCCGTCGCGCATCGAGACGATCCGCACCGGCAGCGGGATGTCGCTGCTGCTCACCTCGATCGGCACGGACGAGACCGGCCAGGACCAGGAACTGCCGCGGGTCGCGCCGAACAACGCCGCGTACGTGATCTACACGTCCGGATCCACCGGGCAGCCGCGAGGCGTGGTCGTGACGCACGAGAACGTGACACGGCTCATGGCGGCTGCCGCGCGCCGGTTCACCTTCGACGAGCACGACGTCTGGACGCTGTTCCACTCCTTCGCGTTCGACTTCTCGGTGTGGGAGATGTGGGGTGCCCTCCTTCACGGCGGGCGGGTCGTCGTCGTGCCGCACCTCGTCAGCCGGTCGCCGGAGGCGTTCCTCGCGCTCCTCGCGAACGAACGCGTCACCGTGCTGAGCCAGACGCCGTCCGCGTTCCGGTCGATCGTCGCGCTCGACGCGCCGGCGACACCGCTGGCGCTGCGTTACGTCGTCTTCGGCGGCGAAGCGCTCGACCCGGGCATGCTCGTTCCCTGGATCGACCGATACGGCGACGAGGCGCCCCGACTCGTCAACATGTACGGCATCACGGAAACCAGCGTGCACGTGACCTGGCGCCGGATCACACGCGCCGACGCGCTGGGCGGGAGCGGCAGCCTCATTGGCGAGCGACTCGCCGACTTGACGCTGTACGTCCTCGACGACGGGCTGCACCCGGTGCCGGACGGCGTGACCGGCGAGCTGCACGTCGGTGGTGCCGGCCTCGCGCGCGGGTATCTGGGCCGGCCGGGGACGACGGCCGCGCGTTTCGTCGCCAACCCGTTCTCGGAGACGCCAGGCGCCCGGCTGTATCGCACCGGGGATCTCGCGCGGTGGAAGAACGGCGAGCTCGAGTACCTCGGCCGCGCCGATGCGCAGGTGAAGATCCGGGGCTTCCGGATCGAACCGGGCGAGATCGAAGGGGTGCTGCTCGCGCATCCGGGCGTGCAGGAATGTGTCGTCGTTGCCCGCGAGGACCAGCCGGGACACCGGCGGCTCGTGGCGTACGTCCTTCCGGCGGCTGGTCCGATCGACCCGTCCGGGCTCCGCCGGTGGTGCGCGGACCGGCTGCCGCCGCACATGGTGCCGGGTGCGTGGGTGCCGGTCACCGGCTGGCCGCGCACCCGGAACGACAAGCTCGATCGCGCGCGGCTGCCGGCGCCGGACGGCGACGCGGCGGCCAGACAGGCGTACGTGGCGCCCCGCAACGACGCCGAGCGGGCAATCGCCGCGGCGTGGTCGCGGGTGCTCGGCGTGACCGGCGTCGGGGCGCACGACGACTTCTTCGCGCTCGGCGGCGATTCGATCCTGACGCTGGACGTGCTCGCGCAGCTGCGGTCGCGCGGCCTGCGGAGCTCCGTCGCGCAGATCTACGGGCATCCGCGGCTCGCCGATCTCGCGGCCGTCGTCCAGGCATCGTCGACGACCGGCACCGGGCTCGCGCCGTTCGCGCTCATCCCGGAGGCGGACCGGGCGCTCGTGCCGCCAGGCGTGGAAGACGCGTATCCGCTGACCCAGGTGCAGGCGGGCATGCTCTACGAAGAACAGGTGAACGCCGGGCGCGCGGTGTACCACGACATCTTCGACTTCCGCTTCCGCGTGCCGCTCGACGACGCCGCATGGACACGCGTGCTGCAGGAGCTGATCGACCGCCACCCGGCGCTGCGCACGGCGTTCGAGCTCGCGCGCTTCAGCGAACCTCTCCAACTGGTCTACACGCACGTGCCCGCACCCTGCACGTTCGAAGACGTCGGCGATCTGCCGGCAAGCGGGCAGGACGCACGGGTCGCCGCGTGGATCGAAGAGGAACGGCACCGCCGGTTCGAGTACTCGCAGCCGGGGCTGCTGCGTTTCCATCTGATGCGCCGCTCGGCGGACACGACCGAGATCCTCCTCGGCTTCCACCACGGCATCCTCGACGGCTGGAGCGTGGCGTCGATGATGACGCACCTGCTGCTGGCCTATCGCGGGCAGCTGGAGCAACGCCCTCTCCCGCCGCTGGAGGCACCGCCGGCACGCCCGGTGGACGTCGTGGCCCTGGAGCGGACGGCGCTCGCCGAAGAGGGGACGCGCCGGTTCTGGAGAGACCAGACCGCCGAGCTCCCGGCCTCGCGTCTCTTCCGCCGCGCGGATGCCCCGGCCGGCGCCCGGCGCATCACGACCCACCCGGTGGCGTTCGGCGACGAGGTGAGCGCTGGGCTCGAGGACCTGGCAGAGGACGCGGGTGTGCCGCTCAAGAGCGTGCTGCTGGCGGCGCACCTCCGCGTGCTCGGCGTGATCACCGGACAGGCGGAGGTCGTCAGCGGCCTCGTCACGAACGGCCGGCCGGAAGGCCCGGGCGGCGATCGCGTCCTCGGGCTCTTCCTCAACACCCTCCCGTTGCGGTTCGACCTCGGGGAGGGCACGTACCTGGAACTGGCTCGCCGGGCGTTCGACGCCGAGCGGCGCCTGCTGCCGTACCGGCACTTCCCGATGCCCGCCGTGCGGCGGATGGCGGGCGGCACGGCGCTCTTCGACGCGACGTTCAACTTCAACCACTTCCACGTCTACGACGAGATCATCCGGACGACCGGTCTCGATCTCCTGCACCACCGGGTGCTCGAAGAGACCGACTTCCCGTTCCTGGTCACGTTCAGCGTGTTTCCCGGGTCGTCGCAGGTCGAGCTTTCGCTGATCTACGACGAATCGGAGTTCGAGCCGGCCCAGGTCGAGACGATCGCGGGCTACTACACCCGCTGCATCGAGACAATGGCCGCGCGACCGCAGACGGCCTTCCACACGCACTCACTGCTGTCGGCAGAAGAGCGCGCCGTCCTCGAGGAGTGGGGCGGCGGCGCCGAGCGCTACGACACCCCGGAAGGGCTGATGCACCTGTGGTTCGAGCGGAAGGCGGCCGAGTTCGCCACCCGCGTCGCCCTGCGCGGCGACGGCCTCGGCCTCACGTACCGGGAGCTCGACGCGCGGGCGAACCGCCTGGCGCACCACCTGCGCGACGCGGGCATCGGGCCTGAAACGTTCGTCGGCATCTGCACCGACCGCTGCCTCGACATGGTCGTGGCGCTGCTCGGCATCCTCAAGGCCGGCGGCGCCTACATCCCGCTCGATCCCGCGTATCCCGCCGAGCGGCTGAAGATCATCATCGAGGACAGCCAGGTCCCCATCGTCGTGACGCAGATGGCGCACGAGGAGAACCTGCAGGCGTCCGGCGCCAGGCTCGTCGTGATCGACCGCGAGGCGGACGCCATCGCCGCCCGGCCGTCCACGCCCGTGGAGCTGCCGATCGACCCGGACCGCACGATGTACGTCATGTACACCAGCGGCTCGACCGGCAAGCCCAAGGGCTGCGTCGTGACGCACCGGCACGTCATCCGGCTGATGCACGCGATGAAGCCGCTGTACGACCTGAAGGAGACCGACGTCTGGAGCCTCCTCCATTCCTACGGGTTCGACTTCGCGGTCTGGGAGCTGTGGGGCGCGTTTCTCTACGGCGGCTGCGCGGTGGTCGTGCCGTACTCCGCCAGTCGCGTGCCCGAGGAGTTCTTCGAGCTGCTGGCGGCCGAGGGCGTGACGATCCTCAACACGACGCCGCTGGCGTTCTACCGCCTGATGGGCGTCGACGACGGCCGGCCGCTGAGGCTGCGGTACGTCATCTTCGCCGGCGAGTCGATCGACATCCCGCGCATGCAGGCCTGGTTCGACCGCCGGGGCTACGACGAGCCGCTGCTCGTCAACATGTACGGGATCACGGAAACCACGGTCCACCTGACCTGGCGGCCGCTCAGGCCGGCGGACTCGGCGAAGCCGGCGTCGTACATCGGCCGGACGATCGGCGACATGAAGGCGCTCGTCCTCGATCCCGCCATGCAGCTCGTGCCGATCGGCGTCACCGGCGAGATCTTCATCGGCGGCCCCGGCGTGACCGGCGGGTACCTTCGCCGCCCGGAGACGACGGCAGAGAAGTTCGTCGTGCGCGAGGGCGAGCGCCTCTACCGCACGGGCGATCTCGCGCGCTGGCTGCCGACCGGCGAGATGGAGTACCAGGGGCGCATCGACCACCAGATCAAGATCCGGGGCCACCGGATCGAACTGGGCGAGGTCGAGCACGTGCTGCGGGCGACCGGCTCCCTGCGCGATGTCGCCGTGCTCTCGCCGTCGGGCGACAGCCTGGTGGCGTACTGCGTGCCGCTGGACGGCCGCGCGCCGACACCCCGGGAGCTGCGCGAGTTCTGCGAGAAGCGCCTCGCGGACTACATGGTCCCCACCGCCTACGTGATGCTGGAGGGGCTGCCGATCACGTCCAACGGCAAGCTCGATCGGCGGGCGCTGCCCGCCCCCGGCGCCGGGGCGCTGCCCGAGCAGATCTACGTCGCGCCGGGCAGCGACATCGAGGCGCAGTTGTGCGCCTTCTGGGAGCAGCTCCTCGGCGTCTCCCCGGTCGGCATCCGCCACGACTTCTTCCAGATCGGCGGGGACTCGCTCCACGCCGTGCAGCTCATGGCGCGCATTCGCGATCGTTTCCAGGTGGACGTGCCGCTGCGCGCCCTGTTCCAGGAATCGACCATCGAGAAGCTGGCGGACCTGATCGCGCGGCAGCGGGGGAGCGGCAGCCGGCAGACCGGACCGGTCGTCAGACGGGCGGTGCGCCGGGCGGTGCGGCTGACGGAGGCCGGCGAAGTCGTCGAGTCCTAGGGAACGGTCAGGCGCCACGGCAATCCCCATGGAGATCTTCGCGGTCCCGGCGTCATTCGCGCAGCAGGGGCTCTGGTACCAGGCGGAGCTGGAGCCGGGCAACGCCGCGTACCACGTGCCGGTGGCCGTGCGCATGCGCGGTGCCATCGACGTGGACGCCGTCGCTTCGGCGCTGAAGACGATCGTCCAGCGCCACGAGTGCCTGCGCACGACCTTCGCGCTCCAGCACGACGAGGTCGTCCAGCTCATTCATCCGGACCTGACCGCGCCGCTGCGGGTCGAACCGTTCGAGGGCAGCGACGACGACCTCGCAGCCCGGATTCACGAAGAGATCCATCGGCCGTTCGACCTGGTGCGCGGACCGTTGCTGCGGTGGGTGCTCTACCAGCGATCCGCCGACGACGCCGTGCTCCTGGGCACGCTCCACCACCTGGTGATGGACGGCTGGTCGATCGGCGTCCTGACGAAGGAGCTGGCGGCGGCGTACGCAGGCCGGGCGCTGCCCCCGCTCACCGTTCAGTACGCCGACTACGCGGAGTGGCAGCGGGAACAGGCCGGCCACGCCTGGAATGACCAGATCGCCTGGTGGCGTGAGCGCCTGCGCGGCCCGCTGCCGGCCGCCGAGATCCCGCCCGATGTCCCCCGCACGGGGTCTCGCAGCTATCAGGGCGCCACCGAGCGCCTGCGCATCGATCCGAAGACGCTCGACGGGCTCCGACAGCTCTCCTCGCGCTCCGGCGCCACGCTGTTCATGACGCTGCTCGCAGCGTTCAAGGTCCTCCTCTACCGCCACACGGGCGAGCCGGACGTCGTCGTCGGCTCACCGGTCGCGAATCGGCGCCGCCCCGAGATCGAGGACCTGATCGGGTTCTTCGTCAATATGCAGGTCCTCCGTACCGACCTCGGCGGCCGGCCGACGTTCCTCGACACGCTGGGCCGCGTGCGGGAGACGACGCTCGGAGCCTGGGAGCACCAGGACGTTCCGTTCGAGACGCTCACGCGCCTCCTGCAGCCCGACAGGTCGCAGTCGGCCGATCCGTTCTACCGCGTGGTGTTCGCCCTGCAGAACGCGGCCCGCGGCAGCCTGACGCTGCCCGGGGTGACGATCGAGACGCTCGACGTCGTCACGGACACCGCGAAGCTCGCGCTGACGTTCATCACGGAGGAAGACGCCGCCGGGCTCGAGCTGCGCGTCGAGTACAGCACGGCGCTCTTCACGCGCGACACCATCCGTCGGCTGTGCCGCCGCTACGAGCGGCTGCTCCAGGCGATCGTCGAGGATCCCGCGCGATCCATCGACGATCTGCCGGTGCTGGCGCCGGACGAGGCCGGGCTCCTCGCGACCTGGGGCGGCGGCGGCGTCCGGTTCCCGCCCGGCGATGGCCTGCACCGCGGCTTCGAGGACGCCGTCCGCCGGTTCGGCGAGCGCACGGCCGTCCGGTTCGAGGGGCAGGCGCTCACCTACCGCGAGCTCGACGCGCGCTCGAACCGCCTGGCGCGGCACCTCCAGCAGCGCGGCGTCGGCCCGGACACGCTGGTCGGGTTGTGCGTCGAGCGGTCGATCGATCTGCTGGTCGGCATCCTCGGCATCCTCAAGGCCGGCAGCGCCTACGTACCGCTCGATCCGTCGTATCCCCCGGACCGGCTCCGATTCCTCGTGGAGGACGGCAGGCTCGGCATCGTCGTGACCGAGGCCGCCCACACTGCCGCGATCGGCGCGACCGGCGCGGCGCTCGTCGTGCTGGACCGCGATCGATCCGGCATCGAGGCGCACACCGCCGGGCCGCTCGGCACGGCGGCGGCCCCTGGCCAGGCCGCGTACGTCATCTACACCAGCGGCTCGACCGGCGCGCCCAAAGGCGTGATCGTCACGCATGACAACGTGATGCGGCTGATGGCCGCCACCGAAGCGCTCTACGCTTTCGACGAGCGCGACGTCTGGACGCTCTTCCACTCGTACGCGTTCGATTTCTCCGTGTGGGAAATCTGGGGAGCCCTGCTCTACGGCGGCTGCCTCGTGGTCGTGCCCTGGGCCACCAGCCGCGCGCCGGACCAGTTCCTCCAGCTGCTCGAGACCGAGCGGGTGACAGTGCTCAACCAGACGCCGTCCGCCTTCTACCAGCTCATGGCGGTGGATCATGGCCGTCCGCTCGCGCTCCGGTACGTGATCTTCGGCGGCGAAGCGCTCGACATCCCGCGCCTGCGCACCTGGTTCGAACGGCGCGGCGACATCACCCCGCAGCTCGTGAACATGTACGGGATCACCGAGACGACCGTGCACGTCACGTACCGGCCGATTCGCGCCGACGACACCGGACGCCCGTCGAGCGTGATCGGACGGGCCCTCGGCGACCTCCGGGCGATCGTCCTCGATGGTTCAGGGGCGCTCGCACCAATCGGTGTGGCCGGCGAGCTGTTCGTCGGCGGTGCCGGCGTCGCACGGGGGTACCTGCGCCGCGACGAGCTGACGGCCGCCCGCTTCATCGAGCGCGACGGCGATCGGCTCTATCGCACCGGTGATCTCGTCCGGTGGCTCCACACGGGCGAGCTCGAGTACCTGGGCCGCATCGACACGCAGGTGAAGGTCCGGGGCTTCCGCATCGAGCTCGGGGAGATCGAGCACGTCCTGCGCGGCGCGGCCGGCGTGCTGGACGCCGCCGTGATGCCGCGTCCCGGACCCTCCGGCCAGCAGCGTCTCGTCGCGTACGTGGTGCCGCAGGCCGGCGGCGCGCCGACGGCCGCCGAACTTCGCCGGACCTGCGAGCAGCACCTGCCGGACTACATGGTGCCGGCCGCCTACGTGCAGCTCGGTGCCCTGCCGTTGAGCGCCAACGGCAAGCTCGATCGCGCCGCGCTGCCAGACCCCGATTCGGACGCACACATCGTCCACGACGACTACGTGGCTCCGCGGACCGAGGTCGAAGAGGCGTTGGCGCGCATCTGGCGCGAGGTGCTGCGGGTCGAGCGGGTCGGCGTCCACGACAACTTCTTCGCGCTGGGGGGCGACTCGATCCTGCTGCTGCAGGTGGCGGCGAAGTGCGCGCGCGCGGGGATCAGGTTCACGCGCCGGCAGCTGGTCGAACACCAGACGATCGCGGCGCTCGCCGCGCAGACGCCCGCGGCGCCGGCCCGGGGACCGCAGGCGGCAGGGCCCGCGCAGGAGCCATCGCCGGCAACCGGCACGGACGTGGTATCGGCTGGCACCAACGGGGATGACGCCGGCTACCCGCTGACGCCGCTCCAGGAGGGACTGCTCTTTCACGCCGTCTACGCGCCCGCCGACGGCGTGTACGTCGAGCAGCTCCACGGCGTTCTCGAAGGCGACCTCGATCCGGGCCTCTTCGAACGCGCGTGGCAGGCCGCAGTCACCCGTCATCCGATCCTGCGAAGCACCTTCGAGTGGAACGACGGGAAGCCGCGCCAGCGCGTTCTCCGCGAAGCGACCCTCCATCTGCACGTCGAGGACTGGCGGGATGCAGACGAACCGGAGCGGCAGCGGCGGATCGAGGCCAGGATCGACGCCGACCGGCGCCGGGGCTTCGACCTCGCGCAGCCGCCGCTCATGCGCGTGGCCGTCATGCGCCTGGACGCGACAAGGTGGCACTGGCTGTGGACACACCATCACCTCGTGCTCGACGGCTGGTGCCTGAGCCAGCTCGTCGGCGAAGTGCTCGAGTGCTACCGGGCGTACGCCGACGGCACCACGCCGAACCTCCCCGAGCGGCGGCCGTTCCGCGACTACATCACCTGGCTGGGGCGACAGGACGCCGTCGCCGCCGAGGCGTACTGGCGCGAGGCGCTGGCGGGCTTCCGCAGCCCGTCGACGATCGGGGCCCTCCCGCCTCGAGACAGCCACCCCGACGGCCCGGCGGAGCAGGACTTCGTCCTCGGCGCATCCGACACGGCGCGGCTGACCGCGCGGGCGCGACACCTGCAGGTCACGCCCAGCACGATCGTCACGGCCGCCTGGGCGATGCTCGTCCGCGCGTATTCGGGCTCCGACGACGTGGTGTTCGGCGTGACGGTGTCGGGCCGCCCGGCGGAGCTCGCGGGGTTCGAGCTGATGATCGGGCCGTTCATCAACACGCTGCCCCTGCGCGTGCCGGTCGATCCCGATGCGCCGCTCGATGACTGGCTGCGCGACGTGCACCGCCGCCACGCGCGGATGCGCGAGTTCGAGTACAGCCGGCTCGTCGACATCCAGCGATGGAGCGACCTGCCGCCGGGCACCGCCCTCTTCGACTCGCTCATGGTGTTCGAGAACTACCCGGTGGATGCCTCGCTGCGCCAGCAGCGGAGCGGGCTGCAGTTCGGGCCGGTGACGTTCGTCGAGCGCAGCACCTACGGTCTCGCCCTCGCGGCGATTCCCGGCGACACGCTCCGGCTGCGTCTCTACTTCGACCCCGCGCGGATCGATCGGGTCACCGCCGTCCGGATGCTCGACCAGCTCGGTGCGCTCCTCGAATCCGCCGCGTCCGGAGACGTACCGCGCGTGGGCGCCTGGTCGCTGCTGACGCGAGCCGAGCGGACCCGGCTCGTCGCCGACTGGAGCACCACTGCCGCCGACTACGCCATCGACCGGCCGGTCACGGCGCTCTTCGACGCCCAGGTCGAGGCGGCCCCCGGCGCCGCCGCGCTGGTCTTCGGGGGACAGCGCGTGACCTACCGCGAGCTCGCGGGCCTGGCAGCCCGTCTGGCTGCGTGGCTCCGCCGCAGCGGTGCCGGCCCCGACGTCCTCGTGGGCATCCAGATCGAGCGCTCGATCGAGATGCTCGTGGCCGTGCTCGGCGTCTGGAAATCCGGCGCCGCCTACCTGCCGCTCGACCCGTCCTACCCCCCGAAACGGCTCGCGCACATGCGGGAGGACGCGGGCGTACGGCTGGTGCTGACGAAGGAGGCGGTGGCCGACATCCTGTCGCGTGAGGGCGAGGCCGCCGAGGACGCCGCGCCGCCACCCGGTCTCGACGCGCTGGCCTACGTCATCTACACCTCCGGCTCCACGGGCGTGCCGAAGGGGACGCTGGTCACGCATCGCGGGCTGGTGAACCTGGCCGAGGCCCAGTCCCGGGCGTTCGACGTCCGCGCCGGCGATCGCGTGCTCCAGTTCGCTTCGCTCAGCTTCGATGCGTCTGCGTCCGAGATCGTGATGGCGCTCGGCTTCGGAGCCGCGCTGCACCTGGCCACGCGGGACGAGATCCTGCCGGGCGAGCCGTTCGTCGATCTGCTGCGCGATCGGCGGATCACGCACCTCACGATCCCGCCGTCGGTCCTCGCCGCGCTGCCCCACGCGCCCTTGCCGCACCTGCGCACGCTCATCGTGGCGGGCGAAGCCTGCCCGCCGGCTCTGGCCGCGACATGGTCGGCCGGTCGGCGGTTCGTGAACGCGTACGGCCCGACGGAAAACAGCGTCTGCGCGACCATCGGCGCATACGACGGCCGCTCGCTGACGATCGGACGGCCGATGGCCAACGTCCGGGTCTACATCCTGGATCGCCACGGCGACCCCGTGCCTATCGGGGCCAGTGGCGAGATCTGCCTCGGCGGGGCCGGCGTCGCGCGTGGCTACGGGCGCCGGCCGGCGCTGACGGCCGCACGCTTCGTGCCGGATCCGTTCGGTGGCCGGCCCGGCCAGCGGATGTACCGGACCGGCGACCTGGCACGCTGGCTCCCGGACGGCACGATCGACTACCTCGGGCGCCTCGACCATCAGGTCAAGATTCGCGGGCACCGGATCGAGCTCGACGAGATCGCGAACGTCCTGCGGACGACGTGCGGCCTCCGCGACGCCGCGGTCCAGGCCGTCACCGGCGCCACCGGGCACGCCCGTCTCGTCGCATACGCTGCAACGGGGGGCCGGATGGTCGATGCAGACGGCCTGCGCGCCGCCTGCGCGGAGCGGCTGCCGGACTACATGGTCCCGTCGGCGGTCGTGGTGCTCGACGCGCTGCCGCTCACGCCCTCCGGCAAGCTCGATCGCGCCGCGCTGCCCGACCCGGAGGAGGCGCCACGCCCGGCGTTCGTGGACCCGCGGACGGACACGGAGGCGGCGCTGGCGCGCATCTGGCGCGACGTGCTGGGCGTCGCCCGCGTCGGGATCGACGACAACTTCTTCGCGCTCGGCGGCGACTCGATCGTCTCGCTGCAGATCGTCTCGCGCGCCGCACAGGCCGGCCTGCAGATCACCGCACGCGAGCTGTTCCAGCATCCGACCATCGCCGCCCTCGCCCGTGTGGCGCGACGCGCGGTTCAGGCGCCGGGCGCGACCGCCGCTCCGTCGGGTCCGATACCGCTCACGCCCATCCAGCGCTGGTTCTTCGAGCAGGATCTCGTGGAACCGGACCGCTGGAACCAGGCGGTCCTCCTCGGCGTGGACACCGCGGTCACGCCTGACGCTCTGGAGCAGGCGCTCCGCACGGTGGCGCGGCACCACAGCGCCCTGCGCACACGGTTCCACCACGGCGATGGCGGGTGGGACGCCTCCATCGCGGACGGCGACGGCATCGTCGTCGAACGGATCCCGGACGGCGACGTGGCGGGGCACGCCGAGCGCGCCCACGCCTCGCTCAGCCTCGCCGAAGGCCGGCTTGCGCGGGCGCTCCATTTCGTCGCTGAGCGGCGCCTGCTCGTCGTCATTCACCATCTGGCCATCGACGGCGTCTCGTGGCGCGTGCTCCTCGACGACGTGCAACGCGTGCTGCGCGGCGAGTCGATCGAAGCGGCCACGCAGTTTGCGGACTGGGCCCGGAGGCTGGCTGCAGGCGCAGCCGACACCGCGATCGACGCGGAGTACTGGCGGGCGCTCCCCGAGCCCCCCGCCCCGCGCACCGCGCCGGACAACACCGCCGGCACCGTGCGCGTCGTCGAAGCGCGGCTGTCGCGGGACGAGACCGACACGCTGCTCCGCCGCGTCCCGGCCGTACACCACACCCAGGTCAACGACGTGCTCCTCGCGGCCTTCGCCGCGGCCATGCGCGGGTGGACGGGTCAGGATGTGGTCTGGGTAGACCTCGAGGGTCACGGTCGCGAGCCGCTGTTCGACGACGTCGATCTGTCCCGCGCGGTGGGCTGGTTCACCAGCCTCTTCCCGGTGAGCCTGGAGGTGCCCACCGCCGGACCGGGCGCGCTTCTCAGGTCGATCCGGGAGCAGTTGACGCGCGTGCCGCAGCACGGCGTGGGCTTCGGCATCGCACGCTACCTTCGCGGCGATGCCGCGCTTGCGAGTCTGCCCGAGCCGGAGATCTCGTTCAACTACCTCGGCCAGCTCGATCAGGCGTCCGGCCCCGCGCTCCTCCGGCTCGCCGACGGCCCCGTCGGCGACGGGCAGTCGCCGCGGGAGCGCCGCCGGCACCTCATCGACGTCGTGGCGTCCGTGCGGTCGGGCGCGTTCCGCATCGCGTGGCACTACTCCCACGCCGTCCACGACCGGTCGCAGATCGACGCCGCCCTAGCCGCATACATGTCGTGGCTGCGCCGGCTGCTTGCGCCCGTGCGGGAACTGACGGCGGGCGAGGACGTCGAGGAGCTCTACGCGCTGGCACCGATGCAGCAGGGGCTGCTGTTCCATGCGCTGCAGGCGCGGGAGCCGGACCTGTACCTCGAGCAGCTCCACGGCGAGCTCTGCGGTGAGGTCGATTCCGCCGCGTTCGAGCGCGCCTGGCAGGCGGTGGCGGCGCGGCATGCGGCCTTCCGCACCGCTTTCGTGTGGGAGGGAGTGGACGAGCCGCTGCAGCGCGTGAGCCGGCGCGTCAGCCTCCGTCTGGACCGGCACGACTGGCGTGATCGCCCGGCGGAGGAGCAGGCGGGCCGCCTGGCCGGCTTCCTGCGGCAAGACCGGGACCGCGGCTTCGCCCTGGACCGCGCCCCCCTGACCCGCGTGGCGCTCATCCGGCTTGCCGACAGGCGCTGGCACTGGGTCTGGACGCACCATCACGTCCTGCTCGACGGCTGGTGCCTGGCGCTCGTCGTGAACGAGGTGCGCCGCTGCTACGAGGCGTTCACCGCGGGCCGCGCCGAGCCGCCGCTGCCCGCCGTGCGCCCCTACCGCACCTACGTCGAATGGCTGGCCCGCCAGGACGCGTCGCGCGCGGAGGCGTACTGGCGGCAGACGCTCGCCGGATTCACCGCCCCCACGCGCATCCGCTTCACCGACGACCCGCCGGCTGCAGGGCACGTCGTCGAATCCGGACAGTTCGAACTGCAGCTCACGGCTGCGGAGACGGCGCGCCTGCACGCATGGGCGCGAGGCCGGGCGCTCACCGTCAACACGCTCGTCACTGCCGCGTGGGCCCGCGTGCTCCAGACGTTCGCCGCGAGCGACGACGTGGTGTTCGGCGTCACGGTCTCGGGCCGTCCGGCATCGCTTCCGGGGTCCGCCGACATGATCGGCCTGTTCATCAACACGCTGCCGTTCCGGGTCGGCAGCCCGCGAGGACGGGCGTTGGTGGAGTGGCTGGCGGACGTGCAGCAGCAGCAGGCGGAGCTCCGCGAGTACGAATACAGCCGGCTGGTGGACGTGCAGCGCTGGAGCGATCTTTCGCCCGGGGAGCCGCTCTTCGACACGCTGCTCGCGTTCGACAACTACCCGGTCGATCGCACGCTGGAGCGGCGGTTCGGCCCGGTGGACGTCCACGACGTCCGGCTCGTCGAGCGCACGCACTACCCGATGACGCTGTCGATCGTCCCGCACGACGCGATGCGGATGCGCGCGCTCTACGATCCGCGCCGCATCCCGGGCGGCGGTGTCCGGCGCATGCTCCACGCGCTGCGCACGCTGCTGGTCGCCGCGGTGGAGGACCGCGTGCCGGTCGTCGACGGGTGGGCGATGGTCGACGCCGACGAGCGCCGGGCGCTGCTGTCGCGTGCCGCGACGCCCGCTCCCGCGGCGATCGGGGTCGAGCCGGCCGCGCCGCTCGAGTGCCTGCACGACTGGTTCAGCCGGGTTGCCGCGGAGCGCAGTGACGCCGTCGCCGTGCGGTGCGGCGGGCAGGAGGCCACCTATCGCGAACTCGAGGCGCGCTCCAACCGGCTGGCGAACCACCTCCGCGCGCAGGGGGTGGGCCCCGAGACGCTCGTCGGCCTCCGCATGGAGCGGTCGGTCGATCTCGTGACCGGCATGCTCGGCATCCTGAAGGCGGGCGGCGCGTACGTCCCGATCGATCCGGCAACCCCCGCGGAGCGGATCGCGTACCTGCTGCGCGACAGCGGCGTGCGGATCGTCGTGACGGAAGACACACTTGGCGACGACATGATGGCCGCCGCGAGCGGCGCCAGGCCCGAATCGGGTGCCGCACCGTGGAATGCGGCCTACGTCATCTACACGTCGGGCTCCACGGGCACGCCCAAGGGCTGCGTCGTCACACACGCGAACGTCGCGCGGCTCATGCGGCAGACCGAGGCGTGGTTCGGGTTCGACGAGCGCGACGTCTGGACGCTGTTCCACTCCGTGGCGTTCGACTTCTCGGTCTGGGAGATCTGGGGGGCCCTGCTCTACGGCGGGCGCCTGGCCGTCGTGCCGTACGCCGTCAGCCGGTCGCCCGAAGAGTTCCACGACCTGCTCGTGCGCGAAGGCGTGACGGTGCTCAACCAGACGCCTTCGGCCTTCCGGCAGCTGATAGCCGCCGACGAGCGGCGCCCGGCGCCGCTGGCGCTGCGGTACGTGATCTTCGGCGGCGAGGCGCTGCAGATCGACGCCCTCGCCCCCTGGTTTGACCGGCATGGCGATGAGACGCCTCGTCTCGTCAACATGTACGGGATCACGGAAACGACGGTCCACGTCACCTACCGGGTGACCACGAAAGCCGATCTGGCGGCGGGTACCGGAAGCCGCATCGGCGTCGCGATTCCGGACCTGCAGCTCTACGTCCTCGACCATCAGCGCCAGCTCGTGCCCGAGGGAGTGGCGGGCGAGCTGCATGTGGCCGGAGCCGGCGTGGCTCGCGAGTACCTCGGGCGGCCGGAGCTCACCGCCGAGCGCATGATCCCCAACCCGTTCGGCGAAGGGCGCCTCTACCGCACGGGCGATCTGGTGCGCTGGCGCCCGGACGGGCTCGAGTACCTCGGCCGCATCGACGACCAGGTGAAGATTCGCGGCTTCCGCATCGAGCTCGGCGAGATCGGGTCGCTGCTCGCCTCCCATCCGGGCGTGCGCGAGTGTGTCGTCGTGATGCGCGAGGAGCGGCTCGTGGCCTACGTCGTGCCTCGACGGTCTGCCGCGACCGGCGACGCGGACGTCGTCACGACCGGCGCGCTCCGCACCTTCGCCGCGGAACGGTTGCCCGACTACATGCTGCCGGCAGCGTTCGTCGTCCTCGAGGCGATGCCGCTCACGTCGAACGGCAAGATTCATCGGGCCGCACTGCCGGCGCCGGCCGCCGCGGGCACCTCCGACTCCTACGCGGCGCCCCGAACCGGCCGTGAGCAGATCCTTGCCGACGTCTGGAGCGAGGTTCTCGCCGTGCCCGCGGTCGGCATTCACGACAACTTCTTCGCGCTCGGTGGGGACTCCATCCGCAGCATCCAGGTGCTCTCCCTGGCGCGCGCCCGGGGCGTGGAGCTGACGTTCCAGGAACTGTTCGAGCACCCGACGATTGCGGGGCTCACCGGCGATCGGACGCCAGCGGCTGACGAACGGACCGCGCCGTTCAGTCTCGTGTCGGAGGCAACGCGCCTCCGGCTGCCGGCCGATGTCGAGGACGCCTACCCGCTGACCCGCCTCCAGCAGGGGATGCTCTTCCACAGCGAGGCGTACCACGACGTGATGTCGTACCACCTGCGGGCGCCGTTCGACCGCGACGCGCTCGTCGAGGCCCTGGGCGACGTCACGGCGGCCCACGCGATCCTCCGCACGAGCATCGACCTGCTCGCGTACGACGAACCGCTGCAGCTCGTGCACCGCGCGGCCACGATTCCGGTCGAGGAAGGGAACCTAGACTGGGTCGCGCGCGAACGAGCGCGTGCCTTCGATCCGGCCGTGGCGCCGCTCCTGCGGGTCCACATGCGGGATCTCGGCGACGGCACGTTCCGCTTCGAAGTCGGCTTTCACCACGCGATTCTCGACGGCTGGAGTCTCGCGTCGATGCTGACCGAACTCTTCCAGCGCTACCTGGCGCGTCTCGGCCGGCCGGCACCGGCCAGCGCGCCCCCGCCGGAGCTGGAGTTCCGCGACTTCGTCGCGCTCGAGCGGCGCGCGATCGCGGAGCCCGCGGCCGCCGCGTTCTGGGCGTCCTTCCTCGACGGCGCCGAGCTCACGGCCGTGCCGCGGGTCATGGCGCGCCGAGCGGCGCGGACGGTGCGGCGGCAGGCGATCGACATCCCGGACCGGACGTCTCGCGCGCTCAAGCAGCTCGCCGACGCCGCCGGTGTGCCGCTGCGCTCGGTCCTGCTCGCTGCGCACGTCCGCGCGCTGGCACACATCGCGGGCAGGGACGACGTGGTGACCGGGCTCGTGACGAACGTGCGGCCGGAGCGAGGCGGCGGCGACCGCATGCTCGGCCTGTTCCTCAACACGCTCCCCTTCCGTCTTCGCCTGGAGCCCGGCACGTGGAGGGAGCTGATTCGGGAGACGTTCCGGACCGAGCAGCGGATCTCACCGCACCGCCGGTTCCCCCTGGCCGAGATCCAGAAGGCCGGCGGCGGGGCGCCGCTGTTCGAGACCGACTTCAACTTCGTCCACTTCCACGTCTTCGACCAGTTGCGGAACATGCCGGACGTCGAGAGCCTGGGTGCCGACGCCGTCGAGGAGACGAACTTCACGATCGCCGCGAACTTCAGCTGGTGGGGCGATCCCGCGCGCCTGTCCGGTTCGCTCGACTACGACGCGGCGGAGCTCGATGAGGGGCAGATGGCCTCGTACGCCAGCGCGTACGCCGCCATCCTCGACGCGATGGCTGCTCGCCCCGACGAAGCATGGCCCCGGGGCGCGCTCGCCGGCCCGGGTCGGGTCGAACCGGTGTCGGACACGGCGACCGCGCTGCTCCACGAGCTGGTCGCGGATGGGGGGGCCGCGGCCGCCGTCATGGGGTCGGGCGACGAGGTGCTCTCCTACGACGAGCTGCACCGCCGCTCGAACCGGATCGCGCACGCCCTCCGGGCCTCGGGCGTGGGCCCCGACGTGCTGGTGGGCGTTGCGCTCGAAGCCGGTGTCGGGCGCGTGGTCGCGCTGCTGGCCGTGCTGAAAGCCGGGGGGGCCTACCTGCCGATCGATCCCGACTACCCGCCGCATCGCGTGGCGCTGATGGTCGAAGACAGCGGCATCGCCCATGCGATCGTCCGTGGCGGCGCCGTGGGTGCCGGGCTGACGGTCGCCCACGCGATCGACATCGACGGCGACCTCAGCGGCCATCCCGACACCCCGCCGGCGGTGGCCGTTCGTCCGGAGCACCTGGCCTACGCCCTGTACACGTCGGGTTCCACCGGGCAGCCGAAGGGCGTGCTCATCCCGCACCGGGCGATCGTGAACCACATGCGCTGGATGCAGGAGGTGTATCCGCTCGTCGCGAGCGACCGGGTCTTCCAGAAGACGCCGTTCAGCTTCGATGCGTCGGTCTGGGAGTTCTGGGCGCCGCTCATGGCGGGTGCGGCCCTGCACGCGGCACGCCCGGGCGGCGTGCAGGATCCCGCGTACCTGCTCGAGACCATCCGCGAGCACCGGCTGACGGTCCTGCAGGTGGTGCCGGCGCTTCTCGACGTGCTGCTGGATCAGCCCGACTTCGCGCGCTGCCACTCGCTGCGGCGCGTGTTCGTGGGCGGCGAGGCGCTGACGGGGGCGCTCGTCCGCCGGGTCCGGGACGCGCTGCCGCACGCGGAGATCGTCAACCTGTACGGACCGACCGAAGCGACGATCGACGCGACGTCGCACGTGGTGCGGCCGGGCGGCGACAGCGTGCCGATCGGCCTCCCCATTCGCAACGTCCGCGCCTACCTGCTGGATCGGTGGCTCCAGCCGGTTCCGTCCGGCACTGACGGCGAGCTGTACCTCGGTGGCCTGGCGCTCGGGCGCGGGTACCACCGCCGGCCCGGCCTGACCGCCGCGAGCTTCGTTGCCGATCCGTTCGGCCCGGAGCCGGGCGGACGGATGTACCGCACGGGCGACATCGCGCGGCGGCTCGGTGACGGCACGCTGGAGTTCCGTGGCCGCGCCGACGACCAGGTGAAGGTCCGCGGCCATCGCATCGAGCTCGGCGAGGTGGAGACCGTGCTGGCGTCGCATCCGGCGGTCCAGCACGCCGTCGCCGCGGTCGCCGATCAGCGCCTCGTGGCGTACGTGACCGGGGCGCCCGTGGACGACCTCCGCGAGTTCATGAGCCTGCGCCTTCCGGCCGCCATGGTGCCGGCGGCGTTCGTCTCGCTGCCGGCCATGCCGCTCACACCCAGCGGCAAGATCGACCGGCGCGCGCTGCCGGCGCCCGACGGCTCGCTCGCCCCGGCACGGGCGGCCCACGCCGCACCGTCCACGGAGGCCGAGCGGCGGCTTGCCGACGCCTGGCAGGCCGTGCTCGGCCTGCCGCAGGCCGGCATCGACGACAACTTCTTCGACGCCGGGGGCGACTCGATCCTCAGCCTGCAGATCGTCGGCCGGCTCCATCGCGCGGGCTGGAAGCTCTCGCCCCGCGCCATGCTCGAGCACCAGACCATCCGGCGGATCGCGCCGTTGATGGAGCGCGCCGCCCCGGTGGAGGCCCCGGTCCGGCCTTCGGGAGAGGTCCCGCTGCTGCCGATGCAGCGCGCGTTCTTCGCGCGGCCGCTGATCAACCGGAACCACTGGAACCAGTCGACGTTCCTCATCGTGCCCGGCGACTTCTCGTTCGAGCGCTTCGCCGCTGCGCTGCAGACGGTCGCCGCGCACCACGACGCCTTGCGGCTCAGGTTCACGCAGGACGGCGCGACGTGGCGACAGCACTACGACGAGGGCCCGGTCACGATCCCGTTCGAGCGCATCCCCTCGGCGGACATCGAAGCGGAGGCGGCCCGGGTCCAGTCGAGCCTGGACATCATGAACGGCCCGACCATGCGCGCGGCGTTCCTCACCCCGCGCCGCCGGCTCCTGCTCGTGATCCACCACCTGGTCGTGGACGCGGTGTCGTGGCGGATCCTCCTGGAGGACCTCGCCGCCGCCTACGACGGCCGCGCCCTGCCGGCGCCAACGGCGTCGGTGCGCGCGTGGAGCGAACGGCTGCAGACGCACGCGCCGTCCGCCGCCTACCGGGATCGGCTGCGCGGCCGCCCGATGCCGCGCCTGATCGTGGAGGCAGACGACGGCGACGATACCGAAGCCGATGCGGCGAGCGTGCGTGTCGAGCTCGAGGCGCCGGAGCTGCTGCAGACCCGGACGGTGGACGTCCTGCTCGACGCGCTGGCCGAGGCGCTGACGGCGTGGATGGGCAGCGACGAGGCCTGGGTGGACGTCGAAGGGCACGGCCGCGAGGATCTCTTCGACGACATCGACCTGTCACGCACCGTCGGATGGTTCACGACGATCGTCCCGGTTGTGCTGAGCCGCAGCGGGCGGGAGATGCCTGCCCGCGGCCTCGATTTCGGCCTGCTGGGCGACGACCTGCCGTCCAGAGAGATCAGCTTCAACTACCTGGGCCGCGTCGATCAGGGCCTGTCGCGGGGTGGCTTCGCCGCGGCGCCCGAACCGGCGGGCCTGGACCGCGCGCCGGAGAACCCGCGCCAGTACCTGATCGACGTGTCCGCACGCCTGGAAGGGCAGCGCCTGATCGCCGACTGGACGTACGGCCGGGCGCGCTTCCGCAGGGAGACCGTGGCTGCCGTGGCCGGTCGCTTCATCGACGCCGTCGCGCGGCTCGTCGCCTCGGGCGTCGAGGAGCGGCTGCCGCTGTCGCCGCTGCAGGAAGGGCTGCTCTACCACGCACTGGACGACGATCAGCGCGGCGTCTACGTGCAGCAGATCGTCGCCACGCTCGACGGCGAGCCGGACCGGGCCGCCTTCGAGCACGCCTGGAACCGCGTCCTCTCGCGTCACGCGGCGCTCCGCGCGTCGTTCCGGCTGGACGAGGCCTCGCGCCCGTCACAGACTGTGCTGCCGCGAGCCGGCTGCCCCGTCGAGTGGCTCGACTGGCGTATCACGCCCGGCCGCTCGTGGGAGGACCTGCTTGCGGAGGACCGGGTTCGTGGGTTCGATCCCGCCAGCGCGCCGCTGATGCGCCTGACGGTGGTACGGATGTCCGACCGCGAGTGGCGCCTGCTCTGGACGCACCACCACCTGATTCTCGACGGCTGGTCGCTGCCGATCGTCCTCGAGGAGGTGATCACGTGCTACCGGGAGGCGTCCGAACGCACGCCGGCGGCGCTCCCCCCCGCGCCCGACTACACCAGCGTCATCCGGCGGCTCGCCCGCGGCGATCGCGGGGCGGCGGCCACCTACTGGCGCACGGCGCTCGGCGGCTTCACCGAACCAAACGAGATCGCCCTGCGCCGTCCGGCCGGCATCGACGCCGCCGGTTTCCGCGAGCTGGATCTCGACCTGCCCGAGGCGCTCACGGCCGAGTTGACCGCGCTCGCGAGAGGCGCGCGCGTCACGCTCAACACCGTCGTGCAGACGCTCTGGGGCCTGCTCGTCGGCACCTACAGCTCCCGGCGCGACGTCGTCTTCGGCGTCACCGTGAGCGGCCGCCCGGCGGACGTCCCCGACATGGAGCGGATGGTCGGCCTGTTCATCAACACGCTGCCGCTCAGGGTGGACACCAGCGGCACGGGACCGCTCGCCGAACTCCTGCGCGACGTGCAGTCGCGCCAGGCAGCGATGAGCCAGCACGAGACTTCGCGCCTGGTTGACGTCCACGGCTGGAGCGACGTCTCTCGAGACCTGCCGCTGTTCGAGACGATCCTCGTCTTCGAGAACTACCCGCTCGGCGAGTCGCTGGCCGCGGCTCCGCTCCGCGACTTCGCCGTACGCGACGTCCACTCGGTCGAATGGACGCACTACCCGCTGACCTGCTACGCCACACCCGGCCGGCGCCTGCACCTGAAGCTGGTCTACCGGACCGACCGCTTCACGGCCGCCGGCATGCGCCGGCTGCTCGACGACGCGCGTTCGCTCGCCGCGACGATGGCGCGCGGCGGC
>VFZH01000056.1 GCA_016871255.1 Acidimicrobiia bacterium | reverse complement strand
GGGCGCAGGGGCGGCGGCGTGCGCGGGGGCGGCGGCAGGCGGGGACGCGGCGGACGCCCGTTCGATCTCGCGGCGCAGGCTCTGCGTGGCCACGTTGAGCACGCCGACCGAGGCCTTCAGCTCTTCGTGGGCGCCGGCCAGGCGTTCGACGACCGCCTGCGAGCGAAGCTCGCCGGTGACCAGGGCTTCGTGGCGGCGGCGGACCTCGTCGGCCAGGCGCTCGACGCCGGCGAGGCGCTGTTCCATGTCACCCCACCGGTCTTCGAGGTGCGCGTGAAGCTCGCCGAACGTCTGGTCGGTCCATGCCAGCATCCGCGCGCTCGCGTCGTGCGCTTCGCTGGCGACCCGGTCGGCGCGGTTCAGGTGATCGACCAGCGCGGTGTTGAAGTCCTGCTGCCGCGTGACGAGCGGGCCGATGAGGCGCAGGATGAACCGCCGGAGGGTGCCGATGAGCCGGCCTCGGAAACCGGGACGATCGGGATCGTCCGCCCGAATCAGGTACAGGCGGTTGAGGGCGTCGATCTGCCGCCGGTCGGGACCGGGAATCGGCGACGGCCGGGTCATCGACCGACCATGCCCTCCACGGGGCTGCTCGCGGTCGCGTACATCCGGCGCGGGATGCGGCCTGCCGTGTAGGCCAGCCGGCCGGCCAGGACCGCATGGCGCATCGCCTCGGCCATGGCCACCGGATCCTGCGCGCCCGCGATCGCCGTGTTCATCAGCACGGCGTCCGCGCCCAGTTCCATGGCGAAGGCGGCATCGGACGCCGTGCCCACACCCGCGTCGACGATCAGCGGCACGCGGGTGCGTTCGCGGATGATTCGGAGGGTGTTCGGGTTCTGGATGCCGAGGCCCGAGCCGATCGGCGCGCCGAGCGGCATGACCGCGGCGGCTCCGGCGTCTTCCAGCTTGCGGCAGGCGATCGGGTCGTCGTTCGTGTAGGGCAGCACGACGAACCCCTCCTTGACCAGCGTGTGGGTGGCGGCGATCAGCGCCTCGTTGTCAGGGAACAGCGTGGCCTCGTCGCCGATGACCTCGAGTTTGATCCAGTTGGAGAGCCCCGCCTCGCGCGCCAGCCGCGCCGTGCGCACCGCCTCGTCGGCCGTGTAGCACCCGGCCGTGTTCGGCAGGATGAAGATGCGATCCCGGTCGATGTAGTCCAGCACCGACTCCTGCGAGCGGTCCGACAGGTTCACGCGCCGGACGGCGACCGTCACCATGTCCGCGTCCGCGGCCGCGTGCGCCGCGGCCATGACGGCGAACGACGGGTATCTGCCCGTCCCGACGACCAGGCGCGAGCGGAAGGTGCGGTTGGCGATGACCAATGACATGGGTGACTGGTGACCGGTGATTGACGATTGCATCGAGGATCGGGGATCGACGATTGGTGAGTGCATCGGCGAGTGACAAATGGGCCGATCGGGGACTGTGCTGACTCCGGCGGCTGTCACCGCGCCCCTTGATCGTCAATGCAATCGCCAGTTCTCGACGCAGCAGTCAATCGCCATTCGTCAACGCAATCCTCAATCCTCAATCCTCAATTCAATCGTCAATCTTCAATCCTCAATTCAATCGTCAATCCCCAATCCTCAATTCAATCGTCAATCCTCAATTCAATCGTCAATCCTCAATCCTCAATTCAATCGTCAATCCTCAATCCTCAATTCAATCGTCAATCCTCAATCACCAATCGTCAATGCCCCTCAGCCTCCGCCGACGAAGTTGACGATCTCCACGCGGTCGCCGTCTTCCACGAGCGTGTCGGGGAACAGCTCACGCCGGATGATGGCGAGGTTGTGCTCGATGGCCACGCGCCGCGGATCGATCTCCAGCCTGGCGAGCAGGTCGGTCATCGAGAGCGGCGACGGCAGGACGTACGGCTCGCCGTTGAGCGTGATGACCACGGCGACGATTATAGACGGGGCGAGTAGGGCGAGTAGGGCGAGTAGGGCGAGTGGGGCGAGTGGGGCGAGTGGGGCGAGTAGGCAGAGTGCCACATGACCCGGGGCAGGCACCCTCCGTCCCACTCGCCCGGATCTGCCCACTCGCCCCACTCGCCCCACTCGCCCCACTCTGCCCCCCCGCCGTTGACGGGTGCGGCCGAGTTCGCTTACGGTTGGAATCCCCCCCCGAACTCACATGAATGGCGCAGCATCGGCCGCCATGCCGCTGGGCGCGGACGGCTTCTCGTATGCGGACCTCCACGCGCCGGATCGCCTGCGTGCCCTGCACGAGGTGTTCTGCCGCGAGGTCGAGGCGGCGGCTCCGGACCTCTGGCGCGAGTGGTCCGGCTACGCCGCGGCGCCGGATGCGCCGCGTTCCGCCGTGGAGGTGTCGGACCTCATCGTGCGGATGGCGCCGCATGTCGGCCGGTTCGTGGCGCGCCTGTTCGACGTCGGCGAGGCAGCGCGAGAGGTCGAGGCGGGCACGCGCGCGCTCGACGTGCTCTTCCGCTTCAAGGTCGACTTCGTGCGCCGCCGCGCGCTTCCGCTGCTCAAGGGCGGCCGGCACGCGGTGCTCGAGGCGGACGACGAGGCCATCGTGTCGGCCCTGATCGCCCGGCGGCCCGGCCTGGACCGGGAGGCGGCGCTCGCCGAGGCGGGGTGCGACCTGATGGACCGCGAGGCTGCGGCGAAGTCCGGCGGCGGGGCGGAGGCGGCCGCCGTCGCACGCGAGATCGAGGCGCTGCGCCGCTGGTGCGCCGCGAAGGCGCACGACCCGCGCTGCCGCGACTGGGTGATCTTCCGGTTTCCCGAGACGCTCGACTACTTCAACCTCGTCCAGGTGCAGCGTCCCTGGGCCGATCGCCCCGAAGCGATGCTCGGCCCCGACGCGCGGCTGCGGAAGCGCGACGGCTTCGGGCTGACCGACGCCCGGTGGCAGACACGCGACGTGCTGAGCGACATCCACTACTGCGTGCTGTGCCACGAGCGCGACAAGGATTCGTGCACGAAGGGCGCGCGCGACAGGGAGGGCCGCGTCCAGGCCAACCCGCTCGGCATCGAGCTGGCCGGGTGTCCGCTGGACGAGAAGATCTCCGAGATGCACACCGTCCGCAAGGCAGGCGATCCCATCGGGGCGCTGGCCATCGTCGCGATCGACAACCCGATGTGCCCCGGCACGGGCCACCGGATCTGCAACGACTGCATGAAGGCCTGCATCTACCAGAAGCAGGACCCGGTCAACATCCCGCAGATCGAGACGGGCGTCCTCACCGACGTCCTCCGCCTGCCGTGGGGCGTGGAGATCTACGGCCTGCTGACGCGTTGGAACCCGCTGAACGTACGCCGGCCGTACACGCTGCCCTACAACGGGAAGAACGTGCTGGTCGTGGGGCTCGGACCGGCCGGCTACACGCTCGCGCACTACCTGCTCAACGAAGGCTTCGGCGTGGTGGCCGTGGACGGCCTGAAGATCGAACCGCTGCCCGCCGCCCTCACGGGCGGCGACGGCGTGCCGCCCGCACCGATCGAGCGCTGGTCGGAGATGTACCAGCCGCTCGATGCGCGCGTGCTCGAAGGTTTCGGCGGCGTGTCGGAGTACGGCATCACCGTCCGGTGGGACAAGAACTTCCTGACGCTGCTGCACCTCACGCTCGCCCGGCGCGACCGGCTGCGCATCTACGGCGGCGTCCGGTTCGGCGGCACGCTGCCGATCGAAGACGCCTGGCAGCACGGGTTCGACCACGTGGCGATCGCGGCGGGCGCCGGGCGCCCGACGGTCATCGACATGAAGCACAACCTGATCCGGGGCGTCCGCAAGGCGAGCGACTTCCTGATGGCGCTCCAGCTGACCGGCGCCTTCAAGCGTGGCGCGCTGCCCAATCTCCAGGCGCGCCTGCCCGCCATCGTGGTCGGCGGCGGACTCACGGCGATCGACACGGCCACGGAGCTGCTCGCCTACTACCCGCTGCAGGTGGAGAAGACACTCGAGCGGTACGACGCGCTGGTCGAGGCGGCCGGGGACGCGTCACTGCGCCGGTCGTTCGACGCGGAGGAGCAGGAGCTGCTCGACGAGTTCCTGGCGCACGGCCGCGCCGTCCGCGCCGAGCGGGCCCGCGCCGCCGCTGCGGGAGAGCAGCCGGACTTCGTGCGCCTCGTGCGCGGGTGGGGCGGCGTCACGATCGCCTACCGCAAGCGCATGGTCGACTCCCCGGCCTATCGGCTCAACCACGAGGAGATCATCAAGGCGCTCGAAGAGGGCATCGGCTTCGCCGAGAACCTGAACCCCGTCGAAGCGGTGCCAGACGAGCGCGGCCACGTGCGCGCAGTCATCTTCGATCGCGGTGATGGCCAGGTGGAGCTGCCGGCCCGGTCGGTGCTCGTCGCCGCCGGCACCAGCCCGAACATCACCTACGAGAAGGAGCGCCCGGGCAGCTTCCAGCTCGACACGCGGAAGAAGTTCTTCCAGGGCCACCGCGCCGTGCGGCAGGGCGACACCTGGGGCGTCGAGCCGGAGGACGGCGCGTTCTTCACCTCGGCGGTCGGCGCCGGCCGGCTCGTGTCGTACTACGGCGACAACCACCCCGCGTATGCGGGCAACGTCGTCAAGGCGATGGCCTCGGCGAAGGACGGCTACCCGCACGTGGTGGCGCTGTTCGCCGAGGAGTTGGCGCGCCTCGACCCCGCGCGTCAGGCCGAGCGCGACGCGGCGTGGGTGGCGTTGACGGCGAAGCTGGACCGGGACCTGCTGGCGCGCGTCGAGCGCGTCGAGCGGTTGACCGACACGATCGTGGAGGTCGTGGTGCGGGCGCCGGCCGCGGCGCGGCACTTCCAGCCGGGCCAGTTCTACCGGCTGCAGAACTTCGAGACGCTGGCGCGCCGCGCCACCGCAGGCGGGCACACAACGCCGCTCCTGATGGAAGGGGTCGCGCTCACGGGGGCCTGGGTGGATCGCGAGCAGGGGTTGCTGTCGCTCATCGCGCTCGAGCTTGGCGTGTCGAGCCGCCTCTGTGCGTACCTGCAGCCCGGCGAGCCGGTCGTCGTCATGGGGCCGACCGGCGCGCCGACGGAGATCCCGTCGGGCGAGTCGGTGCTGCTCGCCGGCGGCGGGCTCGGCAACGCGGTCCTCTTCTCGATTGCGAAGGCGCTCACCGACAACGGCAACCGCGTCGTGTACTTCGCCGGCTACAAGAAGGGCGAGGACCTCTTCAAGCGCGAAGAGATCGAAGCGGCGACCGACCAGGTGATCTGGAGCACCGACATGGGGGCCGCCATCGAGCCGGGCCGCCCCCAGGACGCGCACTTCCGAGGCAACATCGTGCAGGCGATGCTCGCCTACGCGGCAGGCGGCCTGGGCGAGCGCCTCGTGCCGCTGTCCGACGTCCGCCGCATCATCGCCATCGGCTCGGACCGCATGATGGCCGCCGTCACGGCGGCGCGGCACGGCGCCCTCGCCCCGCACCTGCAGCCTTCACACGTCGGCATCGCCAGCATCAACTCGCCGATGCAGTGCATGATGAAGGAGGTCTGCGCGCAGTGTCTGCAGAAGCACGTGGACCCGGAGACGGGCAGGGAGTGGTTCGTCTTCTCCTGCTTCAACCAGGACCAGCCGATGGACCGCGTGGACTTCCCGAACCTCGCCGCTCGGCTGCGCCAGAACACCGTCCAGGAGAAGCTGTCGAGCCTGTGGCTCGACCAGTTGCTCGCCGCCGAACCCCTGCCTCACGTCTGAGACGGGCCCGATCAGCGGAAAACCGGCCGTTCCCGCCGCATAACGCGGAGCGTTAGAAAGGGCTTGACATCGACGACGCGGTGCGTCAAACTGGCTCTCGTTCAGGGGCGCACCTGCCCCGCACGGGCCTTCGGGCCCGGGTCTGATCGAAGGAGAACGAGATCATGGCAACCGCCCTTCCGACCGTAGAGACGTTCGAGCTGTTCGCGAACCGGGCCGTCGAGGGCCTCTCGCTCGTGGCCGACGCCAACCAGAAGGTCCTCCGTCAGCTGGTGGATCTGACCACGACCACCGCCGCCGAAGGCGTCGGGGTGTACGCGGCCCTGCAGAGTTCCACGCTCGGCGCCGTGAAGTCCGGCCAGTCGTTCGTCCTGGCGCAGGCGACGCGGTTCCAGAGCCTGCCCAAGGACCCGGTGGTGTCGTATCAGCGCGCGGTGCTGGACGGCGTCGAGGGCGCGCAGACGGCCTTCAAGCTCATCGAGACGAGCGCCGAGACCGTGACGCGCTCGGCCGAGCGGCTCCAGGCGTCGGCCGACAGGGCGACCAAGGACATCCAGGGCACGTGGGTGGCGCTCGGCGCCAGCCTCAAGGCGCTCTACACGCCGGAGCAGGCGTAAGGGCCCTGGCCGGAATACGGTTGCCGACTCTCGGGCGGCGAGGCGCCCGGATCGCCAGGCGCGAGGAGGGAGCAGGCCGGGTGCCTGTGACCGACGAGCAACGCCGCGAGGCGGGATGCCTCGTCGGCCGAGATGGCAACCTTATTCCGGCCAGGGCCCTAAGCCCCCTACCGGCGTTTCCGGGAGCCCGGGTCCTGGCGGCGGCGCGTGCCGCCCCGGTCCTGCTCCCGGGCCAGACGCTGCTCGAGCGAGAGCAACCGTTCCTTCAGGGTGGTCAGCTCCCGCTCGACGTCCGCCACATCGTCACCGGCCTCCGCGGCGTGCTGCGGGTCGGGCCGGGGCGGCGCCGCGCCGGCCTGAGTCATCCAGTCGGTCCAGAGCCGGGCCACGTCCTGAGGCGTGGCCGGAATCCGGCCCATCGGGATGGTGCGCAGGACGCGGTCGAGGAAGCCGTACCAGGCTTCCCCGTTCTTGATCAGCTGGTGCAGCAGCGCCGACGGCACGGCCGTCTGGTGCGAACGTTCGGTTTCGAGCAGAATCTGCGTGAGCGTCAGCGAGGTGAGATCCTCGCCCGTGGCGGCGTCCTCCACGCGGACCTCGGCGCCGTCGCGAATCAGCTGGCGGATGTCGTCGAGCGCGACATACCGGCTGGTCTGCGGGTCGTACATCTTCCGGTTCGAATAGCGCTTGATGGTGTAGGCCACGGCGGCGGAGTCTAACACGCTGCGTCATCGCGTCTCAACCGGCAACGACGGACATCTGAGCGATCGGAGGTCGGCATGAGGCTTCAGGGTCGGAAGGCACTGGTCACGGGCGGGTCACGGGGCATAGGTCGCGCGATTGCGCTCGGCCTGGCGTCGGAAGGCGCCGACGTCGCGATCAACTATCTGTCGAAATCCGGGCCGGCCGATGAGGTGGCGCAGGCGATCCGCGGCCTGGGGCGGAAGGCCGTGACGGTGCAGGCGGACGTCAGCCGCTTCGAGTCCGCGGCCGGGATGACCGCGAAGGTGATCGAGTCCTTCGGACACCTCGACATCCTGGTGAACAACGCCGGCATCACGTCGGACAAGAGCTTCGTGAAGATGGACCCCGACTCGTGGCGGCAGGTCCTGGCGATCAACCTCGACGGCGTCTTCAACTGCACGAAGACCGTGCTCGATCAGATGATCGCGCGCCGGTACGGCCGCATCGTCAACATCACGTCGGTCATCGGCCAGATCGGCAACTTCGGGCAGGCCAACTACGCCGCGTCCAAGGCGGGGCAGATGGCGATGACCAAGTCGCTGGCCAAGGAAGTGGCCACCAAGGGGATCACGGTCAACGCCGTCGCGCCCGGGTTCATCGAGACCGAGATGGTCGAGACGATTCCGGAGAAGGTCCGGGAACGGCTGATCGCCTCGATCCCGATGCAGCGCTTCGGCCAGGCCTCGGACGTCGCGCGCGCCGTGGTGTACCTGGTCTCGTCCGACGCGGACTACATCACGGGGACGGAGCTGTCGATCAACGGCGGGTTGTTCATGTAGCGGACGGTTCGCCGTTCGTCGGACGGCCGTCCGGCGGCTGCCAGTACGACAGCGTGGCGTGGGCCAGCCCGGTCCACAACTGCAGCGCCGAGGTGGCCATCGTCATCGCCGTCGGCACCCCCGCCTCGTCAACCGGCGTTTCGGCGTACTCCACGCGCTGCTTCGGCGGCTTGACCCAGGCTTCGCCCACCAGCACGTCTTCGCCGTCCTGGTTGAGGCACACCGTGGAGAGCTTCACGCGATTGCGCTGCGGCATGAGCTCGGTGACTTCCACGCGGGCGGTGATGGTGTCGCCGGGGTAGACGGGCCTGCGGAACTTCAGTTCCTGGCTCAGGTACAGCGTGCCGGGGCCCGGCAGCAGCGTGCCGATCGCCGCGGAGATCAGCCCGGCGGTGAGCACGCCCGGCGCGATCGGCTCCTCGAACTTGACGCTCCGCGCGAACGCCGGGTCGGCGTGCAGCGGGTTGTGGTCGCCGACGGTGCCGGCGAAATCGCTGATCATCTGGCGGGTCACCGTACGCGTCAGTTCAGCGGTCTGTCCGACGCTGAGCTCTCCTATCGGTCGTCCGATCATTTCGTCTCCGTGGTGACCTTGGTGGAGGACCGGCCGCGCGCGGGCGCGCGCCTGGCGCCGCGGTCCCGGGGTCTGGCCTCGAGCCGCTCCCGAAGCGCGGTCACGGCGGCTTCGAGATCCTCGAGGCGATCGTCGATTTCCAGCAGCTGTCGCGCGATGCCGATGACCTGCGTGCGCGACGGCAGGCCCAGCGCCTGCAGGGTGCCTTCGGTCTGTTCCGCGGCGGCCTTGCGTGCGGGTCCCTGGGCGCTCAGCCACTGGTTCAGATGCGTGCCCATCGCCTGCGCGAACGCTTCGGACTGCATCGCCTGCGAGAGGAGCTTGTCCCACGCGGCGACCCACTGATCGATCATGGCCTTGCCGTCGGCCATGGCCTCGCTGATTCCCCCGCCGGCCTTGCCTTGCGCCGCCTGCTTCGCCCAGGCCTCCGTCGCCTGCTCCATGAAGGGACGCCAGAGCTTCAGCGGATCGGGTGCGGCCGCCGCCGTGGCCCCGCCGGGCGTGCCCATCATCTGCGCCCAGATCCGGGCGCCGTCTTCCATCTGCTTCTTCCACACGTCGAAGAGCTCCTGCGGTGACGGCTGTGCGGTCATGTCGTCCTCCGTCGCGCTTCGAGGGATCAGGCGGCCGAGCGCTCCGCGAGCCAGCCCGACACCCTGGGCCAGCAGTGTACCGAGGCGCTCCGTCCGGCGATGAGCGAGATGTGCCCCCCTGGGAGTTCCAGGTAGCTCGTGTCCGTGCTGCCGACGGCCGACGTGAGGGCCTGGGCGCAGTCGGGCGGCACGATGTAGTCCTGCCTGGCGCCAACCACGAGGACGGGACAGGTGATCGACTGGAGGTCCACCACTCGGCCGCCGAGCGTGAGGTCGCCGGCGAACATCCGGTTCTGCTGGTAGAAGTCCTTCACCCACTGGCGGAAGAAGCCGCCCGGGAAGCCGACGTACTCGTTCGCCCACTTGTTGAGCGCCTTGAAGCCCTTCACGTAGTCGTCGTTCCAGAGGTTCCACCAGAGGGCCAGCCCCGTCGCCGTGTCCATGGTGGGCTTCAGCATCTTGAAGCCGGCCTGGATCAGCTCGGACGGCACCGTGCCGAGCGTGTCCACCAGCTTGTCGGCGTCGAAGTAGCGCGGGTCGAGCCAGAGCCGGAACATGCCCCCCTTCGAGAAGTCGATCGGCCCGGCCATGTTCACGAACGAGCGAACCGGCATCTCCGGGTGGGTGGCGATGAAGCAGGCCGACAGCGGCGCGCCCATGCAGTAGCCCAGGATGTTCAGGTCGTCGGCGCCCGACGCCTGCAGCACCTTCCGGGCCACCCTGGGGAGGATGCGCACGACGCAGTCCTCGAGCGTCATGTGGTCGTCTTCCGGCCCGAACACTCCCCAGTCCAGCAGGTAGAAGTCGAACCCCTGACCCACCATGTACTCGACGAAGCTGGCGTTCGGCTGGAGGTCGAAGATGTAGGGACGGCTGATGCCGAGGTTCGGCACGAAGAGGATCGGCGTCCGATGCGAGCCCCCGGTGCCGTAGCGATAGAGCCGGGCCTTGTGCTTGCGGTACACCTCGCGGCGCGGCGTGCAGCCGACGGCGGGCTCGCTGCGGTCCATGACCAGCGAGGTGAAGTTCTTCATCCGCTGGAGGCCGCGATCGAGTTCCTTGCGCCACTGCTCGGGGGCGTCTGTCTGCATGCCCCATTATGTTCGTAAGGGCCCTGGCCGGAACAGGGTTGCCGACTCCTGGGCGGCGAGGCGCCCGGATCGCCAGGCGCGAGGAGGGAGCACGCCGAGTGCCTGTGGCCGACGAGCCACGCCGCGAGGCGGGATGCCTCGTCGGCCGAGAGGGCAACCTTGTTCCGGCCAGGGCCCCAAGCGTGCGGTGGCGCGAAACGCGCCCGCCGGGCCGGCAGGGTTGTCGTCTCCGGGAGTCTACAGGCGTGAGGCCGTCACGGCCGCACCGAGCAGTGCGGCCCCGGGATCGCGGATGACGGCCACGGGCATGCGGGCGAGGAGCGCCGTCATCGGCGGCTTGTCCGTGAAGGCGGCGAGGAAGGCGCCGCGCCGCAGGGCCGGCAGGATGCGGGGCGCGATTCCGCCGCCCACGAAGACGCCGGCGGTCGCGACCCCGCGCAGCGCGAGGTTGCCCGCCTCCGATCCGTACGCCGAGACGAACATCTCCAGCGCGTCAACGCAGGCGCCGCACGTCTCTCCCAGCGCCGCCTCTGTCACGTCGGCTGGATCCGGCTCGGTCCCGGCAACGGGACAGCGCCCATCGGGGTGTGTGAGCTCGAACAGGTGCACGAGCCCCGGGCCGCTCAGCACCTGCTCGACCTCGGCCCGTCCGAACCGGGCCCGCAGGCGCCGGACCAGCTCGAACTCGCGCTCGCTGCGCGCGGGGAAGTCGGCGTGGCCCCCTTCCGAGGCGGCCGGCTCGAGACGCCCGTCCACGCGGTGCAGGTACGCCTGTCCGAGCCCCGTGCCCGCCGCGATCACGACGGCGTTCCCGCCGGGATCCGGCTCACCGCGCTGCAGGAATGTCAGCTCGTCCTCGCCGAGCACCTCGACGCTCGCGGCCATGGCGGCCAGGTCGTTCACCAGCCTGGCACGGCGCGCGCCGCAGCGTGCGCGCAGGTCTTCGGCGCTCAACTCCCAGGGCACGTTCGTCAGTCGCGCCCGATCCCCGACGACGGGACCGGCGACACCGGCGGCCGCCGCCTCGATCGGCGACCGCGGCGCGGCATCGCCGAGGAACCGGTCGAGCAGGGCGTCGAACGACGCGAAGCGGGCCGTCTCGAAGGTGCGCGTACACACCGGGACCGGCCGCCGCGGCGACGACTCGAAGAGCCCGAGCAGCGTCTTGGTTCCCCCGACGTCGGCAGCGAGCAGCATGCGGTTCAACCGGCGCGGAACGCAGGCATTATATTGGGCGACACCGTGGCTGCCCCGCACTCTGCACCCTCCAGCGGTCCGTTGTCGGGTGACACGCTGGCGTTCGGCGGGCGCCTGCTCACCCTCGATCGCCGCGAAGCCCGTGCGCTCGCCGAACGGCTCGGCGCCGTGGTGGCCGACGACGTCGGCGGCGGGGTCACCGTGTTCGTGTCGGGTGCCGAGGCGGGCGCGAAGCTGCGCCGCGTGGAGCAGATCAACAGCGAGGGCGCGTCACGCATCCGCGTGCTCGACGAGGACGCCTTCTGTGCGCTGGCGGGGCTTCCGACGCCAACGGCGCTCAGGAGCCAGTACCAGGCTCGACGCGACCTGCTCGAGCGCTACCCCCAGCTCGGCGACGCGCGCCTGCGGTACCTCGAGAAGTGGGGGCTGATCCGGGCGGCGCACCGGACGCACGCCGAGACGTACTATGCGTTTCCCGACGTCGCGGTGATCCGGCAGGCGGCGGCCGAACTGGCGAGCGGCGCGACGTTCCGCGCGACGATCGACAGCCTGCTCGCGGCGCGGGCGGGGCAGCTCGCGTTCGACTTCCGGCTCGATGCCGATCCAGCGAAGGTCGTGCAGCTGACGCCGCGGCCGCCCCTGCCGCTCGCGCCGTTGATGAACGCGCCGCCGGCCGAACACTCGTCGCTCGCCGAGCAGTACTTCGTGGTGGCCTCGGTGCTCGACGATGGCGACCCCGCGCACCGGGACGAGGCGGCCGCCGCCTACCGGCGCGCCCTGGTGGTGGATCCGGACCTCGTGCCGGCGCTGATCAACCTCGCGAACCTGCACTACGCCCGGGACGAGATCGCCGAGGCGCAGGCGTTGTACGAACGCGCGCGCTCGCTGGAACCGGACGTGTTCGAGGCGCACTACAACCTCGGGAACATCTTCCACGACCTGGGACGCTACCGGTCCGCGCAGGCCTGTTATCAGGAAGCGCTGCGCCTGAACCCGGGTTACGCCGAGGCGCACTTCTATCTGGCCGTGTCGCTCGAAAAGGCGGGTCTGTCTGCGGAGGCGCGGCCGCACTGGCGCCGGTACCAGCAGCTCGCGCCGGACGGGGAGTGGGTCGAACTGGCGAAGGAGTTCTCGGATCCCTGACGCTTCGCTCAGTACGAGTACTCGTCCGGATCGCGCTTGCGGGGTGTCCGGCGGGTCTTGTAGTGCTCGCAGTCCGGGCACCACGCTTCGGCGTCGAAGCCCGAGGTGCCCGCGTACGGCTTCACCTCACGGTGGGTGCAGTACTCACCCTGGCCCCCTTCCGGCGCCTGGTACCACCGGCACGCCCTGAAGCGCGCCACGGCCGGCGACACGTCGGTTCCCGGATCCGGCGACGGGGTGCCGTCGCGCGCCGTCTGGTTGTCGCTCGTCGGCATCGACGGATCGAAACTCACTCGTCTGAACTCCTTCGTGCACGGGCACCGGACGGTTCCCAGCCGCGCACCCGATCGCACCGTGCCCCGCGGGCCGGACCCGCGCGCGGGGGCTCAGCGCACGCGGAAGGTGATGATGCCCCGGACCGGATCGTAGGGCGATACGCCGACGGTCACCCGATCTCCGGGAACGACCTTGATGCGGAAGCGGCGCATCCGTCCGCTCAACTGCGCCAGCACCTCGTGCCCCGCATCACACTGCACGCGGTAGAGGCCGCCGGAGTGCACCGCCACGACGGTGCCCTGCATGTCGATCAGGTCGTCTTTGCTCAATGGGTTCCGTGTCCTCAGCCCTTGGTAGCAAGCAGTGTGCCACACTCGGCGTCGAAAGCAAACCGTCAGAGCGCCCGGACGGCGTCTTCCACCTGCCGTGCCAGCGCGGCGTAGTCGTCGCCGCCGAGGCGCAGCGGCCGGCCGAAGCGCACCTCCACGCGTCCGGGCCTCGCCATCTTCCACCTGGGGTGCAGCACGCGGTTCACGCCGACCAGCCGGACGGGCACGACCGGCACCTCGAGGCGCGAGGCGATCATCCCGACGCCGCCCCTGAACGTGCTGATGGCGTCGCTCTCCGATCGCACGCCCTCGGGGAAGATCAGCACGGACCACCCGCTGCCCGTCAGCTCGCCCACGTAGCGCAGCGTGTGCCGCGCGCCCGCTTCCCGCTGCGGAATCGGAAAGGCGTTGAAGAAGCCCGCCGCCAGGTAGTAGTTGACCGAGTTGGTGAGCCGCTGCCGCCACGTGTGATCGGCGGGGAAGAAGTGGGCGCGGAAGAACTCCTTCGCCATCGCAGGCGCGACGCGCGCGCGCACCCGGCCCGGCAGCGCTAGGAGGATGACCGGCACGTCCATGTGGCTCTGGTGGTTGGCGGCGAAGAGCACGGGGCCGTCCAGCCGGCGGACGTGTTCGAGACCCGACACGCGGAGAAACGCGAACACCCGGGCGAGCGGCAGGATCCAGGTCGCGAGCGACAGCCGCCGGAGCAGCCGGACGGGCGCCGTTCGGTTCCAGCTCGGAAACGCCACCGGTGGGGTGGTGTCCTGGGAGGCGCCGCCCGTGGTCACCAGCTGCTGGAGATCCGCGACGTTCAGTCCTGCCGAGAAGCGGCTCTCGTCGAGCCGCCTCTGGAAGCGATCCTCGAGCGCGACCATCAGCTCCACGCGTTCGAGCGAGGAGAGGCCCAGCTCGTCGAGCGACGTCTGCGGATCGAGGGCCCGGCCGCGCGCGAAGCGGGCGAGGATGCTGTCGAGCGGATCGCCGGACGGCACCGTCTCGGGTGGCCGGCCCGACACCACCCAGTCGCGCACCTCCCGGCGCTTCAGCTTGCGCGTGCCTTCGGTCCTCGGCAGCGCGTCCGACGGCCAGACCGACACGCCGCGGATCCGCTGGTGGTCCTGCAGGCGCGCGTTCGCGTCCCTGGCGACCTGGTCCACCTCCGTGCCCGGCTCGACGACCAGCACCGCGTGGACGCGCTCCTCGCTGCCGGTGGTCACGCCGACCGCGGCCGACTCGCGCACGCCCGGCAGCGAATCGAGGACCCGCTCGACGTCTTCCGGAAAGACGTTGAGGCCCTCGGGCGTGACGATCATCTCCTTCTTGCGGCCCTTGATGAAGATGCGGCCCGCCTCGTCGCGCTCGCCGATGTCGCCGGTGTGCAGCCACCCGTCCGCGTCGAGCGCAGCGCCGCCGGAGGGAGCCGCGTGGGGCGAGTGGGGGGACTCGTAGTACCCGGACGTCACGTTCTCGCCGCGCACCAGGATCTCGCCGTCCTCCGCGACCCGGACTTCCACGCCGGCGATGGGTGTGCCGACCGATCCGGAACTCGTGCGGAACGGGTGATTGAGCGTGACGATCGGCGCGGTTTCGGTCAGACCGTAGCCCTGCACGACCAGGAACCCCAGCCCCCGCCAGTACGCCTCCAGCTCCGGGTCGAGTGGCGCGGCCCCGACCACGAACGCCCAGAACTTGAGGCCGAACGCCCGGTGGACGCGCCGGTACCGCCACCAGCGGCCGGGGATCGGCAGCTTCTCGATCGTCCGGGTGTCCGGCCACGTCGCCCGGGCGTGGGCGCGCAGCACGTCCAGCATCTTCGGCACGCACACGAGGACCGAGATGCGGCGTGCGCGGATGATCTCCACGACGTCGTGCGGGTTGAGGCTGCGCGTGAACACCACCGTGCCGCCCAGCATCGCCGGCACGCTCGTCGCCATCGACTGGCCGAACAGGTGGCTCAGGGGCAGCAGGTTGAGGAACCGCAGCGGGCTGAACGGCTTCGCGTAGCGCCGGTACTTCGCGATCTCACGCTCGACAGGGGTGATGTTGGCCAGGATGTTCCGGTGGCGGATGACCACCCCCTTCGGCTCGCCCGTGGCGCCCGACGTGAACACGATCTGCGTGATGTCGTCGCGGCTGAGTGCGACGTCCGGCCAGTTCCCGTCGGCAGTCCAGTCGAATTCCCCGAGCCGCCAGCGTTGCGCTGCGCCGAACACCCCCTCGTCCCCGGCGATCCGCACGTCGTCGCCGGTGAGGACGACCCGCGCCTCCACCAGCTCGCGGACGCGAGCCACGAACGGCAGCGACGAGCGGTAGTCCACCGGGACGACGATGGCACCGATCAGCAGCGCTCCCCAGTACGCGGCGATCCACTCGGGCCGGTTCTCGCCCCAGAAGACGACCTTGTCGTCCTTGCGCACGCCGTGTGCCTGCAGTCGTGCGGCAAACCCGCGCGCGGCCCGGGCGACCGCGTCGTACGTGTGACTGCGGCGGCGGTAGCCGTCGTCGTACACGAGGAACTCGCCGCGATGCCGGCTGACGTCACGGAAGAATTCGACGAGGGTCTCGCGGTTTGCCATTTGCCCTAGACGCAAGTCTGTCCGGTGTGACCCGACACGCGCGTCGCGATCAGCGTGAGCGGGATCACCGCGTGGAGCGATCAGCTAGAATACCCCCCTCTCGATCATGAAGGTCTTCCTGACCGGCGGAACCGGGTACATCGGTTCCGCCGTCCTCGACGCGTTGCTGCGAGCCGGTCATCAGGTGACGGCACTCGTGCGCGATACCGAGCGCGCGGAGCGGCTGGCGCGCCGGGGCGTGCAGCCCGTGCTGGGGGAGCTGGCGAAGCCAGCGTCCTACATGGCGCACGCGGAGACGTGCGACGGGACGATTCACACGGCGCTCGAGCACTCCAGGCGCGGGGACGCGACCGACCGCGAGGCGCTCGAGGCGCTGCTGCCGGCCGTGCGCCGCCGGACCATCGGGCGGAGCGGCGGCAACGGCGGGGCGCCCTTCTTCATCTACACGTCGGGCGTCTGGGTGATCGGCCGGGCGACCCGGCCGGCTGCGGAAGACGTCGAGCTGGACCCGGTGCCGCACGTGGCCTGGCGCCCCGAACACGAGCGCATGGTGCTGGAGGCGGGGGCGGACGGCGCCGTCCGGACCATCGTCGTCCGGCCGGGCATCGTGTACGGCCGGTCGCGGGGCATCATCGCGGACCTGGTCAAGGAAGCCGGCAACGGCCTCGTGCGGGTGATCGGCACGGGGAAGCAGCACTGGCCGTGTGTGTACGACCGGGATCTGGCCGATCTCTACGTCCGGCTGGCCTCACACAAGGACGCCAGCGGCGTGTACCACGCCAACGACGAAGCCGACGAGCGGGTCGAGGAGATCGTGGACGCGATCGCCGAACACGTCCGGACGCGTCCCGACGTGCGGCGCGTGCCGATCGAGGAAGCCCGCCTGAAGCTCGGTCCCTACGCCGACGCGCTGGCGCTCGACCAGCGGATCAGAAGCCCCCGCGCCCGGGCGCTGGGATGGGTGCCGAGCCTGCGCTCGGTGGCCGGCAACGTCGCCCGCCTGCTCGAAGAGTTCCGCACCGCCCGCGAAGCCGCGTAGCCCCACGGCTCTTCTCGCCTGGATCACGCGGAAGGCAGCAGTACGCCGCGACCGGGCGTCCGTGCCTGAACGTGACCTTCCAGGTAGGGCTCTTTCATGTTGCTCGCTCCACTCCCACGTCCACCAGTCCGGCCACATGGTCGCACGTTGCGCCCCTCTGCAGCCCCGGTCTACGCCATCGGCCTCCGGGTTATACTCCCCCGGTTTCCTGTGGAGCCCCGAATGAACACGGTCCTTCGAGTGTTCCTGGCGGCCTGGTTCTCGGCGATCGCCGCGCCGGCGTCGGCCCAGCTCGTCGCAGCCGAGGACGGTCCGGTCGTCTACGGCCACCACCACTTCAACGTCACCAGCGTCGCCGAGCACTCGAAGTTCTGGCGAGCCCTGGGCGGCGTGCCGATCGAGAAGATCGGCTCGGCGCCGGTCAACGTGTTCCGGTTCCACAACGTGTTCGTGTTCCTGACCGAGAAAGCGCCGACGGGCGGCACGAAGGGGTCGAGCGTCAACCACGTCGGCTTCACCGTGCCGGACGTGCGGAAGGTGCTCGACGCGCTGTCGGCGGCCGGGTATCCGATCATCACGAAGGGCGAGGTGCCCGCCGCGATCCTGAAGACCGACGAGATCGCGTTCAACCCCGAGCTGGCCGTGCACATCGCCTACGTGATGGCGCCGGACGACATCAAGGTCGAGTTCGTGCAGGACGAGAAGCAGGCGATCCCGATCACGCTGGACCACGTCCATTTCGCCACACCGCAGGTGGAGGCGTTGCGGGACTGGTACGTGAAGGTGTTTCAGGCACGGCCGGAACAGCAGGGCACGTTCGCGGCCGCCGTGCTCCCGGGCGTGAACCTGCGCGTGTCCGGCTCGCCCGATCCGGTGGCCGCGACACCCGGGCGGGCGCTCGATCACATCGGCTTCGAGGTGAAGAACCTCGAAGCGTTCTGCCGGGAGCTCGCGAGCCGGGGCATTGCCTTCACACGCCCGTTCACGCGGTTCCCGGACCGCGGGACGGCCAACGCGCTGCTCACGGATCCGGCAGGGACGAGCGTCGAGCTGACGGAAGGGCTCGTGAACGTCAGGTAGCGAACGCGGTTGGAGGGCTCGTGTGGGACGCCCCGGTCTGTGGCGTCAGGCGTCCAGCTCCAGCAGGCGTCGCCCGGCTGCGATCGCGTCGTCCAGCGTCACGACCTCGCCATCGAGCTGCTGCTCGTAGACGGTCCTGAGGATCTCGCCGATGCGCGGGCCCGGCTTCAGGCCCATGTCGAGGAGGTGCCGGCCCAGCAGCAGCGGCTCGGGCGCCGATCGGTTCACGCCGATCGATCGCGCACGCTCGACGAACCAGTCCATCGCGGAGCAGTCGAACGTCCCGGTGCGTCCCAGGCAGTCGGCGCGCGAGAGCCGCGCGAGCAGCTCCAGGTCCACCTTCTGTGCCAGCCGGCGGAACGCGCCGTCGCCGACGCGCGGCGCCTTGTGGAGCATCCCCGGCTTCAGGTGGTGCGCGACCAGGCCGACGGTCTGTGCGCGCACGTCGTAGCCGTCCATCGAGTGCACGTTGAGCCGGTCGAGCACGCCGAGCGTCGGCTCGACGCCGGCCTCTTCGTGGTTCAGCGAGCGGATACGGCCCTCGATCACCGCGGTCGTGGACGGCTTGCCGAGATCGTGACACACGGCGGCCAGCATCACGGCGATCCGCTCCGGCCGCGGGAGGTCGGCGCTCTGCAGCCGCGCCTGATCGACCACCAGCAGCGTGTGCGTCCACACGTCACCCTCCGGATGCCACTCGGGCTCCTGCGGACAGCCCACCAGCGTCAGGAGCTCCGGCAGCACGCGCTCGATCACGCCGAGCCGGTGCGCGAGCTGGAAGCCGTGTGACGGCTTCGGCGCCGACAGCAGCTTCTCGAACTCGCCCCAGATGCGCTCGGCGGGCAGGTCGTCGAGCGGCACGCGCGCGCAGAGCGCCTCGGTCGCCGGATCGAGCTCCAGATCGAACCGCGCGGCGAACTGCACGGCGCGCAGCACACGCAGGCTGTCGTCGCCGAACGTGGACGGATCCACCGCTTGCAGCACGCCCCGTTCGAGATCCGCGCGTCCACCACACGGGTCCACGATCTCGCCGCTCAACGGATCGAACGAGATGGCGTTGATCGTGAAGTCCCGCCGCCGGGCGGCGTCGGCGACCGACATCGCCGGGTCGCCCTGGACGTCGAACGCCGTATGGCCGCGTCCCGACTTCGACTCGCGCCTCGGCAGCGCCACGTCGATGGCGCTCTCGTGGCCGCCGCCGGCCGGCACGACCTTGTACACGGGGAAGCTGCGCCCGACCGCTTCGACGCGCCCGAACCCGGCCAGCAGTCCGGGCAGGCGCTCCTGCGGGATCCCGAAGACCTCCAGGTCCACGTCGCTGGTCGCGGCGCCGAGCAGGGCGTTCCGCACCCAGCCGCCGACCACCAGCGCCCGGCCGCCGGCGCCACGGACGGCGGTGGCGATGTTGCGAGCCGCTGCGGGAGCTACTAGGCTGGTGGGCGACAGGAGCGAACGGTGACCATGAGACATCGACGTGAAGGGCACTCCGGGCTGTGCAACCAGCTTCTATTGTCCGCCGCATGCGTGGCGCTGGCCACCATGCTGGTCACCGGGCAGTCCCCGCAGTCTGGTCCCGGCGGCCTCCGGCCTGGCGAAGAGCAGCACCTGTCGAACATCCGGCAGCTCACCTTCGGGGGCGAAAACGCGGAAGCCTACTTCTCGCCGGACGGCACGCGGCTGATCTTCCAGGCGCATCGGCCTCCCGACACGGCGTGCGACCAGATCTACACGATGCGCACCGATGGGAGCGACGTCCGGCGTCTCAGTCTGTCCGGCGGACGCACGACCTGCGGCTTCTACACGCGCGACGGGAAAGGCGTGGTGTACGCCTCCACCCACCTGGGCGGCGAGACCTGCCCGCCGGCGCCCAGCTACGCGCGCGGCTACGTCTGGCCGATCTACCCGAGCTACGACATCTTCCGGGCGAACCCGGACGGCTCAGGCCTCCAGCGGCTGACGAGCACGGAGGGCTACGATGCCGAGGCGACCGTGGGGCCGGACGGGCGGATCGTCTTCACGTCGGTCCGCGACGGCGACATGGAGATCTACTCCATGAACGAGGACGGCTCGGGCGTGCGGCGGCTCACCAATCGCCCCGGTCCGGATGGCGGGCCGTTCTTCTCGCCCGACGGCAGCCAGATCGTCTTTCGCGGCCGCACGGAAACCGGCGCGGAGCTGAGCGACTACCGGAGCCTGCTGAAGGAGGGGTTGTGGCGGCCGACCTCGCTGGAGGTGTTCGTCATGCACAGCGACGGCTCCAACCTGCGGCAGGTGACCTCGCTCGGCAACGCCGCCTTCGCGCCCTACTTCCATCCGGACGGGAAGCGGATCATCTTCGCGTCGAACCATCACGACCCGAAGGGGCGCGACTTCGACCTCTACCTGATCAACGTGGACGGCACCGGGCTCGAGCGCGTGACCTGGAACCCCACGTTCGACAGCTTCCCGATGTTCTCCCCCGACGGCTCGACGCTGGTGTTTGCGTCGAACCGGAACGCGGCGAAAGAGGGGGACACGAACATCTTCATCGCGGACTGGAAGCACTGAGCCGCGGTTTTCCGGACATGCGCGCCGGCACCTTCGGTCGAGTGGCCGGCGTCGCGGCGGCCCTGGGCGTGGCGACCCTCTGGGCGGTCTTCGCCTTCCGGAACCCGTACGCCCCTCCCCGGGAGGAGACACAGCTCATCGGCGGGTTGATGATGGTGGCGGCGCTCGTGGCCGCGATGGCGGCGTCGCGCGGCGCGCACCTCGCCATGTACCTGCTGTTCGTCCCGATGTTCGTGCCGGTCGGGTTCTACGTGATGCTGGGGGCCGGGATCTTCCAGGCCATCGGGTGGCTGGAACTCCTGTACCTCGGCTGCGCAGTGCTCGTCCACAGCGACGTTGTGAAGGGGCGGGCCGGCTGAAGCCGGCCCGCCCTGCGGGCGGGGCACGACGTCGCGGTCGCAGCACTAGTCGGAAAGGGATGAGCCCTTGGCCCGGGACTCGTGGAACAGGCTCCGGACGACCGACGCGATGTTCGCCGGCCGTTCCCCGAGCCGCCGCATGAAGTACGGAAACCACTGGCGGCCGAACGGCAGGTACACGCGGAGCCGGTAGCCCCGCTTCACGAGTGACGCCTGCAGATCGCGGCGGATGCCGTACAGCATCTGGAACTCGAACCGGTCCGCCGCCAGCCGTTTCTCCCGCGCGTACGCGCACGTGGCCTCGATCATCGCCTCATCGTGCGTGGCGATGGCGGGGTACACCCCGTCGTCGAGCAGCAGGCGCATCTGGCGGAGGAAGGCGTCGCACACGTCTTCGTAGCGCTGCCACGCCACCGACGGCGGCTCCTGGTAGGCGCCCTTGACGAGGCGGACGCGCATCCCTGCGGCGATCGCCTGCCGGACGTCCTCGTCCGACCGGCGCAGGTAGCTCTGGAGCACGATGCCGACGTGGCGGGCGCCGTCGCGCCAGAGCTCGCGGACGATGTCGAGCGTGGCCTGGGTGTGGCTCGAGTCCTCCATGTCCACGCGGACGAAGCAGCCCAGGCGGCCGGCGGGTTCGACGACGGTGCGCAGGTTGCGGAGGCACGCGTCCCGGCCGATGTCGAGGCCGAGCTGCGTGAGCTTCAGCGAGACGTTGCGCTCGATGCCGCTCTCGGCGATGACGTCCAGCAGGTGCACGTACTCGCGCGCGGCCGCAGAGGCGGCGGCCGGTTCGGACACGCTTTCGCCGAGGTAGTCGAGCGTGAGGAGGAAGCCGGCCGCCTGGATATCGCGGGCGGCGCGGATCGCTTCGTCGATCGTTTCGCCTGCGATGAAGCGGCGCGCGAAGCCCCGGCGCCCGGCCATGCCGTAGCGCGACGCGAGGCGCTTGACGGCGGCGCTGCCCGCCAGGGCGCCGAAGAGGGCTCTGGTGGTCTGGTGGAGCACGCGCGCTAATGCGTGCGGGACGACCGCGGCGCCAGCGCGTGATCGAGCGACCGCGCGTAGTACCGGAGCACGTTGCGATCCCTGACCCGGAGCCGGTCGCCGTCCACCACGATGATGCCGCGCAGGGCGAGCGGCTCGATGCCGGCGTCGAGCGCGTCGCGGCCCGACTGCACGCCGAGGTTGGCGCCCCAGGCGGCGAGCGTCTCGATGATCGCGTCCGCACGCGACCGGAGATCGCCGCGTGTGATCGACGGCCGCATGCCGGCGGCGACCACGGCGGTGGGCACGACCTTCTGCAGCCGGCCGATCTGCGCCATCACGGCGTGCGCGAGGTCGAGCACGGCGCGCCGCGAGCCGGCATCCACGCTGTCGGCCGGAATCGGCGTGCCGAACGTCACGATGGCGCGCGAGCGGTACCCGACGGCGTAACGCACCATCTCGGCCAGCTCGCGGCTGAACGGGCGCTGGGACCGCTTGATGCGCTGGCGCGCCAGCACGAAGTCCTCCAGCACGAGGTCGTAGGCCACGGCCGTTGGCACGAACACCATGCCCGGCTGCTCCGCCTGGAGCGCGGCGTGGAACAGCCCGGTCTTCGGCGACTTCAGCTCGCCGCTGTAGCTTCTGCCCCCCTCCGGGTAGAAGAAGAAGTCGTGCCGGCGGAGCAGCTCGGCCACGTAGGCCTTGAGCGTGATCAGGTACGCCGGATCGCGCACGTTGCGCCGGATCGGGATCGCGCCGGTGACGTGCCGGTGCAGCAGTCCGAGCGGACCGCCGAACAGGTTGATCCCCGCCGCGATGATCGGCGGGCGGATGCCGGCTTCGTCCAGCACGAGCGGCTCCGCCAGGTAGTCGGTGTGGCTCCGGTGGTTCGACGCGTAGACGATCCGGCCCGACCGTGCCGCATCCTTCACCGCGGCCGTGTGCTCGCCGATGCGATCGATCTTGCGCAGGATCGGGTACAGCGGGTGCTTCAGCGCCTTGTAGATCGAGTAGCGCTGCGTGGTCCTCAGCTCGTCGAGGTAGGCCTCGATCCGCTCGCGCGCCTGGTCGCTGGGCGTGCCATCGGCGCCGAGCAGGTAGCGCGCGACCTCTTCTCGTGACAGAACCGCCTGCGCGATGTCGTCAGACAGCACCGAACGGACTATAGCAGACATTGTTGCGGCGACTCGGGCGGCCGGCGGCTTCACTCCCTGGCGTGCCACACGAGCAGCACGAGGGCGGCGCCGATGTTGACCAGCATCAGGCTGGTTGAGAGCTCGTGCAGGCGATCGAAACGGACACGCCGCTCGTCGGTGGCGGGCAGGGAGGAGACCGCGACGCCGCGGCCGATCTCCCGTTGCACGCGATCGATGCCGCCGAGCACGACAACGCCCGAATACACCGCCACGCCGAGCATCGCCGTCGCGATGGCGAGGCGGATGGCGAACGCCTTCGGCCGCGGACCGAGGGCGGCCATGGCGCCGAGCGCCAGGACGGTCACGATCCCGCACGCGTACGACACCCAGTGGAAACGCAGGAGCGAGGCGCCGAAGACGGCGCCCGCCAGCGCGCGTCCGGTCTCGGGCTCCCGTGCCGGCAGCGCCTCGAACGTGGCTGGTGCCACCACGGCGCCCAGTACGACCAT